>DHJG01000214.1:0-6696 GCA_002404215.1 Desulfosporosinus sp. UBA4726
AAATTATAAATTCTACAGTGGTTCTTTTTAGATAGCATACGTGCTAGAAAAGAATATTACGAGGGGGTGTGATTATGATGGATATAGTAAATATTGTACAAAAATTGAGCTTGTTTAATGAATTTTGGAGTCCTAAAATTGTTGGAGAACTCAATAATTCTTATGTTAAGGTTGCAAAGCTAAAAGGCGAATTTCTCTGGCATAGTCACGAAAATGAAGACGAACTGTTTTGGATTATTAAAGGTACGCTATTAATAAAGTTCAGAGATAAGGTTGCCCTGATAAAAGAAGGTGAATTAATAATAATTCCAAAAGGTGTAGAACATATGCCTGTGGCCGAAGAAGAAGTGCATGTTGTTTTAATTGAACCCATATCGACATTGAACACCGGAGATATTGTATCAGAAAGAACCGTTGAAAACCTTGCGAAAATATAGAATGTTAGAGAAGAATCATAACTCCAATAGTTCCTCGATTATTTCTGATGAATCCTTGACAAGCTTAGGACAGAGCGTACTGAAAAGCTTCTTCTCTCGTACAATACTCATTTCTTCTGGAATGCTAATATCGTAGGCAAGTAGTTCTTTACACTTAACTGAGTTATTAAGTTCTATAAATCTTCTTGTAAACTCAGTAACGAGTAACTTAGTTTTTCTTTTATTCACCTTGTCATCTACATTTACGTTGCCATACTTTAATCCAATCAACATAAATGCTCCGGTTACCGCACCGCAGGTTTCACTGATCCCCATTCCGCCTCCAAAACCTCCGGCAATTCTTAATGCCATTTCCGGTTTTAATCCGACGAATTCACTATATGTAGAAAATACTGCTTGAGCACAGTTAAATCCGGATGCCAGACATAGAACAGCAACCTCTGATTTCCCCATAAATGACCTCTCCCTTACACCCGAAATAATGCAACCCAACTACCACTTTACTTAGATAAACCTAAGCCTATAAAGACTACTTTGGGTATGAATCTCAAAGTAGTCTTTTGTCTGAATGATATTAGAAATACGACTTAACATAGTCCTTTTTAGTCTTCCATCTCTTACAAATAACAGTTGCCCATTAAGGCCCACTTCTATATCATGCAACCACACTACCCTTCCCCACCTATGAAGTGACGTAGGGACACCTGGTAAAAATAAATCATAAACTCCTTCTATAACTGCTACCTTATCATCCATAACATACCTCCAAACAAGATGAGGGCTAATAGAGCCTATGTGTTCCTCATTATAATTCCACCTGCTTCCGAAATATTCCTCCTATTATTGCAACAATGAATTAATTCGTTCCCTAATAATTAGTCAGATCGTAGACAACTTTGCAGACTTGTAACGCTTGGAAGGTGTCATTATAACAAAAGACTAAAATTATTGTGAATTATCGCGCCTGGTCACCATATAATACAACAAAGTCGAAAGACATTTTGTCATTGTGAGGTGATAGCGTAATGAAGGATATCTTTAGTATTCTTACTGAACGAAGAATTCTGGAAGCAATAGCTAAGGGAGATTTCAAAAACCTTCCTGGCGCAGGAAAACCATTAAAAATTGAAGGTCTTTATTTTTTGCCACGAAAACTTAGAGCGGCCTACATTGTCCTTAAAAACTCGGGTTATCTTGATCAAGTAGCCAAAGAAAAAGATTGTTTTCCCCCTCCCTCAACCACAGACGATTTACATTCAACCGAGGCAAACCCTCCAATTTCAAAACAAGAACTTTCAGCCAGGATTCTAAACTATAACGTCATGATTGATTGCCAACGAAGACTATAATATGGAAATACACTTGGGCTTTAATCCGCCAATGAAATAGTAATAAGCTTATAACTCTCTAAGAATTCCAGGGCACCTTTAAGATCAGTTTCGCTTTTGAAATGCATTTCTTGTTGTAGCTCGTCCATTATATAAGGTGAATATTTCGTTACAAGCCACTCATTTTCCCTTATGTACGAGACAAGATCCGCTTCCTCCCACTCTCGACTCTGTATTTTCTCCACAAGCTCTGAAAATATTACAGCCTTAGGTAAAACAATGCGTTCTACTTGACTAGGCCAGCGCTTAATATCTAAACCAGATACTGCTCGAAGCAGCCAAATCAACGTATTACAAAGTACGGTCCCTGCAAAGGGCTCAAAGATCAAGGTATCCCGTGACTCCCAAGCAACGCGTTGATTTATAGATATACCATACATATGATATTTTCGGCGAAGTGCCTCCAGACTCTGAGAAGCTTTGGCATCAAGATAGTGGAATTGCTCCTCCGAGCACAAGACCCCAAACATCGTTTCTGCGATTTTGTGGTCAATCTTACCGGGATCACTCAAATATTTTGGCTTTTTGGCATTCACCGCTACTTTAACGTAGATCTTATTCTTTTTGGTATCCATATCCTTAATGGTCCACAGCTTTCCTGCCAAGATGACGTTTTCCCCAATATCAAACCTAACCCCTTTATCGAGCTGTCCAATTTTCCGAATGCCACAGTACACATCATAATAGATGGCGACCATAAACACTGAGTAAAAATCTTTCCCCCTCAATAACCTTTCTCCCTCTAGCCCAACAATATACTCATTGAGCCCAGGAACGATCTCCAGCATCTCTGAATGAACCATATGGCTAACTAAATTAACGATGCTATGCTTGGGAAGCTTACAAAATGCAGCGTTTTCGTCAAGACGGTGAAGGAGCTGACTCCAAGTTACGCCATTGTATTCCTGACAGAGAGAGATAATTTGGTGAAAAAGAATATCATAGGGAACTGGATAACCAATTGCTGGTTCAATCCAACCTTCGAGCAGAAGCTTCATGACGGCAACCGACTGAACCAAGCTGTCCCCACTCGTCGTATACATTTGAAGGAGCTGAGCCTGCTCTTGCTTTCTCCCAGAACGCCCCATGCGTTGCTTCAACGAAGAAACAGTAAACGTGGTGTCTATCTGACAGACGAGATCGATCGCGCCTATGTCGATACCGAGCTCAAGCGAACTGGTACAAATAATGCTCTGCGGAGTTTTAGAAGTAGCCAACTTTTTCTCTACGTACTCTCTTTCCGCTTTGTCGATCGAGGAGTGATGAGCAAAGTACCCTTCCTTGATCCCTTCCTTCTCTGCCAAACGATTAAGTATTACTGTCGTTTCTTCAACCATGCCTCGACTATTACAAAAGATTAGTGATTGATAGTCTCTGGTGACATCCCTCAGATCTTCAAAAAGCTCTAAGGGTATTTTACGATCCTTTCCGGCTGGAAAGTGTAATAAGGAATACTGAAGTTCTTTACCCTCGTCAGAGGCTTCTACTACTTCGACTTCCTCAGGTCTCTTATGATTAATCCAACGTTTAATTAGGTCAAAATTAGAAATAGTTGCCGATAAACCAAGGATACGTGGTCGTACCCGGGCATACGCTTCCATCCTCGACAATAAGGAACGAAGTTGTGCCCCTCGCTGAGAATCTAAGAAAGAATGAATTTCATCAATCACGATGAATTCCACTCCCTGAAAGAGGCTTATTAAATGTCCAGTCTTGTTAATGAACAAGCTTTCTAGAGATTCAGGAGTAATCTGAAGAATTCCTGAGGGATTCTTCAGCAACTTATTTTTTTGGCTTTGGCCTACATCCCCATGCCAGCGATGAATTTCAATCTCACAGTCTTTACATAATGTTTCAATGCGCCCAAATTGATTGTTGATTAACGCTTTGAGCGGGGAAATATAGATAACCTTTAACTCAGTTAACGCACTGACCTCTATCTTAGTGATAATAGGTAGAAACACAGCTTCGGTTTTCCCCGAAGCTGTGTTAGATGAAACAATGATATCTGAGTCAGTTTGGATAATCAATGGGATTGTTTGATCCTGAACTGGTGTAAAACGTTCCCATTTCATAGCCCAAATGCGCTTTTGCATTTTTTCCGATAAAAGCTTGAACGTATCCACAAAGATTCCCCCATTTTACCCAGTAAGAGTATAGTGCAGTGCTAACTAAGCAACAAATGACACAATTATTACGACGCGAGTGGGCATTATGCATCAGACCCTTACGCCGAATGAAACCGTCCTGCTACTGGCTTTTTTGCAGTCTGAACGTTCGAATTATCCTGAGCTCCAAAAATCTTCGTTCGGTCAAACTCAGAATTCTGCTGAAGAATGTTTAACCCCCCAATAAATGTCCGGATAATATCGCTCGCCGTTAAATTCTCGGCAGCCCCCGGCCTGGAATATTCCTGAATAATGAACGAGCGGATTTCCTCCCCTAGAACGTTAGGTTCATAATCATAATGAAACCCATGGATTGCCACAAGATTTTTAAGCAACAGAAACAATTCCTCCTGTTTAAGCGGTGTGAGTTTAATAACCGGTTGAGATAAATCCCGAAATTCGCTACTTTCGAACTTGTTTAAAACTAGTCTTCGTTTGATGGCTTCATAACTATAAAGCCCTCTCCGCTCGTCTTCGAGAAACTCAGGAGTACCACTAAAGACGATATACAGGCCTACAACATTTCCCTGAAGAGTATCATTAAAAATCTTGAGGATAGTTTCATAGTTCTTATCACGTGCTTGCGGATGGTTTATTTTATAGAGATTGATCGCCTCATCGAAATTAACGACCAAACCAGAATACCCGATTTGGCGAACGAATTGAGCGATAACCTTAATATAATCATAGTAGTTAGAGTCATCAATAATATCTCTGACCCCAAGGTCCCCTCTGGCCTCAGTCTTGGTGGAATATTCCCCCCGCAGCCAACGAAGAGCGCTCCGTTGAAGATGACTATTGTCTTCAACAAATCCCTTAAAATATTGCATAAGAACTCGCACAAAGTCAAAGCCACCCACTAAGCCATCCATCTTGGTCGCGGTTTCAGCAATCTCGTGTTCCACATCTTTAATAAACTGTGGGTTATCATAAGCAACAGATCCATACCCTTTGTCTTGCATGGTTTTTGTCTGTACTTCACTGATCCATTGATCCAAAATAATCGGCAAAGCGTTTCCTTCAGGACAGGTAGCGATACTCAGATTCTTCATCATTTCCGAATATGTTGCGACGGACTTGCCCTCAGAACCATAAAGTCGACGATTGGCATCAAAATCAACCTTACCGACCACGAATTTCTCGCTAAAGGCCACTTGCTGGATTAACGCTTGCAGAAATGTTTTTCCAGAACCAAAGGACCCAATAATAAATTTAATCAGAGAGGTGCCATCCTTCACAGTCCCTAAATCTTTCAAAATTTGCGTAGCCTCTTCTTTTCGGCCAACCATAATGTGTTCTAAACCTCTATTGGGGACAACTCCCCCATATAACGAGTTTAAGATTGCTGTTGAATCCTTTTTACGAAGTTTTCCCGCCACGTATTCTAATCCTCCTTAATAAGTGTAAAAAATACTTGCTTGAAATCTTCATTGAAACTGAGAACATCGCCCTCTTGTTCAACGAGATTATCCCCCAAATATTCCAAGGACTTCTCATTGAGGGTGTTAAGAAATACTCCCATCATGATATCACGAGACTTAAGGGTTTGCATTCCTTCTTCGGTTGCCCTCACCATATTTTTAAAACCAGTAATAAAATCGCGTTCTAGCTCATTTAGCACAGCAATGAAAGACTCGACCTCCTCGTCTAAGGACAACTCTTGAGGCGAATTTGGCAACTGGTCCTTATCCTTAGCAGAACTTTTTAGGGTTTCAAGGGAGTTCACCATTTCTGCAATATCAGATGTATCTTGAGGTTCATCTTCTTCTTGATCATCATACCGGAGAGCAAATAGTTCTAATAACTCTTTGCTTTCTTTATCCAACATATCAATTCTATCTAAATCGAATTCGATAATAGGGATTGTCGCAACGATTGGGTCAGGATTTTCTGGAGGGTTTGGAATAGCACTACCTAATCCACGAACTCCTTGATCTCTAGTCTTTATGAATCGACCTTTAGTAAATGGTGCAGATTCAGATCTAGCCACAAACAACTCAATAAGTACATTTTTAAACCCCTCAGGGAAGAGCACTTCATCAAGGCTTAATTGGCGCTTTTCTCCGATATTCATTCTAGCAATATTTTCAGCCAAACGAAATAATGCGGTAAGGTCTTCTCTCATCTTAAGCGTTGGTCTTCGGTTGACTTCTGTTTTTATCTGAACCTTACGGCCTATTATTGCGTTTCGAAACAATGAGCGTTCAAACTGGGCTTTCTCATTTAGCGGCATCCATTCGTCAATAAGATTTTTCCCTTGAGCTTGGTAATTAGTTCTTAAAAGTGATACCGATGCTTTAAAAACCTTATAGATTAGGTTCCTATTTGCTTTGAAAAACTTTGTTTTACTGTACCGTATAAATCGTTTCCAAAAAGTAATGGAAACAGTCTCTAGTTTATTCTCTAATCTTTTAAGGTTATCATAGTCCGAATATTCATGAGTATGTACTTTAGCAGCCCACTTCTTTTCAAGGTCATACTCTCCTAACTCATAGCAAAAATCAGCAATCCACTGTGGTAGATAATTCGCCAAATCAAAATACTTATCATGATAATTCGTATACAGCCGATCAAGCATACTCAGGTTAAAAGCAGCATTATCATTAAATGTATAGTTAAGCAGTTCATAAACAAAGATCAAAATATAGCCCGAATTTGTATCTATATAGTTACCACTCAGGACTTCTTTTCTCCAGTAAAAAT
>DHJG01000214.1:6776-10431 GCA_002404215.1 Desulfosporosinus sp. UBA4726
ACTTCTTTTCTCCAGTAAAAATACCATTTCTCTTGGGCATCATCAAGGCTGTGAAAAGAAGGCCAGTAGGACTTATACGTAATTGAGTTAGCCTGTGTTTCCTGGCGCCTTGCATAGGACAATGAATCCTGACAAAACTCAGAACTACCCCAGCGAAAATCATGATGTTCGAAAGGGATCATCTGCAAATGTTTCAGAAATTCTTCGACTTCTAGCGGAACGTTCACTTGTTGATATTCTGGTAAAATAATTGATTCCACATTATAAACTAATTCTTCGGAGGCTTGAAAAACCTCCTTTTTAATAAGCTCAGTTGCACGTTTAATATCATACTTGTCCAACATGTTCAATAGTTTGTCGATCATTCCAGTCATTCGCCCTTCTAATCATAGAGTTCCGCCCATCATTTAAATCCGTCGAATAATTATAGCATTAATTTAACATAAAGGTGAATTAACTGCCCCTCTACATAGGGATCACTGGCAGGACTAAGTCGTCACACAGAAGAGAAGGAACGCCATGGGCATTCCTTCTCTCTGTGTAACTGTGAACTAATACTCACTTTTGCAAGGCTTGGAGGGAGAAGAGGAAATCCTCATCTTACAATCCTGACATATTGGTGAACCATCATCATTCTTGAAAACCTCTTTGGCAACTTCAACTCCACAGAGTTCACATTTAGACATTACAATCCCCTCTTTCATTAAAACAGAACAAAGACCAATTTTATTGATACAACTTTGTCTTAAGGATTATAATAACCATATTCGAAAATTATACAGCAAAATTGTCAAGTACCAGCCTTCTACGACCAATCAAAAGCCTGCTTTTTCACTCCAGAGTTACACCTCAAAGCCTAGATTTAATCGAAAAGGCCGGAACAAAACCTAAGTTTTCGTTCCGGCCTCTTTACATATCTTCGCCTTCTGGCATCTTCACCGCAAAATGGGCACCCACAAGGATCTGTGCCAAGACGGTCAACGGGGTGGTCGCCACCTCACGGTACATCCGTTGGGTGTATAAGTGACGAACGTTGGGAAACTCTTGCTTAAATAACCGCCGTGCTTTGTCGCCAGCATGATCGGCATCCAGAAGAACACAAACCTCATCATCACTGAACTTGGCAATTAACTCTTCTAATTTGACTACACCTAAAGTTCCATATGTACAAACGATTTCCACTGGCTCATCCAAAAGCTGCTGCAAACGCTGTTTGTCGGTTTTCCCTTCTACTATAATAACTCTACCCATTAATCACACACCAATACTTTCCGGCCCAAAAGTGGTCTATTGAGACGGCTCTCCTACCATATTTCTGTTGCTAGGAGGGCTAAAGTTTAGAATCATCCACCTCGTCGAGCCAGTCTTCGATGACCTTCACTACGGATGAGATGCAACCGTCTTGAAAAGGAGAAATTAAATTGGCTAATCCAACCAGTTCCAGAAAAGACTTACTACCCCCAGCCTGACAAAGCCTCAGGTAATCATTCCAAGCGGTATCACGATCTTCGCGGGACCTTTTCCAGAACTGGAAGGCACAGATTTGGGCAAGAGTGTAATCTATATAATAAAACGGATCACCAAAAATGTGCCCTTGTTGATGCCAGTACCCACCACGTTCTAGAAAGTCGTTGTCCTCATAATCGCGATGAGGTAAGTATTTCCTTTCGATTTCTCTCCAAGCTGTTTTCCTATCCTGTGGAGAAGCCTCTGGGTGAGCATAGACAAAATGTTGGAATTCATCGACAGTAACTCCATAAGGGATGAAGAGTAAAGCCTCGCTCAAATGGGTGAACCTATATTTGTCTGTATCTTCTTTAAAGAAAAGTTCCATCCAAGGCCAAGTGAAGAATTCCATACTCATCGAGTGGATCTCACAGGCCTCATAGGTAGCCCAATGATATTCTGGAATTTGATAATCCTTGCTGCAATAAACTTGAAAAGCATGCCCTGCCTCATGCGTCAAAACATCAATGTCGTCAGAAGTACCGTTAAAATTAGAAAATATAAAAGGCACCTTATAATTGCTTATGTAGGTACAGTAGCCACCACCAGCTTTACCCTTCTTACTGACCAAATCCATAAGTTCATTTTCCACCATGAACTTAAAAAACTCGCCCGTCTCAGCCGACAACTCGTCATACATGCGCCGTCCATTGTCCACGATCCACTCTGGATCCCCCTTGGGAGTGGCATTACCACTTTGAAAATTAAACGCCTCATCGTAATAGGTCAGGTCAGCAGACCCTAGTCGTCCCCTCTGTCTGTCCCGCAATTTACTAGCAACTGGAACGATAGAGTCTAATACCTGTTTGCGAAAATTTGCCACCATGACTGGAGTGTAGTCCGAGCGAAGCATCCTGGCATACCCAAGTTCAATGAAATTCGCAAATCCTAACTTTTCGGCCATACGTGTCCGGACCTTGACCAAACCATCGTAAATTTCATCCAGCTCTTCTTCGTTGGTGATAAAGAAAGCATATTTAGCCTCATTAGCTCTTTTGCGCATGGCTCGATCGGTCGCTAATTGGAAGGGAACTAAGCCGGGCAGATTTCTTTCTTCCCCTTCAAACATGATCTTGGCCGAAGCGATGAGCTTGGTATATTCACTGGAGAGTTTATTTTCCAGTTGTAAATCTTCGATTATTTCCGGAGCAAAGGTTTTAAGGGTTAGATCTGCTTGCGTAAAAAGCTGTTTTCCCCACTTCCCTTCTAACTCCTGCCTGAACTTGGAGTTGACCAACGACTGATAGTACCGGGAAATCAAGCCCTGATAAATCGGCGTTCCCTCATCGAAATAATCCTGTTCTCCCTCATAAAATGGGTCATTCGTATCGACAGTATGGCGGATGATCACAAGCTGTTCCATTGTCTCAAATTCGCTTCTTAGCTTATTAATATCTACCATCAGCGCATCCTGTTGCTCGAAATCCTCGGCTTGATCAAACTTAGTTAAAAGATCAGAAAGCTTAGTTTCCAACTCAACCAAATCCGGCCTACGATAAGAAAACTCGCTAAACTTCATGGTTATGTAATCCCCCTTGTGGCTAATCATATAGATTAATCTTAAATGGATGAACATATATTGTCAAATTCCATAGCGATTGCCTTGGAAATCATCGGATCGAAAGGTGGGGAATTAACTTAAAAACTAGGCATGAAATCTCCATGCAAATCAAGAACGTCGGTATTCGTGCACACACGATCCAAGTGGCCTCAGAAATAACCTCAAATGGAAGGAATGACAACGTGTATAAATGCTGGCTTAATTTTACAAGTGAGACTCCGTCAAGGATGACAGTCTATCTATCCATGAAAAACGAGACTTTAGGACAGGGTAACTATCACATACAATGGGAGATCACCAAACAAGCATGGTTTGAAATAAAGGATAAACCACAACCTTGGAACCTTCGCTTTGACCCGGATCACTTGATTATTATCTAATTTAACTAGTAAATGTAATGAGAAAGAGGTAGAATTTATGAAAATGTTCAATAACGTTCATAAGACAAATAAAATTAAAGTTGCGGTAAGACTTATTACTTGTTCGATATTCTTACTAATTCTATTTATATCAGGATGTTCAAATGCTGTGAATGAAAAAACGGAAGACAGCAAAATTGAACAGAATAAACCAGTTGAGCTTTTAATT
>DHJG01000214.1:10478-13965 GCA_002404215.1 Desulfosporosinus sp. UBA4726
TTTAGCTTATAGTTATGGACCTTCAGGTACGCTACAAAATCAAATCGAACAAGGTGCTGCCATGGATATATTTATTTCTCAAGGTAAACCACAAATGGATGCACTAGAGCAAAAAGGACTTATTAAGAAAGACTCTAGAGTCAACCTACTAGGAGATGAACTGGTCTTAATCACAGCTAAAAGTAATACTTCGATTAATGGCTTCGAAGATTTACCTAAACCAGAGGTGAAGAAAATAGGAATCGGCGAGGCAGAATCGGTACCATCAGCCAAAACCACTAAAGAAACCTTAGTAACCCTCAAATTATGGGACAGCTTACAACCCAAGCTGGTCATGGGTAAAGATCTAATGCAAGTAATGGCCTATGTTGAGACAGGCAATGCCGAAGCAGGCTTTGTTTGGGATACAATTGCGATTACCTCGCCTAAAGTAAAAATCGTGGCTATGGCGCCGGTTAATTCTCATCAGCCAGTAATATTACCAGCCGCGGTAGTAACAGCCTCCAAAAACATTGAAGCAGCATCGAAGTTTTTGGAGTATCTACAGAGTGATGAAGCAATGCAAATATTCGAAAAGAATGGTTTTATCAAGGTCAAATAGCTGAATTTCATAAAGAGGGAGGTAACATATGCTTTATATAAGTGATGAAACAATTGACCGATGGATCAAAGAGGATGTTCCGTATATCGATTTAACGACACTGACCCTAGGTATTGGTGGAATCAAGGGGAAAATCAGTTTTACTGCGCGAGAATTTACGATTTTATCAGGAGTAGAGGAAGTATTAAGGATCTTTGCTAAACTGGAAATTACGCCAATTCGAGCGTTACCGTCTGGTTCCGTTGTTAACAAGGGTGATATATTTATTGAAGCTGAAGGCTTAGCCTCAAACCTTCATATAGCTTGGAAAGTGTCTATGAACATACTGGAATACTGTTCAGGTATTGCGACAAGAACAAAAAAAATGGTAGAAACGGCTAGGTCAGTCAATCCGCATATAACTGTTGTTGCTACTAGAAAATCCTTTCCAGGTACAAAAGAACTTGTCATAAAATCGATAATCGCCGGAGGTGCTTTTCCTCACCGGCTAGGCTTATCAGAATCGGTCTTAATTTTTAAGCAGCATGTGGCTTTCCTTGGCGACATCAACGATCTTGCCCAAGAAATGAAACAGATAAAAGCTAATGCCTGTGAGAAGAAGATCATCGTTGAGGTTGAAACTATTGAAGATGCACTCCTTTTGATTGAATCTGGAGTAGACGGCTTACAATTTGATAAGATTCCAGCAGATGATTTAAAACTCTTAGTTGATCAAATCAGACGGATTAACCCGAATATTACCCTTCTTGGAGCTGGTGGTATAAATGGAGGCAATATCGAAGAATATGCTCGTACAGGCATCAATGCCATTGTGACCACTGCGATGTATTTTGGGAAGCCTTCCGATATTGGTGTAACAATGGAAAAATATTAAGTTTCTTGATCGAAGAACTTGAAATAGAGAGAGGTGCTATCCTTGGATGAAACTATAATAGAAGCCATTTTGAACCTACAAAACACGCCAGAAAAGGCTGTCCTGGCTACTATTGTCCACACTGAGGGCTCTACGCCCCGTGATCAAGGCACCCAAATGTTGATCATGGGAAATGGCCCAACAATAGGAACTATTGGAGGCGGAACCGCAGAGAACCTTATTTTTAAAAGAGCGCTGGCGCTTATGACCGTTGACAGTGCAGTTCAAGGAGAAATCCATCGTATCGTGATTAATCAGGAGACCGGTATTTCTAGCTTATCCGCTTGTGGGGCCAATATGGATGTTCTATTGGAGGCCGTTCAGGGAAATGACTTTTGGCAATTTGTTCTGAATCTACAGCTAAGAGGCAAAGATGCTGTGATAGTTACGTCCTTAGTTCCGCCCTATAATAAAAGTATTTTTGATTCTAAGAATATTATATGGGGTCTGCCTCCAAACGGTTTAGAACTCTCTGCTGAAAAGATTCAAGAGATTTACTCATCCAGGCGGGCCGACGTTATTAGACTAAGTGAAGAGTCTAGCTGGTTGGTAGAACCAGTTTTAAAAACAACGCGGTTATTAATACTAGGTGCCGGCCATGTGGCAAGAGAAGTTGCCTATTATGCAAAACCGCTTGATTTTCAAGTAACTGTAATTGACGATCGATCAGATTATGCTCTTCCAGAATTTTTCCCTGAAGCTCATGCGGTTATTTGCGCTGATTTTGCAACAGGTATTAACAATTATAGACCTAATGGTGACACCTATGTAGTAATTGCGACCTGGAGTCACCAGACAGATGCAGAATGTCTAAAAGGTGTCCTAAACTTTTCAGCTAACTATGTAGGCATGCTAGGCAGTACAAAAAAGGTATCCACTATTATTCGAAAATTGCAAGAGGCTGGTCATAATGCACAAAATCTAGCACGTTTGAGAGCGCCAATTGGTTTAAATATAGGCGCTCAAACTCCGCCCGAAATTGCTATAAGCATTCTAGCTGAGATCATTTCTGTTAGAAGAAGTAAATAAATTCAGATTACATATGAGGTCTGAATTCCAAAGTACAATATATCCCTAACTATTCTTTAACTTAAAACAAAATGCGTTGGTGTGAGAGACAATCTTATTTCTATTCAGCTATTTAGCGCAAAAAAGGCTTGTATCTAAGGATCATCACGGTTCTTCTGGTCCCATGCTGTTCAAAAGATCACCCCGACTCGTGTAGGCAAATCCCAGGTAAAAGCTGAGATCGAAAAACAAACTAATGCAATAATTCAAGTTAGCCGAACCATTTACATAACAAACAGGGAGAGCTTAACTGCCCTCCCCTATTTAATTTAATCTATCTGTTACCTCTTCCATTTTGAACCTTCGCTACATCCACTTTACCTTCATGATGACCGTATAATAGATTGTTCAGATAAATTCGATCCTGATAATAGTCTTTGGTTAAGGGTAAGACGGGGAATCAGTCCCGGCGTAAGCATGCTTATGCCTATTGTTAAAGGTTGTAACACCTTGGTAGTAGTGGATATGACCACCCTCGGGAAGGTAAATGGCAGGTCCAGTTACACCTCTATAGTAATGGACATGTCCATCGGCCAAGGTGGTGACCCCACGGTAATAATGGACGTGAGTGTTTCCTCTTGTAGTTCCCAGAGTGGTTACACCGAACATACAGTGTGTGTGACCATCCTCAAAAGTAGTTCGAAAGTTGTAGTTATGAACGTGAAATATTTCCGTTGCGTAATTCAATATTATTCACCTCTCTTTTCCATGTTATTTACCATTATATGGAGAAAGAAAGGCGAGTGAGACTGTCTTAAATCCACTAACACATATGCCTCGGAGCTTAAAAGCTCCGAGGCATTACATTAAAGCTATTAATTTCTGAGATTTCGTAGAACTATTCGATACACAAACTATTGCATTTGGGGCTGTCGATTTGTGCATGAATTTTGCTGGTTTTGTTG
>DHJG01000160.1:0-582 GCA_002404215.1 Desulfosporosinus sp. UBA4726
TCAAACCTGTTTGCATAGCTGTGTATCCCCTTAAGTTTTGCAAAAATAAGGGCAGCATATATATTCCACTCATTATAGCCATCATTGTTATACTTGTTATAATTTGACTAAGCGTAAAATCATAGTTTTTAAACAACCTTAAATCTAGCAAAGGCTCGGGATGAGCTAATTCGTTCACTATGAAAATGAGGAGGCTACCACATCCTAAGGCCAGTATAAGCGGAAATTGGATCTTTCCCCAGTCAATAGAACTACCTTCACCAAGGACATATAAAAGACTGACAATCGCTATAATCGAGGAAAAGAATCCTATAAAATCAAAATTTCCTTGATATGTTTTAAGCGATGTTTTAGTCAATAAAATACCCGCAAAGAAAATGCCAATGACTCCAATTGGAACATTCACATAAAAAATAAAGCGCCAGTCCATATATTGAATAATATAGCCACCTAGGGTCGGTCCTATTGCAGGTGCAGACATTGAAGCTATACCCCAAAACCCTAAGGCTTTACCGCGTTCACTGACAGGAAATATCGAAAAAATGTACGCCATTCCTACAGGCATAATGGCACCGCCACCTA
>DHJG01000160.1:713-1404 GCA_002404215.1 Desulfosporosinus sp. UBA4726
GAATAGCTTGTTGTTCTGTCATATTCATTTCCCCTCATTACTTAATGTGGATATTGACAACAGCATTCGTACCTGGGAGCAGCGTATTATCATTTTTATCAAATTCAATTTTTATAGGTATTTTCTGAACTACTTTGGTAAAAGTCGCACTGGTTGAGGAAGGAAGCAGTGCAAAGGTAGAATTAGAAGCTTGACCTACATATTTTATTTTTCCAGAGAATTTCTTACTACTAAATTGGTCGATAGTGATATCCACCTTTTGACCCTGCCTTATTTTTCCCAGTTTCGTTTCTTCAATGTTTGCCGTGATATAGAGCTTATTTGGATCAATCAGCATCGCAATCGTTTGTCCCGCTGAAATAACCTCCCCAACTGTTCCTTGCTTTTTAATCACGATGCCATTGATAGGTGCCCTGAAAACCGACTGGTCTATATTGGTTTCCTGAGGATTACTCATTCCCTGACGCCCAAGAATCTGATCCTTAATAACTGCGTCTCCCTCTTCAAAATTTAATTCCAAAAGTTTTCCAGAGATCTGTGGGCCCACACTTACTAAGTCACCAGTAATTTTTGCATCCTCTGTGGAGACGAAATATGCATTTTCGTACCAATAATATGTTCCTATACTTGCGAAGGCTACCACCATCACTGCAAGAATCAAATAAATAATTTTTTTGCGTTTTTCCATTCC
>DHJG01000160.1:1544-3264 GCA_002404215.1 Desulfosporosinus sp. UBA4726
AGTTCTACTGCGGGAGTCTATCACAGGATCTACAACAGAAACTTCCCCCGAAAATTCTTTATCAGGAATTTCGGATACTTTCACGACGACTTTCTGTCCAGCTTTCACACTGCTAATAAGTCCAGCAGGCAGAGAAGCATTAATGAACAAAGAATCAACGTTTACAATTGAAACCAAGGCAGCCCCAGGAGATGCTAATTCTCCTACATTGATATTTTTCACACTAACTGTTCCAGAGATAGGAGAAACGATCGTTCCAAAGGCAAGCTGCGTTTTTGCTAGGTCTAGAGCTGCCTGGGCTTGATTGACTTGTGCCTGCAAGACGTTTAACGTTTCATGGGTTTCTCCTTGAACTAAGAGATCCAGTTGGCTTTGGGCCGAGTTAAACTGAGCCTGCGCACCGGCCAATTGTGTCTGAACTGTTTCAAATTGAGCTTGAGTTATTGCGCCAGCAGCGAGGAGTTGCTGGTTCCGATCAAAACTACTTTTTGTATTAAGATAACTTACTTTAGCACTGTCCAAAGTAGCCTGGGCTTGAGCTATCTGCTCAGGCCGGGCACCTGACTGCGCCTTGATTAAATTTGCTTGGGCGGTACTAACACCGGCCTGAGCCTGAGCTACTTGGGCTTCAATGTCTTTAGTGTCAAGCGTGATGATCGTTTCCCCACTTTTCACAGCAGTGCCTACGTCAACAGAAATAGCTGCTACTTTAGCTGATATTTTCGTGGTAATTACAGCTTTATCGTTGGCATCAATTATGCCCGCCATAATAAAGACTGGCTCACTTTCTTGAACACTGACATTTGCTTTCGTTTCTGTTTGAGTCGCTGCACCACAGCCTGTAAGCCCCACGACCATTGTTAAAATAATGACAGCAATTTTTTTCATTACGATCCCCCTTGTGTTTGCACAGCAACCGTTCGTATACGTACTATTTTATAGCACGATTAAATTTACATCGAATTGCATATTCTGTCAATCAAAATTTATTTCGATTGACAGAATAATACGGTGGCAGAATAAAGCAAATTGACAAAGGAAAATATCCGACAATCGTCCGGATATTCCTTTGTCAATTTGCTTCTCAAAAATGAATGGCGCAATTATTGGCACAGCAGTTTATTTAACAATTTTCTGATAGGCAAAATATGAATATCCAATTGGTACGATTGAGATTACTTAATTGTATCCCTAGAAAGAATACAATTAATAAATATTTTAAGAATTGATAAGTTGACATGAAATTAGCATAATTCTTCTTTTTGCCTTAAGCATTTGGATTTCTTTATATCTAAAAGAAAATCTTGCAAATTCTTGTCAAATAATAGACAATAGAATTGGCAACGAAGCCTACCTAATTTTAGGGTAGGCTATTTCTATTTTTAAGAGGTGGTATCTACATGTCAGAAGACAACCTAGTGATTGATTCTTCTATCCTGCTCAGTGAACTTAAGGATGCTAATCTAGAAATGGGTCAAGTCATCGATTCCATTCGACAAATAGCTCAACAAACAAACCTTTTGTCCCTAAATTCGGCGATAGAAGCTGCACGAGCGGGCGAGGCTGGCCGAGGATTTAGCGTTGTAGCAGATGAAATTAAAAAGCTGGCGACACGCAGCTTAGCTTCGACCAAAGAAAGCACTAAAATCATCGAAAACATACAGAGTAAAGCAAATGAAATTATGGCCGTAAGAACCGCCGATGTGGCATATGACACGAT
>DHJG01000160.1:3359-4334 GCA_002404215.1 Desulfosporosinus sp. UBA4726
ACGAACGTTCTATTAAAACACCTCGTTGATATTTATGAAGTTTATCTTGACCTTTATGTGCTAGATACTGAAGGTACAATCGTTGCGGCCGGTGTTCACCACGAGCTTATTGGGCAAAACATGGCTGATAAGATCTGGTTTAAAGACGCCAAATCTGCAAATGATATATCGGTAAGCGACCTTTATCTTTCTACTAGTAGTAATTCACATACCATAGCCTACACATGTCCTGTTCGAAGCGACGATGGTCGTTTGTTAGGTTATTTTTCCACAAGATTTAACTGGACTTTTATTTATGACATTATAGATTCAGCACGTATTGGCAAGAATGGGGACCTATATATAATCAACAACAATGGTTATGTCATCGCCTGCCGAGAGCGTACGGGTATTCTCACTAATAATTTAAAACACCTTACTGCCGCCCAACTTGCGATGAAAGGTGAAACCTACGGATATATATATGAAAAGGATGCCATGGGCACCAAAATCTACGGTTATGCGCATACCCGAGGCTATAACGCCTATAAAGGGAAAAATTGGTCTGCCCTTGTAAGTGAAACCCTCTAAACTGGGAAATGAATTGGGGTATTTAGATGTTTACTACGGCTTATTCACCCGAACAATCTGCCTTTGGCAAACTTGAAAATGGACGTGACGTACTAATNNAAAGGATGCCTATGTCCTCCAAGTGACTTGGGAAAATGACACGCATATTGCTATACGTTTTAACTCTCAGCATTTCGGTCTTATTGACCAATTACTTCAACCTAAGGATGTCATTCTTACTACCACGCCTATATCTGAACTCATGGAAAAAGCCCAAAATAACGACTATGACTTTCTTGAATTTAACAATGTGCTTACCTTTAGCCGTTTATCCTTTAGCGCGCCTAGTTCCGATTTTACGAATTAAACGCCTATAGTTGAGAGTTATACCTTCTGACTAGTATAAAAAAGAGATAAGGCTGAAAG
>DHJG01000160.1:4486-9201 GCA_002404215.1 Desulfosporosinus sp. UBA4726
GATTTTCGAAGTGTATCTAATCATACATAAATTTTCAAGAACATCACTGCCATAACAGCTGTTACTAATGTTAATAGCAAGGCATATACGAATACTGCTTTAATCACCTTAGTTTCTTCACCCATTTTATTGACTACTGCTGCTGCTGTCTGCAACTTCGCTGGAGAAATCATGCTTGCCAGACCACCGCAGAAAGCCAAGGAGGCGGTTACTATAAGTAATCCTGTCGTTCCTAAATGAAGCATGTTGGAAGTCTTTATAGCAAATGTCTCGAACATTGCTATGGTGGACGTTTCACTACCTGTAATAAATCCTCCCAACAAACCAATAAAATTAATTACAAAGCCATAAGCATTACTAAATGTTTGGTATGCAAAATTTGCCAAAACTTGAACCATACTTGGTACAACATATTTTTTAGTCAACATATCATAGCCGGACATATTCATAATATCCCCTATAACAAAGAAACTAGAGGTCGCTATAATCGGTCGGTAAGCCCTCTTCACCCACATCCTAAAAGTATCTTTCACTTGGGCAGCGGTGGGTTTAATAAACACCATTGAGAGAAAGGTACTCACAAAAATCCACGTATAGGCATTCCAAAGAACTCTTGTCAATATCGGCTTACCGTCAGCCGACAAGCCAAGGATCGGAAACGTCTGTACCCTGTAAAGATAATTAAAAACACTCGGTGGTAGGTTGAGTATAAGAATTAAAGCAATCAGAAGCCCCCAAGGGGTTAATGCCTTCCAGAGAGGAAATTTCTTTTCATAGTCCAATTCCTCAGCAGTAAGCTTGCTTTTATCAATGACCTTTTTACCTGTAGCCGAAAGATAAAGCATCATGGCGATAATTACTGCAACACCACAGAATATGCCGGTCAGAACGACCAAACTTTCTACTTTATTGGTAAAATACGAAACGACCGTTACGACAGCCGTAGTAACAAGCACTGGAAGCAAGCCATGTTTGACACCTTGCCACTTCCCCATAATAAACAGCATCATAAAACCGATTAATAAGGTAATGACAGGTATAAAGAGAAAAAACACACTTCCCGCTTGTGATAACGTTATTTCATGCCCCTTGCCCAGAACCGCATTGGCAATATCGACGAAAACAACAATTGGTGCGCCCAAGAGGGCATATGTACAAAGCGACGTATACCCTATACACGGAATAGCAATGGAAACAAAAGTTGAATAACCCATCGCCATCATAATCGGCGGAAGCACGGAGTTAGGAGTTGCTCCAACCGATACCATAAGGGAACCGAAGCCGATGGCGAGTATCATGATCTGAACTGACTGATTTTCACTAGCGATCGTTTTAATGAAAATAATAACTCGCTTGAGTGCCCCTGTCTTATCCATAAAGAATATTTGGAACATCGAAGCAGCGACTATCAGGCTAACTGGAAACGATTTTATAATCCCTGCTATTGTAGACCTGAGTAGGACCTCACTACTAGTCTGGAAAAAGAAAAAGGCAATAATACATACAACCGCCCAGCCTACTATTCCACTTATATCTGCAGGCTTATTCCAAATAACCAACATAAATATGATGACGGCAATGGGTAACAGGGTCAATAAAAGCCAACTAATTGATGTCAAAAATTTCAGCTCCTTCGAAATTCATATTGATACCTTAGCTAGAAGGCACGCAGTATCGCCGACCAAGAACTGGTTGGCCAGTGGTTCCAAATTCCAAATCACTATAGGCCAGCCCTTCTTCTACTGCTTCTTTGAAAGCCCCCCTTTAGGGGGTATAAAAAAAGCTATCACAAAAATGATAGCAACATAAACCCAAGCGGGGAATGTTTCATTCTCTACCATCCTTCCATCTAAAAATATGTCTCCAACGACCTTCCACTCTACCCATTCTACCTTGCTACAAATCTGTGAAACAATACACAGAATACTACAGTATCTATTTTAACTAACTATTCTATAATTGTCTATTGAAAAATTTATTTCTATTTCTTCAACCTCTAACCCTATTAATTCCATCATAAATACAAATACCCTATAGGGTAGATTTTCTTATAATTATCTACTCTCTAGGGTACATATTAGTTAGCATTCGGCCTTGGTTTCTCTGAACACCCTTCCATTACCACAGCTCTCTCTTTGAGAAACTTCCTAAATAATCCCCACCTTAAAGGCCTACTATTGTGCTATTTATGCTTTATTTATCATCGTCAAATTCTTTTTCGTATTTATGACCTCTGCGCTCCTCTGGATATGGACCGCACATAAACCCCTTTATTCATTCTGTCAGTATTTAATATCAAGTTGATTAAAAAGATCCCCATCACGTTTTCAAGGAAACGCGATAGGGATCTCGTATAGCTACTTCAGGATCACTCTGCATGTGCATTAACTGGTAAGGAACGAGTTTGCAGACGTAGTTTGACGCTGGGGTAACGATCAAGGTCTGTATGAGGAAGAAATTTACTGCTAACAAATTTCTCCATGAAAGAGGGGTTGGCATTTAATTCAAAATAAGTCACCTTTGCAGCGATAGCTTCTGCTTCCAAACGCTTAGTGCGAGATAAAAGCACTTGGCGGGCTCCTTCTCCCGAACTATTACCCAAGCGCACAATGGCAGAGCGTGGAAGGTCTGGATATAGACCAATCGTAACAGCTGACTCAATCGGCAGATACTGGCCAAATGCCCCGGCTGCATAAAAATGGCTCATTTCCTGCCAAGCGCATCCTACACTTTCCATTAATACATCAGTAGCGGCATTGGTCGCCCCTTTAGTGGCCATGAAGTTATTAATATCTATCTGAGTAACCACAATATCTTCTCCCGAGGCCGCTTCTGTTGCAGGGACTACGACAAAGGCTTCCTGACCATTCTGAAAGCGAGCAGTCCTGCCAATGATGCCATTGAGAAAAAGTTCAGCAAGAACGTCCACTAGACCAGAGCCACAGATGCCACGGGCCGGCATATTAGCGATGGTTGTATACTTTACTTTGCCTGTATCTGGATCTATGGCAACGCGATCCACAGCCCCTGGTTCAGCCCGCATACCATAGGTTGTGACGCCACCTTCCAGAGCCGGACCAGCTGCTCCTGCACAAGCGACAAGCCACTCTTCATTACCCATCACGATCTCTCCATTGGTGCCGATGTCGACAAATAGAGATACTCCTGGCTGTTTGTACATCCCACTTACTAAAATCCCACCGATGACATCTCCACCAAGGTAACTTCCAATACTCGGCAGGCAATAGACAGGGGCCAGGGGATGAATGTCAAGTCCTATTTCCCCGGCGGGAATCAAACCTGGATTGTTAACAACAGGCGTATAAGGAGCACGACAAATCGATGCGGGATTAAGTCCCAATAGGAGGTGCACCATAGTTGTGTTAGCCCCTATTGCTACAGCGGTAATCTTGCCTGTCTCCATTGGCAACGGGCAAAGCCGCCTAATCAATCGGTTTAGAGTATCCACGACTGCTTTTTGTAGGCGGGCTAGGCCGCCTGGTTCGGCGGCATGGCGAATACGGTTCAGTATATCCTCGCCTAGAGTAATTTGATCGTTATAGTCAGCAGCGTGGTTAAGAACCGTACCGTCACACAGATCGACAAGGTATACAACCACTGTTGTCGTGCCAATATCAATAGCCAATCCGAATTGTGCTTTGGTAGTATCGCCGGATTCTAGCTCAATTAAATTCCATCCGTTACCAGTGTCCGCTAAGGTTGCGGTTACCTGCCAGCTTGCTCTGCGACATATGCCAGGTATCCCGGACATAAGCGACAGGGGCACACTGACAGAGCCATAGTTGGCTTCCAACGCTTGGCGCACTTGATCGACATCTGCCCGGTTATCCAGTAGGCTGGGGGGGATAAGAGATAGAAAAGCCTTCCGGGTGAGGGGCTCTAGGTTGGTAAGAGATGTCTGAATCTGCTCCGCTAGAATAATCGGCTTCACTTTAAGGTTTGACATAGCCGTATCCCTCAGACTGCTTTTTGACAATTTCGGTAATGCCAGCAGGTACCAAGGTCACGAAGGGATAAACTTGATCATTATTAATTCCATTCAAGCTAAGAGCAGTGGAGCAGACCGTAAAACAGACGCCCATTTCATGCAGGTCTTTCATATCTTGCACAAGCTTCTGGTAGAACTCTTCGCTCCAAAAGGACGGAAATTTTTCTCGAGCTTGAACTGCAGTGGAGAAAAAGACAACAGCTGGACCGTTGACGATCACCTCAGCGATAATACTCTCCTGACCGACATCCTTAAGTAGGTTGTGCAGGTTGCCTAAAGCAACTGGACAACGGTCCACTTCATTGACATGAAATAGAATTGAATAGAGAGCCATTCGTTTACTCCTCCTTATTTTATTTCATTTTATTCTCAATACCTTATTTTAGCATATATTTTATCACTTAGGTTCACACTTGCAACTATAATAGTTGCCTCATAGTATGCCCTCATCATTATAAATGCAACGCTGCCAAATCCACCTTCGGTACGAGCCCTTCTTGCGAAGCCCTGCTTAGCAAGGATTCTACCGCCTTATACCCTGTCTCACCTATATTTTCGGTGAATTCATTGACATAGAGTTTAATGTGAGCTTGTGTTACTTCAGTGGACAACTCTTGGCTATGATGCAAGATATATTCCTTGGACTCCTCCGGGTGTGCCCACGCGTATTTAACCGACGCCTGGATCCAGCCAGTGATTGCAGATA
>DHJG01000160.1:9403-14579 GCA_002404215.1 Desulfosporosinus sp. UBA4726
AGCCCATAGTCGAAAAAGTAAATAAGCAGTTGATCGTTCACTCGGAACCGCCACCCGTTTACTGGCTAGCCTTTCCGGATTATTGTTACTTTCTCTATTTGAAGTCAGCACCAGTGGCCCACAGCCTTTACCCAACGCTCCCCCACATGGCAGCAGTGCATACTTAGACAATACCCAGGGTAAGGCGGCATAGGAGATCTTGACTACATCTGGTCCATCGGAGCCAGCTGCCAAAGTATTCGTGATGTCGATATCTGCGTAAGTCACATCAAGCTTAGGTGCTCCAGGTATCAGTCCGTGTACCCAGGCGTGAAACACAAACGTGTCATTGGGACAAGGAGAGATTGCAATTTTCATAGTATCACCTCCGATAATACTGCGCTAGCAGCTTCCAGAACCTCTAGGGCCTCTTTGATTCGCCATTTAGACCGTTCACGTGGACCGACTATATTTGAGATAGCACGCATCTCCAGAACAGGTAAACCGCTCTCAACTGCTGCAACTCCTACCCCAAAGCCTTCCATCGCTTCGGCAGTAGCGTCTGCCACCCTTGCAGCCATTTCCACACCTTTTGCAGCTGTACCAGTAACAGTTGATACAGTGAGTACCGGACCCATAGTAAAGGGTATCTTGGCCACTAGCAGTGCTCTAGTAACACGGTCAACTAAACTCGCATCCGTCTGAATCTGGGTATAGCCAAAGCCTAACTCATCTACACTACGGAATCCTTCCAGGGTCTCCGCTCCCAAGTCAGCGACAACGATCTCGTTCGCCATCACGAGTGAACCCACCTCAGCTCTACCGGGAAACCCCCCACCGATACCTGCACTAATAACCAAACTATATTTAGCAGCAGCCAACTCCTTAGCTGTCTTCACTGCGGCAACTACTGAGCCCACACCCGCCACCAAAACCTCAAACCGCGTATCGCCATGGAGACCACGCAACACTGCATCCTTCTCAGCGCTGACAGCGGTCACTACAAGGACACGCGTCTCAGCTTGCTGTCTGCCAGGAATTAAAATAGGTAGTTTTTCTGCGTCTTGCACTAAATTCACTATTTCTCAGGTGCATTCCTCCTCCAACTACTACAATTGGGGGAGGAATGCACCCTTTCTCTCCTTTTTTATAATTCTAAGGCATCAATAGACAAAACTAGGTTCAGATACCCTTGATGACAAGAATCTCAGTCCCTAGTTTCAGCTTTTATCGCCTTACATGTTGTTGGATACGGTTTCAAAACCGATTCTTTCAACCGTTTGGGCAAATCGTTCGCCTTGTATTCCGTTTTCACGATAATAGGATATTGCTTTTTCAATAATATCCAAGGCCTCACTTATTGAATATAGCCCAGGTAATTCCTTTCCTATAACCTGATTTTTCCCAGACATTCCTCCTATAACAATGGCAACTTGGTCGGGTTTTCTACCCTGTAAACTAATACATCCGAGCAGAGGCTTAGTGCAGCCGTTTCCACATCCGCTCACTTCGATTCTGAATTTATTAGGCAATTTCACATCGTAAAACCCTTTGTAAAATCGTTCATCAATTTTTCCAGTGACATCCTCGGTATCAAATAAGCCCATTGCACAAATATTCCCTTTGCAAGTATGTGCGGGTCTTACTCTCATTCCCGTGCCTCCAATGGATAGGCCCACTTCCTTAAGCTCTCTTGTTACATTCTCCAGATCCTGATATTGCACCCAAGGAATTTGAACATTTAGTCTTTGGGTTAGAGTAAAATAGCCTCTCCCATATTTTTCACTTACCTCAACAATTTTGCGTGTTTCCTGGGCATTCATTCTTCCTGCTGGTATTACAACCCTACATGAGAAATGGATTCCGTCTTTTGAACAAATATATCCCTGTCCTTTTAATGTTTTTTTCTGTTCAATACTCAATTCCATCTTTAAAAAAATCCTCCTTGAACCTTGCTCTCTATAATAGAGTAAGGCTTACGCTAATTATGCAAATAAGTCTCTACTAAGCACTAACTCTAAGATCATGGTATTAATTTAAGGTCTAATGGAAACCCAGTCCCCTGAAGTAGGTTCTCAAGAGCTTGGTAGCTCTGAGCGCCATAGATTGCGCGACCCTCAACGATAAAACAAGGAACAGTATGAATTCCTAAACGATAAGCTTCTTCAATATCCTGTAAAACAGCTTGTTCGTACTTTCTAGTAGCTAGTGCCTTCTGGAATTCTTCCTGATCCAGTCCGACCTGTACCGCAAGCTCTATTAAAACCTTTGGATCATTGATATTTTTCTGTTCTTGAAATTGAGCCGCAAAAATCGCATCATGATATTCGTTGGCTAGCCCGTGTTCATCGGCTAATTTGGCCCCTTCCAGAGCTAATCTGGAATGTTTACTCTTATCATTAAAGGTCATGAGGAGCCCGTATTTTCGACCTAAAGCCTCAATACCTGCTTTCGCCTGGGCTAGATATTTGGCTGGCTTCTCGGGGAGTTCAATCCCCTCCGGCCTAAGTTCATAAGCTTTCCATTCTATAGTTAAATTATTGTCCTTGGCCAACTGGTCAAGCGGGACTTTCCCAATCATGCAATAAGGTCATAAGAAATCTGAAAAAACCGTCATTTTATTGGTCATGAGCTCTTACAATTCCACGTAGTAAGGAATCTGTTCACCCATCTGCAAGGCTAATCCCCAAAGATAATCATTGCCCATGATCTCACGTTTATCTTCTTTGAACCCTTTTCTATTAAGTAAACTAAACGTTGCAAGATTAGATGCATAACCGGATAAGTATTTAGCCCCTTGTGCTTTAGCAAATATGCGTAAATTATTAAGTATTTTATCAATTACACCCTCGCTTAATAAATCGAAGTCTTCATTTTTCACTAATACAAGATCATTAATGAAAACCTCATGCTTGTTAAGTTTGGATATATGGAGACTAATTATCTTTTCTTCAAAGCCAAGTGTATCTGCCCACATGATTTGTGGTAATTGGACCCCTACTAAGCTCGCGAACTCAGGACTATCACGATAAGGTTCATAATACTCCTGTAAAAGTTCTACAAGACCCCGATTATAGGCTCTTGCTTGTACAGAGATGTTATATTGACCAGGGTATTTCAATCTTACTTCATCATCGGTTATAACCTCTATGCCAGGATTCCGTCCTATGTCGGATATTATGTCATCGATCGGAAATATACTATTAATTTCTTCCTCAGTTGGATTCCACTGTTCAGAATAGACACGCTCTGCCTTAACCATCTTAAATCTCGCACCTTTCAAAATACATTGCTTTAATTAATTCTTTAAACACTAGAGTCGAGCTACGACGCTTTGCAGCTCTTTCCCCACTCGTTGCACACCTTCGACTATTTCCGTAATATGTTGAGTTGCATTCGCTTGTTCTTGGGTGATCTCACTGCTTTGGAGTACCCCTCTGGTAATTTGTTCAATTGTAACATTGAATTTATTTAAGATGTCCTTAATCTCGTTTGCCGACCGTTTACTATCTTCGGCAAGTTTACGGACTTCCCCTGCTACAACAGAAAAGCCACGTCCATGTTCACCTGCTCGTGCTGCCTCAATTGCCGCATTCAAACCCAAAAGGTTTGTTTGATTCGCAATTCGACTAATGAAATCCAAGACGTCCGTCGTCACCTTTACTTGTTCTAGGCCCGCACGAGCCTCGTCAGCCAGGGAGTGACTTATCGCAGCAACCTGCTGGGAAGAGGCCGTTAATTGTTGCACAGTACTCGCTGCTTGCTCGATAGAGAGACTCAAATTGTCAACCTGGCTACGAATAACATCTTTTAATTCTTCATCGCGCACCATGTTGATAATCAGCTTTGCCGCGATGCGAGCTACCGGTTCCGTAACATCTAAAGCTCCAGCAATTCCGAAACTTCCAATTTTTTCTCCGTCGAGCATGATGACAAGATGCGTGCCCTCCTTAAGGCCGCCATTTGAAGCTGCTGCGTCCTGCGCGGTGATTAATACAATGTCAAGATTGGTGGTCAAAACCTTTTTGCTTATTTCATGTAGTAAGCCTATCCTGGTTTTTGCAGAATCAGCAATAATTATACCTAAGTTATCACAGACAACAACTGGGAACCCACTTTCCTGTGATATGAGGTCAGCTATCTGATTAGCCACGCCCACATTGAGTTTGATAAATATCCCTACCTTCTGCCTATAATAATCTAAACAACTTCTTCACGTCTCCCTATATCTTCAACATTCGCTAAGATTATGAAAATCCCTCCTGCACCACGAACGGAATCTCTGTTAAAATCCTTGATGTCCAAATCAAATACTTAAAGTACTACCTCTGATTTTGGGCCAATTCCCGACCTAAATAGAAAGCCCTTTTATTCACCTCTTGGACTTTAGATGGCAGAATCCCCAGGATAGCCTGTAAATACTCTTCTACCTTAAACGGTATATCGTCAATGGTTGATAATATTCCGAGGAAAACCACATTGACCGTTTTATAATTACCTGCTTGAAGAGCAACCTTGGTTGCATCGAAAAAGCGGATTTTAGCTGGTACCTGGTTAATGTAGTTCATAATCTCTTCCCCTTGATAGTGAGATAACCCAAGAGGTACTGAGGTCGGTATTATTTTTGCCGTATTTACTAAGATCAAGCCACCCTGATTAAGCTTCACTAAGCCTTTCACTGTTTCGGCAAGTTCTAGACTTATTAAAACATCCGCCTGCCTATCTGGAATAAGAGCGCCCGCTAAATCTTTGCCAATTCGCACATGGCTAACCACGGATCCTTCTCTCTGGGCCATGCCGATAGTTTCCGATGTCCGCACCTCAAATCCTTTAGTCATTGCCATTTGAGCAATTACTCTGGAAGTAAGAATGGTTCCCTGTCCCCCAACCCCTGTTATAACCACATCGAGTTTCATTTTGACACCTCCCGGATGGCATCTAGTGGACAAACTTGAGCACAAAGACCGCATCCAGAACACTGAGGCGATATTGTGATTGCCTCATTATCGATATAAATGGCAGGACAGCCTAATTTCGTTATACAAAGCTTACAGCTTATGCATTGCTCTAAATCAATGGCATAGTTCGTTTGAGGTTTACAGATTGCACTACATTCTCGCTTGGCAAGTACAACCGACGTACCCTTGAAGGCCATCGCTTCCTGTGCCGCTTGCTTCATCTCCGTAAAGTTATACGG
>DHJG01000160.1:14753-16660 GCA_002404215.1 Desulfosporosinus sp. UBA4726
GGCTCTACTCGACTCATACCTGCGGCTTGCGATATTCCCGCACCCATACAAAGACAGGTATCTAGCATATCCAAAGGGGCGGCTGTTCCGAGCGTATAGCACCCTATATCCCCACAAAAGACGGCATCCTGCACCCTTCCTATTTCTTTAAAGGCCAAGAAACTAGCTCGATGAGGACATCCAGCGCATAAAACAGGAGAACGGACTGGCAAAGATGGCATATTAACCTGCGCTAGGGGCATTGACTCTGTCAGCTTGAAAAAGCGAATTAAAATAGCCTTCACCTTATCAACATTCAACTCTCCTTCGCGGGGAACAAGGTTATCATTTTTACCTGATATTTTAGTTGAAAAGCTATTTTGCCAAGCTATTTTTATAGCCTGGTCCTCGACAACCGGCTCCTGCTCCTCGATCACCAAAACGTTCTGACAGTGGCCTAAGATTTCTAGCACTGGTTGAGGAGGCAAGGGATAAGGCGTACCGATTTTTAGCAGAGATGGTTCTAGCTTCAACTCCCGACATGCCTCAAGTACATAATTATAAGAAACTCCGCAAGCAATGATTCCTATATCCCCAGCCAAATTTAATTGATTGAATTTGGACTTATTAAAATCATCCGCTATTACTGGCTGAATCTTATTGAGTTCAATGTGTTTTTTATATGACAAACCCGGCATTATGACCCATTTGGGATCCTTTTCAAAACAGCATAAGCGGTCGAGCTTGACAACATCCCCTAGCTCAACATCCTGACACGCATGACAGGTGCGAGTCGTTGGTCTCAGAATGACAGGTAAGGCGTACTTCTCTGATAGTTCAAAGGCTTCCTTTACCATGTCTTTCGCTTCTTGAGGTGTTGATGGATCAAAGACTGGAAGATTGGCAAAGCTGGCAAATTTGCGCGTATCCTGCTCAGTTTGTGAACTATGTGGACCAGGATCATCTGCGACGACAAGAACAAGTCCGCCCTTCACCCCGATATAGGCAAGGCTCATTAAAGGATCAGAGGCAACATTAAGTCCGACTTGTTTCATCGTGACGAGCGCCCGCGCTCCTGCGTAGGAAGCGCCCGAAGCCACTTCGAGAGCCACTTTTTCATTAACTGACCACTCAGCGTAAAAACCAAAGTCAGTCGCAAATTTGGCAAGTGTTGTTAATATCTCAGACGACGGGGTTCCAGGGTACCCAGCTGCCACATTCACTCCAGCTTCGACTGCCCCTCTGGCAATCGCCTCATTTCCCATTAAAAACATTTTCTCTGCCATATGTTCCCCTCCCCTGCTTTATTCTAGGCTTTTCAGCTCCAAATCTGTCACATAATACCAAGACTGTTATCCTGATTATTATAACAGCACGTACTATAATAGTCATTATTAACCGTTTCGGATCTTCTAATTAGCCCTAACGATTATGGACGTAGACCATACCAGCCATTGTAGGGTGTAAAAGTCTCTTAAAAGCCGCTAGACGAAATTCGCTAGCGGCTTTAGGTTTTGTATTAGTGATAAATTATTTACCACCCAGGGGATAGAACGATGGGTTTAATTCCGCATCCTGGGCCAGTTTACTTTTGATTTGAGATTGCACTCCAAATTCAAAAATTAAAGGGTATATCTTCTTCACTATTTCAGGAGGCAATTGTAACTCCACGGCAAGGTTGACTAAGCGCTTTATAATTTCTTTTTCCCGGCTAGCATCTTTGACCCCATCCAAGCGTTTTTGATCACCGACTTTTCGAACGATTTGCATCCGGTTCGCTAGATGTTCAATGATACTTCGATCGATACTATCCAGCTGAGTGCGCAGGGAGCCAAGGGTCGCTTGATCCGCTTGTCCACCACAAGTAAAGACTCTACCTACCGATCCGGCGACCAGCCCTAGCTCTCCTGCTAATTGGACAAACTGTT
>DHJG01000181.1:0-9081 GCA_002404215.1 Desulfosporosinus sp. UBA4726
GGTAAAACGCTTATGGGACCAAACGTTATCACCCCATGCACATGGTTATCCTTGTCCACAACAGTTGATTTGCTATAAATAATATTCCCGACAATTTTATCGTCCAGTAAAGCCACAAAATCCAGTTCGGGTATAAAAGAGGAAGCCTTACGGATGTTGTGCACAATCAGATGCTCACTGCATTCTTCCTTTCACTCATTTTCCATCCCACTCATTAACAATCACATTCCCATCATAGTGCCCTTTCTCCAGCTGATGGCGGGCTTTCCGGTTTGCCACACTGTCAAAGATGATGGAAAAATCATAATCAGCGGGGTAGAGTTCACTGGCAGCAATACGCAATTTTAGTCGTTTATGGTTTATCAGGGTTTTCATTTCCTTAATCTGAACGCCAATTTCGCCCTTAGCGTTGGAACGTTCGTAGACAATACCGGTTTCCTTTTGAGGATAGACAATTACGCTGTCACCAAGATTAAACGTTTCGCAGCGAGACGGCACTTTTGGCTTTGGTGCTTCTTGTTTCACAATCTGCGGTACTATAGCGGCCTGAGCAGGTAAAGGATTACTTTGCTGTAGTGCACCCCCGTATTGTTTTGTTGAATTTCCATAGGCGGCTTCGTGAGCACGGATAAGCATGTGTTGTTGCATGCCCAGCCTTTCCGCAATATAAAGCGCGCAACTCGCCCCAGCCTCTCCAATTTCCAGTCGGTAGAGCGGCAAAAGGCTCTCTTTGTCGAAGGCCATGCGGGCATTTACAAGCCCAGGCTTATTTGCCGCGTATTCTTTGATTTCAGGATAATGGGTTGTCACAACAAACAGGCACTTTTTTGCGCTCAGCTCATCTAATATGGCAATTGCCAGCCCCATTCCTTCGGCCGGGTCAGTTCCGGAGCCAAGTTCGTCGAGAAGGACCAGTGATTCAAGATTTGCCTGCCTTAATATCTCGATAATGTTCTTAAGGTGAGAAGAAAAGGTAGATAGATTTTCCGTAATACTCTGCCCATCGCCAATATCGCACAATACCAGATTGTGCAGGCAAAAAATACTGTTTTCTTCTGCCGGAACATGCAGTCCGCTTTGTGCCATAAGAGAGAGAAGTCCTACGGTTTTTAACGCAACGGTTTTGCCACCCGTATTCGGGCCAGTGATAACGACGCCATTTGTTGTATAGCCGACTTCAAAGTTTAAAGGTACGGCAGTCTCGGGATTAAGCAATGGATGTCTGGCGTTGATCATAAGGATTTTTCTTTCAGAATTAATGATGACGGAGGAGGCTTTCATCGACAAACTTAGCTTACCCTTGGCAAAGAGAAAGTCCAGTGTTTCCATCGTCTCGATGTTTTGCTTAATAGTCGGAAGACTATCGCATATAAGAGCCGTTAGGGAATACAGGATACGCCTGACTTCGCTGTCTTCTTCAATTTGCAGTGCGGACAGCTCTGATTGCAGCCTGCCCACAGATACCGGCTCAATAAAGCAGGTCCCGCCGGTTTGCGACAGGTCGATAACCGAACCGGTGACATTGTTCTTGTGTTGACGCTTGACTGGTAAAGTATAGTGTCCGTTTCTTAAGGAAACAAAACTCTCCGAAAACCAGGTTTTGTTTTTCCTGAGTAGTGCATCAAGCTTGGCTTTGATCTGATCAATCGTGATAGCGGTATGTCGCCGAATATTGGCAAGCTCAGCTGACGCCTTATCGTCGACAATACCGTTCCGGATGCAGCGCTCGATTTCATTTTCAAGCTCTGATAATTCGTTGATTGATTCACCGTACCAGGCGATGATGATATCTGTCGACTTAGCTTTCTCGAGGTAAGCTTTTATTCTTCGGCAGGATACAAGGAAGGAGGTCAAATGGGCAATTTGATCAGGCATCAAAATTGCATCAATGGATATCAGGTCGATGACCTTCTGCATGTCCGTCATTGTGGGAAGGGGCGGGGTTCCAATCTGTTCAATAATTCTTTTGGCCTGTGTTGTTTCGTCTAGGCGCCGTATTACTTCAGCCTCGTTCAATGATGGCGCAAGTGCAAGACAGCGAGCTTGAACAATATTAGACTGTGCTTTATCTGCAAGTTGCTTAAGGATTTCGTCAAATTCTAGAGTTATATAATTTTTCATTTAGGTATCTCCTTATAACAAAATTAGTGAACTCGTTCAAACAAAGTTGAACATCGAGTCTTTGGCGACGTAAGTCTCCAGTACGAAACTCTCCACGATAGTCTCCGGTGGAGAGTATCGCCGAAGCCGTTATCCCAATTGGAATACTTACCGGCGAAGGGGAGAGTTTCGCCGAAAGCGTACGGCCCGGAACGAATACGATTGCGCTGAGGATAGACTTACGCCGAAGGCGCAGATCTACAGACGAATACTTTCGCGCAGTAGGATGGAGTCTACCCTCACTGAAGTTGAGTACGGGTTCCTACTTCCACTTGTAGAAGAGGGAGTTTTACGCTTAGGGATAAATAAAAAGCCCGCAGAAAAACATACTACACCTGTAAAAGTGCAAAATGCTCCTGCGGGCAAAATCTCGACATAAAAACAACGCGACAAGCACACCCTGTCACGCATCAATGATTGGAAGTATAGAAGCAGTCTGTTAGGTGTTTTTTAAAAGGGCAACACAACAAACGGGATACTTCCCGTTAATCGAACGCCTTTTGCAACTATATTTAGTTGAGACCCACCGTAACAGTTAGAACCGACATCAATACTCCACCTTTTAATATGATACAATTTGAGTATAATCCTATTTATTGCTACTGTCAATATGTGTAAAAGTAGCCAGAGGACTCGAACGGGCACCTGTGATTTTTAGAATCAGACAAACAGAAGGATTTGAAATAGATTATGAAAAAATTAGTCATTGGAATATTAGCACATGTCGATGCGGGCAAGACGACATTATCAGAGAGTCTGCTTTATTTGAGCGGTAAAATCGGCAGATTGGGAAGGGTGGACAATAAGGATGCTTATTTGGATACCTATGAGCTAGAAAGAGCAAGAGGAATCACCATTTTTTCCAAGCAGGCCATGTTTGAAATAAGTGAGACTCAGATTACCTTATTAGATACCCCGGGACACGTCGATTTTTCGGCTGACATGGAAAGAACACTTCAGGTGCTGGATTATGCCATTTTAGTGATAAGCGGTGCGGACGGGGTGCAGGGGCATACCAAAACATTATGGCGGCTTATGCACACGTATCAAATACCAGTTTTTTTATTCGTCAATAAGATGGATCAGAAGGGGACGGATAAGGACAAGTTAATGAAAGAATTGAAAAAGCAGCTGGATGAGGGGTGTATTGAGTTTGGACAAGTTTGGACGGACGATTGCTACGACCAGCTGGCCATGCGTGAAGAAATAATGCTGGAAACCTTTCTGGAAACGGGGGATATTGAAACTTCGCAGATTAAAAGAGCTGTCACGGAGCGCAAAGTTTTCCCTTGCTTTTTTGGTTCCGCTTTAAAATTAGAGGGCGTTGAGCAATTGATGCAGGGCATTGTGAAGTATGCAATGATACCTTCCTACCCCGATGAATTCGGGGCTAAAATATTCAAGATATCAAGAGACGAGCAAGGGAACCGCCTTACCTACATGAAGATTACAGGCGGAAGACTTAAGGTGAAAGATGTCTTAACGAATAGCATCTGGAGAGAGAAAGTTAATCAAATTCGTATCTATTCCGGACAGAAATTCGAGGCAGTCAACGAGGTAGAGGCAGGTTCTGTATGCGCAGTAACAGGGCTCGGCCAAACCAGACCGGGAGAAGGCTTAGGGATAGAGGAAGCTTCAGATACACCAGTATTGGAACCCGTGCTGTCCTATCAGATTATTCTGCCGGAAGGCTGTGACCCAAGAGTGATGCTTCCTAAGCTGCGTCAGATTGAAGAAGAAGACCCGGAACTTCATATTATATGGGATGAGCAGCTGCAGGAAATTCAGGTACGGATTATGGGAGAGGTGCAGATTGAGATTCTGCAGAGCCTTATCCAAAGTCGTTTTGGTGTTGATGTGGCTTTCGATGCAGGAAGGATTGTCTATAAGGAGACGATTGCTAATGTCGTCGAAGGGGTAGGGCACTTTGAGCCCTTGCGGCATTATGCGGAGGTCCACCTGTTACTCACGCCGGGAGAGCCGGGGAGCGGTCTGCAGTTTGAGGTAGAATGCAGTGAGGATAGCTTAAGCAAAAGCTGGCAAAGACTTGTTTTATCCAATCTGGAAGAAAAAGCCCATAAAGGAGTTCTAACAGGTTCAGGGATTACAGATATGAAAATTACGTTGGTCTCAGGTCGGGCACACAATAAGCATACCGAGGGGGGTGACTTCAGAGAGGCTACCTTCCGTGCAGTGCGGCAAGGTCTAAAGGAAGCTGAGTCCATATTGTTGGAGCCTTTTTATGCCTTTCAACTGGAACTGCCTGAGAAAATGCTCGGAAGAGCTATGTCTGACATTGAGAAAATGCATGGCACATGCGAACTATCCCAAACAAATGGCGAGATGGCGGTTCTTGTGGGGAGCGCCCCTGTTGTCACCATGAGAAATTATCAGCAAGAGGTAGTCGCTTATACCAAAGGACTTGGCAGGCTGTTTAGCAGCCTGAAAGGGTACGAACCATGCCAAAATGCGGAAGAGGTCATAGAAAGGTTCGGCTATGATTCGGAAAGAGACTTGGGAAATCCGACAGGTTCTGTATTCTGTGCCCATGGTGCAGGCTTTTTGGTGGATTGGGATGCAGTCAAGGACTATATGCATCTGGAAAACTATCTTAAGGGAAACGATGACTCGTCGGGAGAAACAGTGCCAAACCAGGCCTCATACACAGAAGAGCGGTGGATCAGTTTAGATGAGATTGACCAAATTATCAATAAAACCTTCTATGCGAACCAAGGGAAGAAGTCTGCCTGGAAAAGTCGAAAAACAGCCCGCGAAAGCTATTATGAATCGGTTACCTATGTCGGCAGAGAGACGAAAACCAAAGAAGAGTATCTCCTTGTGGACGGCTATAATATTATCTTTGCATGGCCTGAACTGAAAGACCTCGCAGATGACAATATGGATGGTGCAAGGATGAAATTAATTGAAACTCTAAGTAATTATCAGGGGATTCAAAAATGTAAGATAATCGTAGTGTTTGATGCTTACCTGGTTCAGGGGCATTTTGAGGAAGTAATGGACTATTATAATATTCATATGATTTATACTAGGGAGGCACAAACGGCGGACCAGTATATTGAAAAATTTGCCCATGATAATCAGAAACAATACGATATTACTGTTGCAACGTCAGACGGTTTACAGCAGATCATTATCAGGGGGGCAGGATGTGCCTTATTATCCGCCAGAGAACTGAAGGTTGAGATCGACGGGGCTAATGAAAGAATTAAGCAGGAATATCAGAAAACTAAGGCAATAGATCGTAATTACCTGGCAGATGCATTGTCTCCAGCCGTGAAACAGCAGGTGAAAGCAATAGTTAACAAAGTTAATGATCAGTAAAAAATCAATGAGTATCATATTGTAGATGTTTAGATTTCCGGTGCAAGTGAAAACATCCTATTTATATGGGGTCAGCAAACAGATAGATAGTATAGTTCCAAACGATTGGAATCATGTGCAATTAATTAATGTTAATTGTTAGGGATTGTATCTGAATTGGCTTGCACAATGAAGGCGAGCGAATTAAGATGTAGGAGAATTCCCAATAGGGGTATGGAGGTGGCTACTATGTCAGTACATAAATTTGATCCCGAAAAACGTAAAATACTTAATAGCAAACAAAGACAGGAAATTATGCCCCCGGCTCAGGTTTTAATGGACATTGGGGTTGGATCTCACACTGTATGGGCTGATATTGGTTGTGGCACAGGCTTTTTCACGATACCGCTAGCTAATGAAGTAAAGGAAGTGTACGCTCTCGATATACGTGCTGAGATGCTTAGCGACCTCAGTGAAAGTCTTGCTCAACTACAAATCCACAATGTAAAGGTACTTCAATCTGAAGAAAGTCGTCTTCCCTTATCAGATCGACGCGTAGACGGAATTCTAACTTCGCTTGTTCTACATGAAGTGGAACAACCCATTGAATTTTTCCGTGAATTAAATAGGGTTCTTCAAACGGGTGGCAGATTGGTGGTAATCGAGTGGGCCAAAGCTTCTACAGAAATGGGACCACCGCTTGAACACCGCTTGTCCATCCAACAGTTGGATGATTGGGCTTTAAGCACGGGTTTCGTAAAAGTGAAATCCTGGGAATGGTCTGATAATTATATCGGAATTGAGTATTGCAAAAAGCTCTAAGCAATAATAGATGGGATATTCGTGCGCACATACTTCTCCAGCAATATCTGAGATGTATGTGCGCTTTTGGTTATTTGTTAAGAGATCTAATTTTTGTTCTACAATATAATGAGAGGTGATTTTCCTCTCATCTTGTTTTTGCTTATGCTTGCTTCTAATTTTGGTCGAATAATTACAGGTTGACAACCTTAGAACTGGGTGAGTTCATGTCCGATCTGCGCATGACATGATTTAGAACTTTAACGACAGTGGCGGGCGAACTGGTCAGTTTGACCACTCGGAACTCTCTGGATTTTTCACCGTATAATACGTTTAGAATATCCAAGACTTTTCCCTTGGCGGCAAAGAATGTTGCCTCATCAATAGCACCACGCAGTTCTGGTTGCTCAATTTCCTGACCTAACTTTGCTAGTTCAGAACGGAAATACCAATACATAAGAACCTCCTTAATTCGCTCATGTTTTACTCATTCTATCAAAAAAGTGTTATGCCTAAATTATTTTGTAAAGTGTTCGTAAAACTAAACACACACGATGTTATTATATGTTAGCGGAAGGTTTTCGTGAAATATCAGCCTGAATCCGAAAAATTCGTTCAAAGAGGCACACCTCAAATCTTACCTTTCGATAAAAAGTATAGGCATCGTTAAAAGGTATTAACACCTATTTGTTAGAGAAAATACTACCCGCGACCTTTATACAACTTCTGAACGTGCTGGATTGTTTTGTGCCGTTAGTCCTGCCAGTGCAACAGTTTTAGGGAGTATATTCTTAAATGAGAGTTTGGGGCTTATAGGAATTTTAGGGACATTATTAATTTTATTAGGAATGGTTTCTGTCAACATAATGAATTTTATCAAAAAGGAGAAGTGCAACAATGAAGTACGAAAAAATTATTCAATCATTGAAACATAATGGTTATAAGGTTTTATTTTTTGAAACATCGACAGCGGCAGCGGAATATGTTGATGCAAATATAAACGGGAATACCGTTGGGTTTGGTGATTCGGCAACGCTTGCATCAATGAAACTTGCAGAACTCTTATCGAAGCATAATTCAGTGGTAGATCCAGGAAAATATTCTGGATTTGAATTCAACGAAATTGCTCAAAAAGCGCTTTTGACCGATGTTTTTTTCACATCAGTCAATGGAGCAGCGGAAACGGGTGAACTGGTAAACATTGATGGGACTGGAAATCGAGTTGCAGGCTCATTATTCGGACATAAAAAAGTTATCTTTGTATTGGGGACAAACAAAATTGAACTTACTCTTGAAAAGGCTATATGGCGTGCTCGTAACATCGCTGCTCCCCAAAATGCAAAGCGTCTTGGTTATAAAACTCCTTGTGCAGTTAAGGGCGATCGCTGCTATAATTGCTCAAGCCCTGACAGGATATGTAATACATTAAATATTCATCTTAAGAAGATGAAAGGTGTTGAAGCAGAGGTAATTATAATAGATGAAAGTTTAGGAATGTAAAAAAAAGCGCCATGAAGCGGCTGCTCACAGGACGCACCAGTTTTGTGATTGCTCACTGGTACTTAATGCGAACTTGCCTTTTAGAGTCTATAAGAGTTTTGAATAGACAAGAGAGTTTCATTATAATAAAATATTTAAGCGTGCTAATTTTTAAAGCACCCCTCGAAAATAACTAAATCATGAAGGGTAGATATTATGAATATTCGAATCGCTGAAAAGAATCATCAACAGGTTATTTCTGAGTGTGTGGATGCGGCTTATAGCATTTACATTGATAGAATAGGGAAAAAGCCTGCTCCTATGCTTATGGACTATGCAGAACTCATTTCGAAAAATCTTGTCTATGTAGCTACGGACAAGGAACAATTAAAAGGTCTTATTGTGCTGATTCCGAAAGGAAACTACTTATTGATTGAAAATGTGGCAGTCTACTCCAGTTTCCAAGGACAAGGAATTGGACGTAGATTAATTGAATTTGCTTTTAAGCTTGCTAAAGATGCAGGTTTACAAGAAGTCCGTCTATATACTAACGAGTTGATGACTGAAAATCTTATGTACTATCCCAAATTCGGATTTATCGTAACGAATCGTCGAATAGAAGATGGTTACAGACGTGTATATATGTCAAAATCTTTGTAATTTAACATACTCGTTATTCCATAGCCTCCTGCCCGTTAGTTCAATAATCCCCTAAAACTTTGAAATTCTTAAGGTTTTAATAAGCAAAAAGCTACTGACCGGATTTTCACTTCGCAGTATAATAATTATGGGGATATATGCTTAAAAAAAAGAAGAAGATGTTTTGGCTACAAATATTTTGATAGTTGATGATGAACAAGCTATTGCCGATCCGGCGTGGTATTGGACATGGACACCCATGAATGTACGCTGAATGATAAAAAGGTGGTCAGGTCGGAAAAATTGTTCCATGAGGTATGGGGGGGTGGCTATAAAATTGAAAAGTAAGAGAAAAAATGATTATTCGAAATTAAAAAGGAAAGTATTTCTCCAAATGCTCCTTATTGTTTTTGCCGCGGCTGCAATTGTTATCTTCCTGCGTTTTACAATTCAGGAACGCTTTAGTTTTGGAGATACTATTGTCCGCTTTTTAATGAATACATTTTATATGCGTAACAGAGATGCTGTACTTATTTCTCATCTTCTATTTCTTAATAATATTGAAATCATTACACTTGTAGTGATCCTTATATTTTTAGTGATATTACTTAGATTTTCAATTTCATGGTTTACCAAGTATTTTGATGAGGTCAGCGCTGGAATGGATAAACTTGCTGAGGA
>DHJG01000181.1:9242-10460 GCA_002404215.1 Desulfosporosinus sp. UBA4726
ATAGGGTACTTAAGCCTTCTAGATGAAGCTCCTGATATGCCTCCTGAACAGAAGGCAAAATATGTCGGTATTACCTTGGAAAAAGCTTATCGATTAGAGCAACTTATAAATGAGTTCTTTGAGATCACAAGATTTAATCTTCAAACTGTTGTTTTGAATAAAGAAAAAATCAATTTAATGTTCATGCTCCAGCAGATGGCAGACGAATTCTATCCAATGCTGACTCCACAAGGAAAGCAGATGTCCGTCAATGTACCAGACGGCCTTACACTGTGGGGAGACGCAGACAAACTGGCCCGAGTATTCAATAACATCCTGAAAAACGCGATAGTCTACAGTTATGAAAACAGCGTCATTGATATTTCCGCTCAGCAGCATGATAAAAATATCATTATAACTTTTACGAATCAAGGTAATCCTATCCCACGAGAAAAACTGGAAACGATATTTGAGAAATTTTTTCGGCTGGACACATCCCGTTCTACCAATACAGGCGGTGCCGGGCTTGGACTGGCTATTGCCAAAGAAATTGTAAACGCGCATGGAGGCAATATTTTCGTGCAAAGTGATACAGAAAAGACAGTCTTTACTGCCGTGCTTCCACAAAAGCAAGAAAAGGACAAGTTATCTGCTTAAGTCAGATAGCTTGTCCCTTTGTATTAAATAAAAATAGGTCCTGTAAATATAGATCTTAAAAATTGAGAAAGCAAAGATCTTAAAAATGGGTAAAACACAAAGAACATACCGATGAATGCGATGACCATATAAAAACATGCCTCTTCACGAAGGAGCAAGGGAATTTTTATATTGGTACTTTGGACAGTAACCTTGTCCTGTAATTTTGATAAATGTTCTTTCAGCAGCCTAAAAATTACCCATCCGATTAACGCTCCGAGAGTATTCATCAGTAAATCATCAATATCCGTTATTCTTCCATTGAACAATTGACTCAATTCTATTATAAGAGAGAATGTAATACCGGATAATGCTGTTTTCCATAGAAGGGATATCCGCAACAACCTCCGATATCCCTTAACCATCATTAGTAAAATAATAAGGGGGAAACTATGTCAAACGCAGAACAACTCAGAGCATTGAAAGCCCGTTTTGAGAAAAACATGAACCGTCATAAAGGTCTTGAATGGGCTAAAGTACAAGCAAAGCTGGAAGCTAATACTGAAAAACTGTGGTCACTCAATGAAATGGAAAGAACCGGCG
>DHJG01000181.1:10549-11148 GCA_002404215.1 Desulfosporosinus sp. UBA4726
CAGAAATGTTTGTTACGACCGTGAAGGGCAGGAGGCGAGGGAAAAGCGAGGGGTCCATCCAGAAGGTAACGCTATTGATATGGCAGCTGCCATGGGCATTGACCTTCTAACGGAAGAACAATATCGGGAGCTGCAGAAACTTGGAAATTTCGATACGAAAACATCGAGCTGGCTGAAAACACCTTCTGAGATTAGAAAACTCGGTGGTGCCATCTTTGCTGATTTCCGCTACGGCCATGTCTTCGTGTATCATAACGGTGCGGAATCTTACTATGGTGCCAGGGGGTTCCGTGGTTTTCTAAGGGTCTAAATTAGGCCTTGAATTTGGTGCCGGAAAATAACTTTAGTGAAGTGGATTCTCGTTTAATACGGCCCAACTAGGCTCATCGGGCATCTTTTTTGTCTCCTCAAGGCAGGTTGGCGTTACTTCATTGTAAGCATGAACATCACTATTTAACAACTAAATTCGAGAGACTGAACCGTCCTTACCATTTACAAGAATAACCTCTCCTTCTTGGAAAAATTTCGTGCCCACCTTCGTGCCTAAAACAGAGGGTATGCCGTATTCCCTCTGCTGTCTCTTATACACATCTCCGAGC
>DHJG01000016.1:0-1687 GCA_002404215.1 Desulfosporosinus sp. UBA4726
AAAAAGAGAGTTGCAAGGATATCGTGAATAAGATATGATAAATCTAACTTAATATCTTTTTGGAGTCATAAAGTGACAAGAAAAAGGGGCGTGTATTGGATGGAATTGAAGGACTTCGGACGAGGAGCACGAATCGAATTATCCAAGATGGCCAAACTACTCGGAATGAAATTTATTGGGTATAATCCAACCGATCAGCAGGTGTCGCTGGAGCATCGGGGCAAAGGTGTTACTTATCCTTTGGAAGAATTTATCCAACAGTATGAACGAACCGGCCCGACAGCTTAAACTCGAACCCGGATTTAAGTTCAGATATAAGGGTCTCTTACTCAATAAAAGTGAGTGAGAGACCCTTTTAGTTTCCTTATTGCTTTTGATAGAAGAAAGAGGATACTGGTTTAAGCCCTAGGTTATTCATCCCAAAGAGATGTTCAGTGCTACCGGTAAAGAGGATTCCACCGGGTCGTAAGGCATCTGTAAACTTCTTATAGAGCATTTCTTTGGCTTCATCCGTGAAATAGATTACGACATTACGACAGGCAATAAAATCAAAGCCAGGCTGGAAACGATCCGTGAGCAAGTTTTGGTGCTGGAATGTGATTTGCTGTGTCACCGGAGCTTTGATTTGATACCCTTTGTCAGATGGGGTAAAATACTTTTGTAGGAATTCCGGAGGAGTGCTCGCAAAATCATTTTGTCTATAGAGGCCGTCTTTAGCTTGCTTGAGGACGTTGACATCAATATCTGTTCCTAGAATGCTAAACTTGGCACTTGAGAAATAGCTCATCATTGTCATGGCCAAAGAATAAGGTTCCTGTCCGCTTGAACAGCCTGCACTCCAGAGCTTTAGCGGATTCTTACTTTGCAAGAGCATAGGAAGAATCGTTTCTCGCAGCGTCTTCCATTGGTTGACATCTCGAAAGAATTGAGAAACGTTAATGGTCAAATGTTTGAAGAAGGCATCATATAAGACCGGGTCAAGGTTCAGGGCCTTGAGAAATTCTGGATAGGTTGGGTGCCCGTGAGAGTTCATAAAGCTCAGGATTCGGCGTTCCATTTGATTTTGCTTATAGAACTTAAGATCAAGCCCACTCTTGGGGTGGAACGCCTTTATAAATTCTTCGTAGGTATTTGCCATAGATGTTGTGTAGGCCAAAGGGGTTACACCTCTTTTCTCAAAAATAGGCTTTAAAATCCTTACGCAAAAAGGTCAACGATTAAACCGCGAATTTCGTCAATCTTGGTTAGAATTTCTAGGGGGCTGGCTTGCTGATCTAGGAGTTGTTTCCCTAATCCTTCCAATGCTTGATCTATCTTGGTGATTCGGGTCATGACCTTGGGTCGCCCTTGTGAATCCCAGGTGGAATCTTCCTGCATTTTTCGGCTTTGTCCAAAGGTTGAACGGAGGAAGGATTTAACCATATCGCGGAAGTCTTTCAGATCACGGAGTGAAAGCGTTTGCGCTAACTTCTTCCCTTGGGTTCCAAGGCGGTCGAGAAAGCCTTGGAGTTCCAGTCGTTGGATTTTTTGAGTTTGAGATAAGACTCCGCTAAAATCACTGTTGCGCTCCGAGGAACTTGGAGACTCGAGATTGGATAGTATTGTCTGGTGTGGGGAATCGATGCGTAAAGACATAATCATTCTCCTCTTAGAAAGGATTTAAAATGCAGACGCGCAGAGTATTTAT
>DHJG01000016.1:1834-2176 GCA_002404215.1 Desulfosporosinus sp. UBA4726
ACTGGGTTAGGACATCCGCCCGTTAAACTGTTCCTGCCTCCCCCGATTCAATTGAATACTGCGATTAGTAAGGAAAATCTAAGCCGCACTGCGATGGATGATATCCTCGCTTTAAGCGCTCCTGAGATGCAAGGCCGCAAAGCGGGAACAGCTGGAGAAGCAAAAGCGGCAGAATATCTCTCTTCACAACTCAGCCTACTGGGGTTAAAGCCTATGGGAGACCCGCAAATAGGATTTAATCATGCGTTTACGATCCCTTCGGTCATTGAAACTAGGGTTAATGGTCGACTGACCTTTAGAGGTGGGAAAAATATAAGCTTAAGAACTCCGAGTGTTAATCTC
>DHJG01000016.1:2415-2596 GCA_002404215.1 Desulfosporosinus sp. UBA4726
GGTGAAAAACCGCAGGAAGTAGTTCTGCTATCGGCTCATTACGACCATCTGGGAATTTTTGAAGGGAACCTCTACGCTGGGGCCAATGATAACGCCTCCGGTGTTGGGTGTGTACTTGATGTCATGCGGCGAATCTTACGTGAAGGGAACGTTCCGAAACGCACGATCGTTCTTGCTTTTT
>DHJG01000097.1:0-34007 GCA_002404215.1 Desulfosporosinus sp. UBA4726
GCTTTGACGGTTTGAGTGCGTTGATAACCTCCATCATGCATGAGAATAATGGCACCAGGAAACACATTTCGCATAACATTATCCACAATTTGTTTTACACCAGGGTTACGCCAGTCTTTGCTATCCACGCTCCAAAGTGCTACGATATGGCCATTTTTCTTGACAGTTTCTAATTGGCTTTTAGATACAAACCCACCGGGAGGGCGGTAGAAATAGGTGTGGGTCCCAGTTGCAGCAAATATCGCTTGGTCGGTTTGATCCATTTCTGCAACTAGATGGCGTTGCTGATAATCATGTTTAAAACTATGGTTTCCAATTTCGTGTCTTTCCTCGACTAGGCGTTTTAGCAATTGAGGGTTAGATTGAGCCGCCTCGCCTAAGACAAAGAATGTAGCTCGGACTTTCTTCGCTTTGAGGATATCCAGAACAGCGGGCGTATCTATGGGATCTGGACCATCATCAAAAGTGAGGGCTACAACTTTTTCTTGAGTATGAGCCATATAATAGGTGCCTAGTTCCCGGACAAGTGAGGGAGTCGTCAGGGAACGCTGAACTATGGCGAGAAGGCCTCCCATGGTGATTAAAATCAAAAACGTAAAGATCAGCTTACGGCGAGATAAGACATACATGCGCAAATTTATTCACCCCCTAAGTCACTTCTACATTCTTAATTCTTATGGGTGAACTCAAGGTTCCATGCATATTAATCATTCATAATAACGTTCAGTAACTACGGCAAACAGCCAAGTGGATATAGGGAGTGACTTGATGAACGTTAAAATTGGAGTCGATGGCGGAGGCAGTAAGACAGAGATTGTTGCCTTGGATCCCACGGCGCGAGTGCTTAGGTGTTTGCGTAAGCCCGCGAGTAATTATCATGTTGTGGGGATGGTACAGGCTGTCAGCCATATTATAGAGGGGATTGGGGAGGCCTTAGGAGAAGAAACTTTAGAAGGAATCGGGATAACTCTTGCCGGTATTGACACGCTGGAGGACTGGAAGATCATGGCCCAAGGCCTAAAGAAAGGCTTAAAGGTCCTGGGCCAAGAAAAAGCGATCCTCTTCCAGGAGGTTCCGGTGGCTTTGGAGAACGATGCTTATGGGGCCTTAATGTCCGTAAGAGGGAAATTTTCTGGAAATGTGTTAGCTGTTGGTACAGGAGCTGTTGCCTTAGGGGTTACACTTGCGGGTGATGTTATTCGCGTAGGCGGCTGGGGGCATCTCATCGGCGATCAAGGGTCAGGTTATGATATTGGTCGTAAAGCGCTGGTAGCAATGGTAGCATCATTCGACGGGTATGGTCCTAAAAGCATATTAGAAGACAAAATCACTGAACACCTAGAATTGGCGCAGGTGCGATATATCGGCGATTGGCTCTACCAAAAGAAACGCACGAACAAAGAAGTAGCAGCATTAGCACCGGTGGTTGTTGAAGCTGCTCGTACAGGCGATTTTGTCTCTGTCCGGATTCTTGAAGAGTCTGGTCGAGCATTAGGTTTATTGACAAAGGCTCTCCTACGAAAGACAAAAGGCTTGGAGCTTGGGCTGGTTGGCGGTATTGGTAATATTTGGGATTTATTAAGGCCGTCTTTTATGGCCACTGTTCAAGAGGAGTTCCCTGACTTACAAATACTTAAACCAATTTATACCCCCTCGGTTGGAGCAGCCCTTTTGAGTAATATCCAACAAGTACGGCACATCGAATTTTAAGGAGCTGACTAACCATGAAACCCGAGCGAATTTTAGACTTTCATTCCCACTTTCCGGCCAAAAATAGCCTAGCTAGACGGGAACTTCACCCTCTAGTTAAAGCATACGCAAAGGAATTAAAAGAGGACTGGCGGGAAGCGTTCGACTTTCCGGAGCCTGAGAGAAAGCATCGCGGGATACAAGTACAAGGAGAGCGTTGGGCTGCGGAAGTACAAAATAACCATTTAGAAAAAGTTGTTTTCATGACTGGAGGGGGGAATAAGGTTCTCTCAGACATTGTACGTCAGCATCCCCAAGAATTTCTAGGCTTTGCTCACCATGACCTCTGTGCCCCTAATGCAGTGGAGGAAATGCGGCATGCCCTAGATGATCTTGGCTTGGTTGGGTATAAATGGTTTGGACCGCTGACTACGCTACCGTTTGAGTCACCGGAACTAAAGCCATTTTGGCGCTTATTAGCAGATCGGAAAGTGCCCGTCTTGATTCATTTTGGTGTGCTAGGCGGTGCTGGTGGAATTATCCGCCATCCAAGAATAAGCCCAATTACTTTGGCTGAGGTGGCACAGGAGTATACCGATATTCCCTTTATCATCCCGCATTTCGGTGCAGGATATTATCAAGACCTCTTACACTTAGCTTGGTCGAGCCCAAATGTCTACATTGATACTTCTGGATCGAATGATTGGATTCGCTGGATGCCCCATCCGTTATCCTTAAAAGACCTCTTTGCCACGGCCTTGAACACAGTTGGTGCAAAGCGAATTATTTTCGGTACAGATTCAAGTTGGTTCCCCCGTGGCTGGGCGAAGAAGTACTTCGAACTCCAAACCCAAGTGTGCACCGAACTCGGTGTATCTCAAGAAGAAATGAATGCTATTTTCTATCGTAACGGGGCTAAACTGTTGGGCCTTGAACATGAAGATTGAACTTAAAAATGTCAGCTTAAGTATTCAGCAAGATGATCAGACTGTCGAGCTGCTTAAGGGAGTTTCCCTAGAGGCTCGTCTTGGCGTAATCCACGCTTTGCTTGGACCTTCCGGTAGTGGGAAAAGCACGTTGCTTTATACGATCAATCGGTTGCGTGAAATTCAGGGCGGAGAAATCACGCTTGAGGGAAAAGATATCCGGCGAATTAATGTGTTCGAACTTCGCCGCCGTATTGGATTGGTCATGCAGAAACCGATCTTTTTCCCTGGAACGGTTGGAGAAAATATTTTATTTGGTCCCCGTTTGTGGTCCAAGGATAATATGACTTTAGTTGATCCAAGGCATTATATCGAGCTGGTTCAGCTGGATCCAGCTTGGGTGTCACGTGACCCAAGTACACTCTCCGGGGGGCAGCAACAGCGCGTGTCTCTGGCCCGTACCTTGGCCAACAATCCGGAAGTCTTGTTACTTGATGAACCGACCTCAGCCTTAGATGCTCAGGCCAGTGAACACCTGGAAACTCTGATTACACACCTTTGTAGCGAACGAGGGTTGACCGTCATCTGGGTAACCCATGACGTACACCAGGCTAAGCGCATAGCGCATGATGTGACGCTCCTTTATCGTGGGAGAGTTGTAGAACACGGGGAAGCTAAGCGCTTCTTCGCCAGTCCTAGTACAGAAGAAGGCCAAACCTATCTTGCAGGGAAATTAGGGGGCCAGTTATGAGTTGGTTGGCCTTAAGTCTATCTTTAGGGTTTGTGGGATTGGCCGCCATTGTATCGCGGTATCAGGAACTTGGCTTGGAAAAGGAACTAGCCATTGCCGTTGTGCGAACGTTAATCCAACTCACCATCGCAGGCTATGTTTTGTCGTATGTATTTGCTTCCCAACATCTCATTTTCATGGTACTGATGCTGGTACTAATGATGGGGGTAGCCGCTCAGAATGCCGCGAAGAGAGGAAAAGGGATTCCTGGAGCTCTACGTATCGTCCTTATAGGAATTGTGGTTAGCGAAGCTCTTTCCCTCATGCTCCTACTCTTCTTAGGTATTCCGGGAACACCCCAATACATTATTCCTTTAAGTGGAATGATCATTGGGAATAGTATGGTCGCGAGCGGGGTGACCTTAAACCGTTTTAGCTCGGAGTTTACACTCAGGCGTGGGGAGGTGGAATTGGCTCTTTCCTTAGGGGCTGCCCCAAAGAAAGCGTCTCTATCCGTGATCAAAGCCGCTGTCAAGGCTGGCATGATCCCCACCATTGATTCAATGAAGACCGTTGGATTAGTTCAATTACCCGGCATGATGACTGGACAGATTCTCGCCGGGGCAGATCCCATTCAAGCCGTCCGTTATCAGATTTTGGTCATGTTTATGATTTCCGGGGCCACAGCAATTACCAGTCTCATTGTTGTTCTACAAGGGTATTTGGCCTATTTTACTCCTGAGGCCCAGCTTAAAAGTTCCTAGCCTAAGGCGAGGAACTTTTTCTTGCAAAGTTTTGTCACTAGCCCATGATATAATATGAAGAACATGTGCTTTGAAGGGAGTGATTTAATTGGGTTTGCGTTTCGTGTTCGGACGCGCCGGAAGTGGCAAGAGTACCGTGTGTTTGGAGGAAATCCGTAGTGAACTTCGGATAAGGCCTTGGGGAGCACCACTGATTCTCCTCGTACCCGAGCAGGCAACCTATCAAATGGAAGTGACTCTAGCCAATACACCCGATTTAGGTGGAAGTTTACGAGCCCAAGTCTTAAGCTTTCGACGGCTGGGTTGGCGCGTGTTTTCTGAAACAGGGGGAGGGCAAAAAGTCCTGATCGGTGCGACTGGCAAGCGGATGCTCCTTCGCCGAATCCTGTTAAAGCATCGTCTTCATTTAAAAGCGTTTGCACGGTCCGCCACTCGACCTGGTATGGCCGATCTCCTTGCTCAAGCAATTGGGGAATTCAAAACTTATCGAATCACCTCGGACGATTTACGTAACGTTAAAAACACGAACGGAATTTTATCGGATAAACTCCAGGACTTAGCTCTTATATATGAAGAATTCCAAGTTGCACTGGGACAAGGAATTCGTGACCCTGATGATGAATTGTCGATTGTGGCAGAAAAGATCCCTTATGCACCCCTTATCCTAGGGGCACAGGTATGGGTTGACGGCTTTACGGGATTTACTCCTCAGGAATTAGAAGTCTTGAAAATCATCGTGTCTACCGCTAAGGAAGTCGTCATAACATCCCCTCTTGATCCGGTTTTGCTTGCAGATGAACGGCAACAGGAAGCTGGGCCATTTAAAGTAGGAGAGGAGTTATTTGCAGGTCCTTGGCACACTTATCAGGAAATACAACGCATTGTCTTGGAGACGGGTACTCATCTGCACCCACCAACTTTGCTTGAGAATGCGAAACGATATAAACACCCTTGGCTCTGGCATTTGGAAAAGTATTTTTCAACGTATCCGACCGTGGTTTACGGAGCTGGTCAAACTCCCAATTTAATACCTCACGTAGATGAAGTGCGGATTGAGGCAGAGGGACCTCTTAGTGAAGGAATTCAGGTCTTATCCGCCGTCAATCGGCGCGCTGAAGTTGAAGGTGTTGCGAGGGAACTACGTCGTTTAGCCAGGGATGAAGGGCTCTGTTGGAATGAAATGGCGATCATGAGTCGTGATCTCACAGGCTATCATGAACTGATTACCCAAGTATTCACATCCTATGGGGTCCCCCATTTTTTGGATCACAAACGCTCTGTCCTCCATCATCCGTTGATTGAACTGTTACAATCCATCCCGGAAGTAGCGGAGAGCCACTGGGCTTATGAACCACTTTTGCGTTGCTTGAAGACAGACTTTTTTCCACTTCATAGGGACGCAATTGATCGGCTGGAAAACTACGTACTTGAACACGGGATACGTGGAGAAGGCTGGAACAGGAATGTTGAATGGCGATACCATCGTCAATGGTCTCTGGGGGAAAACGAGGAACAACGAGCAACTGAGCTTAAGATTCAAGCTGATCTTAACGCCTCTCGGCAGACCGTTTATGACCTTTTAGCGCCATTTATTCAAGGGATCCTACCGCGGAGTAAGGATGAGCCGTTAACCGTACGGGAGGTTACGGAAGCTCTGTCTGCCTTCTTAGAAAGGCTTGATGTTCCAGCGACACTACAGAAATGGTCTCAAAAAGCTGGGGAGGAGGGAGATCTCAGCGAGGCGAGATTCCACGAACAAATCTGGGACGCTGTCATTCAAGTCTTGGATGAAATAGTCGCCGGATTAGGGGATGAATGTCTGGACCTTGAGGAGTACGCTTTAATTCTCTCTTCAGGGATAGAAGCTATCGAACTCGGGTTGATTCCCCCTGGGCTTGACCAAGTCTTAGTAGGGTCATTAGATCGTTCTCGAAATCCGGAAGTCCGGGTCCTCTTTCTCCTCGGAGCTAATGAAGGTATATTGCCTGCCCGGCCTGTCTCCGATGGGGTTCTTAATGAAGAGGAAAGAGAACTATTAGAGAAAGCTGGGGTCGCTCTTGCTCCAAAAGGGAAGGCTCAGACGTTTGAAGAACAATTCTTTATCTATACAGCACTTACCCGTGCTACAGAAAAACTTGTAGTCTGTTATCCACTGACCGATGAAGAGGGGAAAGGGCTGACAGTTTCGCCTGTTGTCACACGGCTTAAGCATCTTTTCCCAACGCTCTTTGAGCGCTTTCTAGGAAATCATGAAGATATTGAGCGCATCAGCCATGCGGATTCTGCCCTTCAAGCCTATGCCGAACAACTGCGCACGCTACGTCAGGGAGAACCACTTTCTCCACTTTGGGAGGCTACTGAGAAGTGGCTTAGCCAGGACCCTATCCGGCAAGGTCAAGTAAAGCGATTACAGGCCAGTCTTTTCACCCAGAATCAAGAGGATAGAATTCAACGTCCCCTAGCACGCCGCTTATACGGTAAACAACTAAAGGCCAGTGTTTCTCGTTTGGAACAATTTGCCAAGTGTCCGTTTGGACATTATGCCCGTTATGGTCTGAAGCTACGTGAAAGGCCAACCTATCAGCTATCAAGCCCGGATATGGGCGAATTTTTTCATACGCTCTTACATGATTTCGCTATCCAACTACAGGAACGGGGCTTAGATTGGGGCAAATTGACGAGGGAAGAATCTTGGGCGCTTGTCAGTGAATTAGGCGATCGGATTGCGCCAAGTCTTCAGCACGAAATTCTCCTCAGTAGTGCCCGCTACCGTTATTTAACTCATAAACTCAAGCGAACAGTTCATCACGCGGTGCGAGTTCTTGGAGAACATGCCCGACGAGGGGTATTTATTCCGATCCAACTGGAAGTAGGTTTTGGCCCTCATGAGACACTCCCGGGGATCGAGATCCCGTTAAATGAAGAGGATTCCCTTCTCTTATGCGGTCAAATTGACCGTGTAGATGCCGCGTTCTTAGATGGACAAGTTTATTTGCGTATCCTTGATTATAAGTCCCGCGAATTATCCCTAGCGCTAGATTCGATTTATTATGGTCTTAATCTTCAATTACTGACTTATTTGGATGTTGCCTTGCAAGGTGCTGAAGTCTTGCTGAACACGACTTCGGGTTTATCTTCGTTGGAAGATACCAGTTCTGAAAAATTAGGTGTAGAGAGTGCATCAGAAATGGATAACGTTTTTCCACAGAAGATTCCGGCAGGTTTTTTGTATTTCCCTGTGCTGGAACCCCAGTTGGAAGAGAAAATCCCGATCAGCTCTGAGGAATTAGAGCAACGTCGCGTCAAAGCTGTCAAAGTCAGCGGGTACTTATTAGCTAATCCACGTGTATTAGAAGCCATGGACTCTTCTTTTTCCACAGGGCAATCAGATTTACTGGGACTTAAACTGAAGAAAGACGGGGCCTTCACGAAAGGGGCTAACGTCCTATCTGAGGATGAGTTTACCTTACTCAGTAACTATCTTCATCGGTGGTATAGGCAGACAGGTGAAGAAATCATAGAAGGAACTATTTCCCTCTCCCCATACCGGAGAGGGAAGAGCACGGGATGCCAGTATTGTTCTTATAAACCCGTGTGCCACTTTGACCCCTACCTTCCAGAAAACCGATATCGTGACCTTCCTGCGTTAAAGCAAGAGGAGGTTTTGAGACGTCTATCTATCCCCATACCAAACTCTGTCTTGGTGCCAGATTCTTTATTTCCCCCAAAAACGGACTCACACGATCTAGTCTTAAACTGGCTGGATGAAAAAGGAGAAGAAGATTTCACGAAAATTGCAGTTAAAACCACAGTCCTTGATCCTCCTCGAGAAAAGTCCCAAAAGATACTTAAGCTACTTAAGAATTCCAAGTTAAATGGAGGCGATTCGAGTGAGTAAACCCGATTGGACGGTGGAGCAACGTGCGGCCATCTCCTTACGTGGCCAACTCTTGGTCGCCGCTGCGGCCGGTTCAGGCAAAACGGCTGTGCTTGTGGAACGATTAATTCACCGAATCACGGATCCTGAAGAACGTGTAGATGTGGATCGCTTTCTTGTCGTTACCTTTACTAAAGCTGCGGCGAATGAGATGCGAGAGCGTATCGGCAAGGCCTTAGATAATGCTTTGTTTCAGGAACAAGAGTCAGAGGAAATAGAACGTCTCCTTTACCAACGTAACCTTATTTATCGGGCAAGTATCACGACGTTGCATTCGTTCTGCCTAGAGCTAATCAGAAAGTATTTTTACCAGCTTGAACTTGATCCAGCGTTTCGGGTTGCCGATCAGGCCGAGGCCGAGCTTCTTCGCCAAGATGTAGTTGAAGATCTCTTCGAAACAAGGTATGAACGTGTTGACCTTGCCTTCTTGAAACTCGTCGATGCCTTCGGATCGGATCGTGATGATCAACCGTTGATGGAGCATGTTTTGCATCTTTATGCGTTCGCCTATAGTCAACCCCACCCGGATGTGTGGCTTAGTTCGCTTGATCGTGCCTATGTGTGGGAGGATATCGAATCCTTAATGCAGAGCGAATGGGGTCAAACTGTTCGCCAAGGACTAGTGGATCTTGTGAGTGAAAGTATAAACTCACTTGAGCGGGCCGAAAAAATTGCCCTGTGCCCAGGTGGACCTGACGTCTACGCGGGGACATTTCAAGATGATTTGAACCGAGTAAGGTTACTATACGACGCTTTAAATGAAGGGGATTGGGCTCAGGTCGAAGCTCAGTTTCAGCTTGCTGTCAACTATCCCAGACTTCCAGCTGCACGCTCTAAAGCAAAGAAGACCTCCGAACCAGTGATGATCGACGAGTCCTATCAAAAAATTCTCCAAGAAGAATGCAAGAAATTAAGGGATGAGGCTAAGAAAAGACTCAATTCTTTAAAAGATGAGGTCTTTATTTATCCCCTTGAAGACCAGCTCCCTGCTTTACGCGAGATGGGTACAATGGCCCAAACGCTGGGGGCCTTAGTGAGTGAATTTTCTCAAGTTTATGCGGCGGCGAAGGGGCACCGCAACGTCTTAGACTTTACTGACCTAGAACATTTTGCCCTCCGATTACTGGAGGAGGAAGGTGAAGCTTCTTCGATTGCCCAAGGATTAAAGGATTATTTTGTGGAAGTGTTGGTGGATGAATATCAGGACATCAACCCCGTTCAAGAACGCCTCTTGCAAATGGTATCCAGGCAAGGGGATTCCCCCAATCTCTTTATGGTTGGAGATGTCAAGCAGAGTATTTATCGGTTTCGCATGGCCGATCCCAGTTTGTTTTTGGCCAAATATAATGCCCTGCCTCATTGGTACCCTGGTTTGCCGGACGGTACGTCTCTTATAGAGAGTGTGATTGATCTAAATCGCAATTTTCGAAGTCGGCGAGAAGTGGTGGAGGGAGTTAATTTTCTCTTCCGTCAGATCATGACTATCGGAGCTGGAGAAATTCTGTATGACGATCAAGCAGCCCTACAATACGGAGCATCCTTTGTATCTGGGCAGGATCAAATTGGTACTGCAGAAGGACCTATAGAAGTCCACCTTATTGACATGAAAGGGATAAAAGACCAATTGGCCGTTTCATCCTCTGATGAAACACTTGGCAAAGCTGTTGAAGGACAAAACACAGAAGTGGACCCCGAGCCATCCCCGGTGGAAGGTGCCAACGGTACTGAGGAGGAATTACCCTCTGGAACTGAAGACGCCGCTTCTCAAGAAGAGCTCGATAAGGCTCGTATCGAAGCACGTCTGGTCAGTGAGCGGATCCAGCTCATGGTACAAGGAGCCGAATTCCAGATTTATGATAAAAATCTCAACACCTTTCGTCCGGTTCGTTATTCTGATATTGTGATCTTGATGCGTTCATACTCTGCTGTGGCACCGATTTATGTAGAAGAGTTCCAAAATGCGGACATTCCTGTTTATGCCGAAACAACAACCGGCTACTTTGGCGCTAGCGAAGTGGAAACGATGTTGTCCCTTCTCAAGATCATTGATAACCCGCACCTTGATATTCCTTTAGCTGCAGTCCTGCGATCTCCATTCGTCTGCTTGAACGGGAGTGAGTTAGGTAAACTGCGGATGATGCTCCCCGAAGGAGACTTTTATGAAGCGTTAACCCTAGCGGTCTGGGCCGGGTTGAACAATGAAAATCTGGCACCGGAGAAAGTAAATGATTTTCAACAAATCTTAGGGCTCTACGCAGAATCCCTGCCCCAAAGGCTAGAAAAGGCCCAAGAGCTATTAGTCACTGCACTGGGACTGACGAATAAAATTACAGATTTTTGGATAAAACTGCAAACCTGGCGAACCAGGTCTCGTCGCATATCTCTCGCAAATCTTCTCTGGTCTCTTTATGAAGAAACTGGATATCTGGCTTATGTTGGAACTATGCCTGCAGGCATTCAGCGTCAGGCCAACCTACGAGTACTCTATGATCGTGCTAGTCGCTTTGAAACAACAAGGTACCGCGGATTGTTTCGCTTTCTTCGCTTTCTGGATCGCTTCCAGGGGCAAGGCAAAGATATGGGCAGTGCTCGAGTTTTAGGGGAAAATGAAAACGTTGTCCGTTTGATTACAGTTCACGCTAGTAAGGGGTTGGAATTCCCGGTTGTCTTCGTTGTTGGCCTGGGTCGTACCTTTAATACACGAAGCCTCAAGGGAAAGGTCCTCCTCCACTCCAAATTAGGAATGGGTATGCCGATCATCGATGTGGAAAACAATGTTCGTTACCCTTCATTAATTCAGTATGCGGTCAAGCAACGTTTGGCTCATGAATCTTTAGCGGAAGAGCTTCGTATCCTATATGTTGCTCTAACACGCGCCAAGGAACGATTGTTCCTCTATGGAAACCTGGATAACTTTGAGAATACACTTCTCAAATGGCAACGTACTGCAGATTGGGCAGAGGTCGCCTTGCCAGAAGGTCAACTGCGGAGTGCCAAATGCTTTCTGGATTGGATCGGTCCTGCGTTAGCTCGACATCCTGAGCGTCTTTTCGGCGAAGTGGAGGGACTCTCCACCTTATCCATTCCGGAAGTTAACTCACGATGGGAGGTACAAATCCATCGAAGCCTATCATCAGCTAAGGAAGAAAGCGGGGAGAAGACTCTCGGAGAAAGCAAAGATGAAAACGTAGAAATAGGTTCTGAGAAGAGCTTCAGCGTAGAAATTGAGGATAAAAGTGTTGAATCTTGGTTTGCTGACGTTAACCGTCAGTTAAACTGGGAGTATCCACACATCAATTCGGTCCGGCAGATAGCGAAAACCAGTGTCAGTGAACTGAAACGTCAATACAATTGGCATGCTAACGAGGAGGCACCTCTGCATCCAACACTTTGGGAACGCACTGATTCCATGAAACGGCCAAAATTCCTTCAGGCTGCACAACCACTCACAGCGGCAGAACGGGGAACCGCCTTACACAAAGTAATGCAACACCTGCCTTTTAAAGAATGGGTAACCAACTGGCCAACGTTGTCTCAGCTGGAACAGACTAAGATCGTTATCGAATTTCTGAGTCGGCTTGAACAGCGTGAAATTCTCAGTGTAGAAGAAAAAAGCAGTATTCAGCCAGGGCAAATTGTTCAATTTTTGGGCACCCCACTAGGACAGCGACTCTTTAGCGCCGAACAACTACTTCGGGAGGTTCCGTTTACGCTAAACTTTCCCTCCGAGGGCAAAACGAATATCTTGGTTCAAGGAGTCATCGATGCTGTGATTATCCGTTCAGACGAATTCGATGTTGTGAACGCTGAAATTCTTGACTATAAGACAGATTCCGTTCGTACGGTCAAAATAGACTGTACAGCAGGTAGCTCAGACAGTTCAGACACTGCGAAAGGTGAAACGGACCCGGAGCAGATCTTGCGAGAACGGTATGCCCTACAACTCACACTTTATGCTCTTGCGATTGAACGCTTGATGAGCATCAAGGTCTCCCATTGTACACTTTATTCGTTTGCTCTCGGACGCGAAATATCCATTTCAGAGGAGCTTCGTAGACGCATTCAAGTTCCCGGTTTCCCTTTCCCAGCTCTTTGACATTTGTTCAACTTGCCATTTAGGCTTACACCGCTTATGATAGTACAGACTCAATTATTACATGCGCATTCGCGCAAAATGCACGTTATTTAGAGAGGTTGAATCCAAATGGCAAAAATTGAACTAATCGCAACTGCCGCTTTTGGTTTAGAATCCATTGTGGCTCGTGAACTAAAAAACCTGGGGTATGATAATTTAATTGTTGAAAATGGAAGAGTCACCTTCCCCACGGAAGAATTGGGGATTTGCCGTACAAACTTATGGCTACGTAGCTCGGATCGTGTCTTGCTAAAAATGGGCTCTTTTAAAGCCAGAACATTTGAAGAGCTTTTTCAGCAAACAAAGGCCCTTCCTTGGGAGGAATGGCTTACGGAGGATGCAAACTTCCCTGTTCAAGGTAAATCTATAAAATCCCAATTATTCAGTGTTTCTGATTGTCAGGCCATTGTAAAAAAGGCGATAGTGGAACGACTCAAGGAAAACTACGGCCGGAGCTGGTTTGAGGAAACGGGACCCCGCTATCAGATTGAAGTTGCTCTCTTGAATGATGTGGTTACGCTGACCATTGATACATCCGGGCTAGGTCTACACAAACGAGGCTATCGACAACTTGCTGGACAAGCACCCTTAAAGGAAACATTAGCGGCCGCAATGATTCAACTGAGTCACTGGCATAATGATCGAGCGCTAATAGACCCTTTTTGTGGAACTGGGACTATTCCCATCGAAGCTGCCTTGATCGCACAAAACCGAGCACCTGGTCTGAAGCGTAACTTTGCCGCTGAAAAATGGCCCAGAGTACCCAAAGCACTCTGGCAAGAAGCTTGGCAGGAAGCGTTAGATTTCTGGGATCGTAGTGTACCATTACATATCTACGGTTCAGATATTGATCCCACCGCCTTAGCTTTAGCTCGTACACACGCCATTGAAGCTGGAGTAGAGGATGTGATTCACTTTCAGCGGCTGCCAGTGGCAGACGTGCGATCTAGGTTCAAATATGGTCATATGATTGCCAATCCACCTTATGGAGAACGACTTGGCGACGTGACAGAGATCGAAGTGCTCTATCGTGAACTTGGGGAAACGTTCAATAGCTTAGAAAACTGGTCTCTTCATATGTTAACCACTCACCAATTTCCAGAACGATTAATTGGACGGCGCTGGGATAAGAGTCGAAAACTCTACACTGGACGGCTTGAATGCCATTATTTTCAGTTCTTCGGCGCACGTCCACCTAGGTAGTCGTGCCAAAACGATGTAGATGAAATAACGGATTCACCGTTGACCCTAGCTAGCTGTTACCTGAATTACGGTTAAACCAAAGAGGTCTAATGCGATTTGCATTAGACCTCTTCATGACTTTTAACTCAACCGTTATTAGTTAGTGAACGCAAATGTGAGGTTTGCCCTGAAAGGTGAGATATCTAAAATCGGGCGTTGAACTTCCTCATCAGCTTAAGCAATAGGTGTACGTAAAACTATACAAAATAAAAGTGATTGTGAAGTTAAAATTGGTATTCATGTTTTCAATTTACTTCATAAAGTAAATTTGATGCTATATTTCAATTTCATATAGCTATTTAAACATGAAGAAAATAAAGGATTAGCTCCATTTTTTTAATGAAAGGGAGAGCGTTTGAATTATATTTCAATAGAGTAGTGAAAGCTTACTGTCGAAACTTGTGATTTAAATATCTACGACAGTATAAATTGTCGATATCAGATTACACAATCATGATCATACGAAATGGTAATTTTACAAGCATTATAAACTGACTTACACTAGAAAGTGAAATTATAAACAAACAATTAAGGAGGTCGAGGTATTTGTTACTGAGTTTAATTGCTTACCTATCCATATTCCTTTTTATCGGAATATCTGTTTACAAGGCTTATCGGTTTGCAACCATGCCTATGCATGGGCGAATGGATCTCTATCCGATTCCCAAAGAAGAAGGATTTGAACATGGGGGTTCCTTTTATGAGGAATCTGAATGGTGGAAAAAACCACACAAAGTTTCTCACGTACGGGAAATAACAGAAATGTTAAAAGAAATTGTCTTTATTAAGAAGCTTTTTGAAAACCAACGTCCGTTATGGTGGATTTCCTATGCTCTTCACTTAGGTATCTACTTTCTTATGTGCTGGACAATATTATTAGTAATTGGTGTATTTTCTATCCCCAATGGGGTTGCTGTGGAGAACTTGAACGTCTGGGGATCGTTAATTTACTACCTAACTGTTCTGACAGGCATTTGCGGTCTTGCCCTAGCTACTTTAGGATCTGGAGCATTATTTCTGCGCAGGGTGTTCGACAATACCTTGAAGAAGCATACGACTCCTCAAGAGTATTTTAATCTGTTGCTCATTTTTGCTGCTCTTGTTACTGGGATCATGACTTGGGGCACTGATTTATCCTTTGGCACTGCACGAGAAGTGACAGGAAGTCTTGTTACTTTCTCTGATTTTACAGCCACTACCCTTCAAACCCTGAACATTATACTAGTCGGAATTATGTTAATTTATATTCCTATCAGTAAAATGAGCCATTATGTTGGGAAGTACTTTACGTTCCATAAAGTTCTCTGGGATAATGACCCGAACCTTAAGGGAAGTGCGATCTCACATGAAGTTAAAAAAGCATCGACTTTCAAACCGACCACCTCTTGGTCTGCCCCTCATCTTAAGCCTCCCGTCGCACCGGGGAAATAACTTAAATCTTGAGTTTTGATTTTATGGAAAAGGAGATCAAAGTATGATAAATTCAAAAGATCTATGTCCGAAGGATTTGGGACGACGCTCTGATGAGCAACTGATCAAACTCGAACTAGATCAATTAATGCCTTTATTAGCACCGTATGATAAGCCTGGAATGGAATCCCAACTAACTGATCCTAAGCCTGCTTGGAAAGAAAAATACTGCACTACTTTAGATGGCTATGTAGGTGTAGGAACCTTAGTTCGTCCGAAAACTAAAGAGGAAGAAGACGAATTTGTCAGGAAGTTTCTCGTTGGCTTAGAAAAGATTTTTTCTGATGCTAATAACGGGGTACTCCAGCCGCTCATGTTGACCTATGATTACTGTGCTAAATGCGATACCTGTTCAAGTGCCTGTCATGTCTATGAAGCGACAGGAGACAACGAGATGTACCGTCCGATTTTCCGTTCTGAGGTTCTTCGTAAAATCATGAAGAAGTATTTCACTACGAGTGGAAAACTCCTAGGCAGTTTTGTTGGGGCAGATATCGATGTCAACTGGGAAACGATTGCTCGTCTGGGGGAATTGTCCTACCGTTGTAATCTTTGCCGGCGCTGTGCACAGACCTGTCCTTTGGGCTTGGATAACTCCCTCCTCGCCAAAGAAATTCGCAAGATCTTTAGTCAAGAGATGGGAATTGCTCCAACTCCTATTCATGCCAAAGGTACGCTGAACCAACTTAAGACTGGTTCTTCAACTGGCTTAACTAAAGCAGCTTTTTTAGATACCCTTGAGTTCTTAGAAGAAGATACTGAAGAACGATTTGGCATTAAGCTTAAATTCCCAGTGGATAAAAAAGGTGCAGACATCCTTCTAATTCACAATGCTGGTGAGTTTATTGCTTGGCCGGAAAACCCTGTTGCGTTTGCTATTCTTATGAATGCAGCTGGTTTAAACTGGACCCTTAGTAGTGAGATCTTGGGGTATGACAGTGTTAACTATGGTCTCTGGTATGACGATCCTATGGCTAAAAAGCTCGCTGTAGGGCAGATGCAAGTAGCCAAAGACTTAGGCGTCAACCGCATGGTGATGGGGGAATGTGGGCATGCCCACAAGGCTGCGGCTGTTGTTGCTGACCGCATGAATCTTGCTGACGGTAAGATTCCTGTAGAGAGCTGTTTCCCTATGTTTTGGGATATCGTCAAGAATAAACGCGTAAAATTCGATCCCAGTAAGAATAATTTTCCAGTGACTCTCCACGACCCTTGCAATGTGGTGCGCCAAATGGGAATTGTACAGCCTCAACGAAATGTCGTCAAAGCACTATGTCCTCAGTTTAGAGAAATGGCACCTCATGGAACAGAAAACTACTGCTGTGGCGGGGGGAGTGGTTTTGCCATTATGAATGACGCTAACTTCCCTGAATTTAGAACTCAAATTGCTTCACGGGTGAAATTTAACCAGATCCTGGGAGCCTTTAAGGATGAAATAGCAGACCCCTCGATTGTTAAATATATCTGTGCTCCTTGTTCTAACTGTAAGGGAGCGATGCGTGGTATTCTAGAACACTATGATGCAACTGAGAAGTTTAATCTCCAGTATTCTGGTTTAGTTGAGTTAATGGTCAACGCAATGGTGGATCTGAAAGTGCCCTTCTTTGAGTTCTTAGAAGAAAAATAATAGTCATAAATTAACCATAGATTCATAAAAATAGACCATTTCAGAATATATGAAATGGTCTATTTTTTTGGGTTTTGACCATGCATTGCTTGACATAGAGGAAGTCTAATTTCTTACAGGGGGTGTGGCCTACCACTTTACGTTTGCCAACTTCGTACCCCAATCGGACGATTTAATGATGACTTCATGCGGCGTGCTTAGAGATGCCGAATTATTCCAAGCTTATTGATCTTCAACTCTCTTGTATAGTGAAAGCTTTTAAGGGGCACTGAAGGAAATATGTGTCGTGTCGTAACTGAACTAGGCACAAACAAGGTCGTGTCATTGCTGATCAGATTAATGGACTACCTGCCTGCTTTGCTCCAGTTATGGAACTTCAGTACTTTAAGCCTTTAATCTCAATATTGGTCTTGACTCCACTCATTATTATCCCATGCATACAAATATACGATTAAATTATTTGATGAACAAGAGGACGGACGTCTACTAAAGTACCAGTTTTCGGTAATAGGGAGCTAAAAAACTTGATGTAGTAGCGACAGCAATTAAATAAGCGCTATTGTAGCAGATCTCACCGATCTAGATTTAGGCTACGCACTGCAATTTGCCATCGCTATTGATATGCTCAGACATGCCGCTACGACGTAAGAAAACATGCGTTTAGGGGATAGCAAAGGAATCACAGGTGATGCCTTAGAAAAGCGCTTATAGGCCTCGGAAAGGCTCTGTATTCTGGATGTCCGAGAGCCAGAAGAAGTGGCATCTAACCCATTGTCGCTTGAGGGGACGAAGGTCATTTCGTTAGGCAAACTTCGGAAACGTTGGACGGAGATCCCAACGGATTCTTAATTGTTACAGTGTGAATTAGGAATTAGGTGTATGAAGCAGCTTGGATGCTCCAAGGAAAAGGTATCAGTCAAGGAACTTTTATCGAAGGAGGAGTCTCAGTTGGAAGTGCTTACTTTAAATAGGCTTAACATACTATTTGATTGCTATAAAAATATGTAAGCTTAGCTACATCGGTGCTTACTTGTTTTTCCTACTGAAAACCGCGAGAAAAGTGGGTATATGCGGTCTTAATATATATTATATAGCACCCACTTCTTGGTCATAACAATATAGTGGAATGAGCACAAAGACTCTTATGAAATTATATGATCAGATTTATGTATTGTTGCAATCTATATTCTGTATTGTACGAATAGAACACAAGGTGTTAAATTAATAACAAGGACAGACAAGTATTAATTTGCACAAGCAGTATTATTTCCGAGTATCCAAACGTTTCATTATTCTCTTTAATAGTTTACGGAGGTGTCATTAGTGTTTATCGTAACAATTGATGAAGATCTGTGCTCAGGATGCAACTCTTGTTCTGAAGGATGTCCAGCTCACCTGCTTGGCTTCAGTGACGACAAAGCTCATGTTATCGGTGATGAAACTGAATGCATGGGTTGTGAAAGTTGTACAGCCGTATGTCCGACAGAAGCCATCAGTATCGCTGAAATGTAAAAATCCTAAAAACTAGATTACGGAGGGTGTGCCATGACAGAAAAGAAAACGCCTCTACTAGACGAACTAGAAAAAGGCAAATGGCCCAGTTTTGTGACGGAAATTAAACGTGCCGCAGTAAGAAGTGCCTCTGCAGCTGAATTGCTTCCACTCTTAGAAAGATCCTATAGAGAGCGCATAGGCCACTGGAAACACGGCGGAATTGTTGGAGTCAGAGGTTACGGCGGCGGTGTAATCGGTCGCTACGTCGATGTTCCTGAAGATTACCCGAATCTCGCTGAATTCCATACTGTTCGTTTGCTTCAACCCTCGGGCTGGTTCTACAATACGAAGACACTTCGTACTGTTTGTGATATTTGGGAGAAACACGGTAGTGGTTTGACTAATATGCACGGTTCCACTGGGGACATTATTCTGCTAGGTTGCAAAACAAATGAAATTCAACCTATTTTCGATGAATTCAGCGAGGCTGGTTTTGACTTAGGTGGATCCGGTTCTTGCCTGCGAACGACTAACTGTTGCGTAGGACCAGGACGCTGTGAACATGCGTGCTATGATACGCTTGATGCCTGCTATAATATTACTAATGAATTCATGGATGAACTTCATCGTCCAATGTGGCCTTATAAGAGTAAGATTAAATTCTCTGGCTGCGCTAATGATTGCACATCATCGATTGCCCGCTCCGATTGCTCTGTCATTGGAACCTGGCGCGATACATTAATTATTGATCCAGTCGCTGTCAAGGAATATGCAGCTAATGGATACCCTATCAAAAGCCAGGTTTGCGATAAATGTCCAACTAGCTGCCTAACCTACAATAAAGAGACCCAAGAGCTCACAATTGTTGGCGAAGAATGCTCGCGTTGTATGCATTGTATCAATATGATGCCTAAAGCTATTCACCCAGGCAAAGAAAAAGGTGCGACTATCTTGATCGGTGGAAAATCGACGATCGTTCAATCCGCATTCATGTCTTGGGTTGTAGTACCGTTCATGAAACTCGAAAGTGAAGATGATTATGAGCCATTTAAAGAACTCATGCGCGGCATCTGGGAGTGGTGGGATGAAAACGGTAAAACTCGTGAGCGGATTGGTGAAACAATCTATCGCTTAGGAATGGGTAAATTCCTCCGTGAAACGGGAATTCCGCCCGTACCGCAAATGGTCTTCCGTCCACGTGCTAACCCCTATGTTTTCTGGAACCAAGACGAGCTTGACAAGTCCGGAACAATGCTTGATGGATCAGCTCTATAATATTCTCAAAAAGTAGCTAACGAGAGGTGGATAACAATGGCTGTAGTAAAGGCTAAATTAGACCAAGGACCTCCTAATTATAAAGAAATGCTTCCCCCGATTATTACTGAAAACTATGGTAAGTGGGCATACCACGAAATCCCTAGTCCAGGTGTACTCAAGCACGTTTCTGAAAGCGGCGCAGCACTTTTCAGTGTTCGTGTAGCTTCTCCCCGTTTGGTTAGTATCGATTTCATTCGTGATATTTGTGTACTCGCAGACGATTATTGTGATGGATTTCTTCGCTTCACAACCCGTAACAATGTAGAATTTTTAGTTTCGGACGAAGCTAAGCTTAACCCATTGATGGATGCTTTAAAGGCTAAAGGCTATTGCATTGGCGGAACAGGGCCATCCATTAGTAATATCGTTCACACACAAGGTTGGATTCACTGTCATACTGCAGCAACCGACGCTTCTGGCGTAGTTAAAGCTGTCATGGATGACTTGTATGAATATTTTGATACCATGAAGCTCCCTGCTAAGTTAAAAATGGGCTTAGCGTGCTGCTTGAACATGTGTGGAGCAGCCCACTGCAGTGACATTGCCATTGTTGGAGTTCATCGTACCCCTCCTGTAATTAATCATGACGTTATCCGAAAAGGAACTGAGATCCCAAGTCTCGTAGCCAGTTGCCCTACCGGAGCTATTCGTCCTGATCCTAAGAACAAGAGTGTTAAAGTGAACGATGATAAATGCATGTATTGCGGTAACTGCTATACAATGTCACCTGGAATGAAACTCAACGATGCGAGAAACGATGGATTAGCAATTCTTGTTGGTGGTAAAACCTCCAATGCACGTTCTGCCCCTAGTTTCTCACGCATGGTCATTCCTTTCCTGCCGAACACTTCTCCTCGTTGGCCTGAAGTGGTTGCAGCAGTCCGTAACATCATTGAAGTATGGATTGCTAATGCTCAAAAAGGTGAACGTATTGGAGAATGGGTCGAGAGGGTTGGCTGGGAAAGATTCTTTAGCTTGACTGGGATTCCATTCTCTGATATGCTAATTGACGACTACATCTTTTCAAGAGAAACATTCCGAACAGGTGCAGCATTTAAGTACTAATTTAATTTACAATATAAAATTAGAAAGCTGGTATCTCAAATGCAAAAAGGACCTGCTAGTCCCGAAGTAAAAGCCAAGATTATTGCTTATCTTGAAACAGTGACCAAAGCTAAAAGTAGAGATGTTGCTGTAGCTATCGGTGAGAAAAAAGGCGATGTTGATAACGCAGTCAAAGAGCTTACTGCAGAAGATATCGTTGAATATCTCTACATTACTACCACCTATATCTGCTTAAAAGGTAAGGTCGGAGCACCAGAATAATTCAATATTAATCCTGGATGGATTGACCAATTAAATTGAATGTTCTTTTCCGGATACTCTTTATAGACCATCTTTAGTATATCTATTCCCTGTAATGCTGATTCTTTCAGATTCAGCTTACAGGGAATAAGCTAAGGATGGTTAATTTTTAATGCTGATTCCTTGTAAGCTCAAAATAACTCCAAGAAAGGTGTGGGTGTTATGTTACCTTTCACTGATATAAATGAATTGAGTATCACAAATGTCCCCCGCTTAGTAATTGGAGCACCTCATGGGCGAAGCGGAAAAACAACATTTACCTTAGGGTTACTCAGAGCATTTGCTCGACAAGGTATGGCAGTTCAGCCCTTTAAGAAAGGTGCAGACTATATTGACACCAGTTGGCATACAGCTGCAGCAGGGTGTACCAGTCGAAACTTGGATTCTTTTTTTATGAGAAAACAGGAAATATGTAGTTCTGTGTCTAATCAATCCTTTGGAAAAGCTATAACTATCATTGAAGGGGCAATGGGACTTTATGATGGTTTAGACTTGCAAGGAAGCAGTTCTACTGCTGAAATCGCCAAAATAACTCGCTCACCTGTTCTTTTCGTGATAGATGCAACTCGCATGACCCGTAGTATTGCAGCTATGGTGATGGGCTACCAGCATTTTGATCCGAACGTGCAGATCGTGGGTGTGGTTTTAAATAAAGTGGCACGGGCCCGTCATGAAAAGATCGCTCGCCAAGCTATCGAAGAATTCTGTAAAATCCCTGTTGTGGGGGCAATACCTAAAGATGTGAACTTATGCATTCCGGATCGACACCTTGGCCTTGTTACAAAAGGCGAAATGGTTGAAACAGATAAGTTGCTTGATTATTTTGCGGATGTTATTTCTGCAAATGTGGATTTACAAAAAGTCCTTACTTTGGCTCAAAGCGCACCAGATCTACCCTTGTTTAAGGAGACTCATGTTCCTAACTTAGAGAAATACACGCTAAAGAGTCAGATACCAAAAATTGGGGTTATCCAGGACGCAGCCTTTAGTTTTTATTATCCAGAAAACTTGGAAGCCTTAAAGAAATTAGGAGCCGATGTGATTCCTATTAACAGCCTCATAGATAGCCATCTTCCGGGAGACCTTGATGGGCTCTATATTGGAGGAGGGTTCCCAGAAGTCTTTGCTGCTGAGCTTGAGAAAAATACAGCATTGCGCAGTGATATCAGAAAGGCGGGAGAAAAGGGGCTGCCAATTTACGCGGAGTGTGGTGGACTTATGTATCTCGGCCGCTCAATTCAGACTTCTTCTCAAAACTTTGAAATGGTCGGTTTACTGCCACTCGATTCTCAAATGGAAAGTAAGCCACAAGGTCATGGGTATACGATCATGGAAGCCAATTCTGACCAGAATTGGTTTGCTGAAGAGACGGAAATTAAAGGCCATGAATTTCATAATTCCCGGGTGATTAATTTGGATCCTTATGTTAAATTTGGATTAAATGTCAAGCGAGGGCATGGAATTGATGGGCAACATGATGGAATTTGTTATAAGAACGTATTTGCTGCGTATAATCATATACATGCTCTGGGGTGTCCGGAATGGGCGGAACGAATGGTGACGTTAGCTGTTAGTTACAACCAGACTAAATGGACTCAGATTACGCAAGCAGCGGACTATTAATACTATAAGCCATATACAAAGGCCTTCCCGAAGGGAGGGCTTTTTAGTCTATTCATTCCAGCCACAAAGTTTAACTTCGAGTTGGTTACACCTAACTATTTCGGCGGCTTGCCATTTGGTAATCTTCTACTCAAACATTCTTTTTTGACTCGTCTTTGTTACATGGACACTTGTCCATTTAGGACGGCCTGAGTGCAACTTGGCTGCCGCTTTTGCTATTTATTGTATTCTTTATCACTTTTTCGATATAATAAAGAGTGGTATGCTGGCGTAAACTCTCTATCGATGATATTATTAAATGATATGATAGGCTTATTTATTTAATATCAAAAATTATACAGTCTTCCTCATCCCATTATTCACTACCACAATAGATTTATTAAGTGAGACAAGAAATTTAAAAAAACCAAGGAGGGGAGAACCTCATCATGGAGCAACATTTCCTTGTATTTAAAGAGGTTGCAGAAACAAAAAATATCACCTTATCTGCTAAAAAGCTCCACATGAGTCAGCCTAGTATCAGTTTGCAGATTCAGAATTTGGAAAACCAGTATGGAGCTCGATTTTTTGACCGTACCAATAAAGGGGTTACTTTAACTAAAGCAGGTGACATTTTCTATGCACATATCCGGAATGTCTTGGACATTCTTGCGAATGCTAAGGAACAGATCATTGCTTTATCCAAAGATCAGAGAGGTCTGATCTATCTCGGCGCTACTTTGACGATTGGAGAATATATCCTTCCCCATATTTTGGCGTATTTATATAAGACTCACCCAGACGTGGACTTTAAAGTGAAGATTGCCAATACCGAGTCTATTTCACAAGATGTTTTGGAGAAAAAAATTCATATTGGCCTTATTGAGGGCCCAGTCCGCCGTCATAAAGACTTAAAGGTGGAGAGCTTCTGGGAAGATGAGTTAGTGGTTGTGTTGCCCTATTTTCATCCTTGGGCAAACAGAACTAGCATTACCCTATCTGAACTTCCAAGTGAGCGTCTGGTGACACGTGAGGTCGGATCTGGAACCCGCAGGGTAATGGAGATGGCTCTTCAAGAGAGAGGGCTTGAGCCGGAGGAATTGAATATAACGATGGAGCTGGGAAGTACCGAGGCCATCAAACAAGTGGTCTCCGCGGGACTTGGTATCACGATCATCTCTTCGCTGACCGTTCGACGGGAATGCGATCAAAAGATCTTTAAGGCCTTAAAGATTCAAGATGCTCCGGTTTATCGACCACTCAGTATTCTCACCAATGCCCAATCCACTCAAAACAAAGATGAGCGTCTTTTGATCGATCTACTCCATGATCATGAATTACTATCGGCTGTTTTAAGTAAGGATTATAATGAGTTAGCGGATATCGAGTAGGCTGAATAGCCGGGAAGGATAGAGAAAATGAAAACGAACTGTCGGATTGGACTTGTTCAGATGGAATCCATCGTTGGAGAGACTGAGCAAAATTTTCAGAGAATCATTCATTTAGCTGAAACTGCCAAAACTCAGGATATATCAATACTGTGCTTTCCTGAATGTGCCTTAGATGGATATTCTCCGCAAGATGCATCGGAACTGGGAAATACACTGGAAAGCATATGGATTAGCCGCCTAAGAGAGTGTTCCCAAGACCTAGGAATTACTCTTTTAGTAGGAATGGTGGAGCATGGAGCAGACCAGCTTAAACCCTTCATTTCTCAGGTTATCTTATCTCCTGATGCAGAACTGGCAGTTTATCGCAAAGTTCATTTGGGTCGGAGTGAATTGGAATACTTCACACCTGGAGACAATTTTCCTGTTTTTAACGCTCATGGAACCACTTTCGCCGTCGGAATCTGTTGGGATTGGCATTTTCCAGAAATGGCGGCAATATATTCTCTCAAAGGTGCGGAGCTTTTATTTGCTCCCCATGCTTCTCCCGTGATAGCTGGCGATCGAAAAGAAATCTGGTTACGTTATCTAGGAGCACGTGCCTATGATAATTCAGTTTATCTAGGAGCATGTAATCTAATCGGAACCAACGGAAGATCAAAGGAATATAGCGGAGGGTCCTTAGTCATTGGCCCCAAAGGGGATGTGCTTAGTGAATCTTTCTTCAAGGAAGAAGCAATACTGGCAACTACTCTTTCTGCTGAACGAATTAACCTTCTACGCCGTCCAGACCGTATTTCGATGCGCGATACCTTTTTTCTAGCGGATCGACGTAAGGAGCTTTATCATGAATTGATAGAGTTGGATACAAAATTTTAATGAATTTTAAAGGCCTATCACCGTTGCATTAAAAGCTAGAGATCGTACTATGAGAAGTAGGTTATAGATTTAAATAAAAGAAAAAAACCTTCCCACGCATTTAAAGCTTGGGAAGGTTTTAACTATCAGCAATTTACCAATTGTTGCGTGCACGAGGCTGGTAGCAGTCACGGCAATACACTGGTTTGTCACCAGATGGTTGGAAAGGTACAGTTGTTTCTTTTCCACAAGTAGCACAAATAGCTGGGAACATCTCACGTTGTTGACGGGAATATCCGCCACCACCGCCGCTATTTCTGGTTTGTTCCTTTCGAGCAGCACGGCATTCTGGGCAACGGCCAGGTTCATTAGTAAACCCTTTCTCTGCATAGAATTCCTGTTCCGACGCCGAAAACTCAAATTCACGACCACAGTCTCTACAGGTTAAAATCTTGTCATTAAACATTAAAAAACCTCCACAATTTTATTACCCGCTACATGGGAATTTCAGTAAAATCTTCCCATAGCCGTAGGCAATCGAGAAGGTCTGTGCAAATTCACAAGTACTAACGAGTCAATTAAAGTATAACTATAAACGAAATATAAGTCAATTGTTTAATTCCATATTTAGTAGTATTTGGCTATTCACACCTTGTAAATTGAATCATCTTTCAGGGTTATATTACGCGCTAGCATGTTCCTTTCAATTTGTTTTCGGGATATTTTAAGTCGAACAATTATAGGGTTTTATAAAACTCAGAAAAGACTTTTGCAATGCCTAAGTGGTCCTTAACGCCAGTAAGCTCGCGGACAGAATGCATGGCTAAGAGCGGATTTCCAATATCTACGGAACGAATATCAAGATGTGTACTGGAGATTGGGCCGATGGTTGATCCTCCTCGTTCATCCGAACGATTGACAAATTTCTGAACAGGAACTCCCGCGCTTTGACAGAGGGCTGTGAAGATAGCCGCAGATTCTGCATCAGTCGTGTAACTTTGGTTAGCACTGATTTTAATCACGGGGCCCCCATTAAGGATTGGGCGATTAATTGGATCAAGCTTTTCCCCGGCGTTGGGGTGTAGAGCGTGAGCCATATCGGCTGATATAAGGAAAGAATGCGCCAAGGCCTGGAAATATGCTTCACGGTCTTTTTTTAGTGCCAAGAGGATTCGTTCTAAAACGTGGGATAGAAATGGAGAAGCCGCCCCTTGCTTGGAGGTGCTTCCGCATTCCTCATGATCGAAACAGGCCAAAACCTGAGTTATGAGAGTCGGCTTGGCCCTGGCAAGAGCCCAGGCGCCAGCATGAACCATTGCCAAATCATCGAGACGTCCGCTAGAAATGAACTCTTGTTGAAGCCCGACAAGACAACCTTTTTCATATTCATAGAGGAAAAGGTCAAAGTCCAAGATATCTTCAGGCAGACAGTTCAGGGTTTGGGCAAGGTGCCGAATCAGGATTCCTTCTTTTTCTAAACCCTCCGTGATTTGGGTCAACAAGGGCAGCATGTCTTTTTGTTTGTTTAACTCAAATCCCTCATTAATCTTGCGATTCATATGGATCGCAAGATTGGGAATCACCAGTAATGGCTGATCACTTCGGAAGAGTTTAACTTGAGGGGAAAAGGGAGACTTTCCGCGCAAAATAATTCGACCAGCTAACGAAAGCGGACGGTCCAACCAGGTATTTAAGATAGGACCTCCGTAAGTTTCAACATTTAACTTCAGATAATGTCCTTCAACTGGTATTTCTGGCAAGGGTTTGACACGGAAACTGGGGCTATCCGTATGGGCTCCAATAAGGTGAAACCCATACTCTTCTGGCATACCTTCACCAACTATAAACGCAATTATTGCAGAATCATTGCGAGTTACATAGTATTTTCCTCCAGGAATCAAGGACCATCTCTCTTTAAAGGGCAGCTCTTGAAAGCCAAAAGGCACCAGCATTTTCTTAACACCTTCCACTGCGTGGAAGGAAGAGGGGCTTTCTTGGATAAAATCAAGCAGTAATTGGGCAAACTGCTGTTCATCATTATTAATATATGACGTCATTTAAATTCAACCACCTTTCAGATCGTTTATATTCCTACATTACCCTCTATATTAAACCAAAATCAATATATTTGCTTACATAATCGCCAGTCCTCCTTATCATTACAGTTATCTTGAAACGTTGCAGGAAATTGGACCCGCGTCGTAGAACGCTTTTTGAAGAGGGTAAAATTGCATAGAATGAAGTGGGTTATAAATCATGAAAGCTATACGCCAAATCGCGCTTGAACATCTTAGTTTGGGAGAATTAACGGACATTTGGAACCGCTGTTGGCAAGGTTATTATTATGATATGACGTATACGCCTGAGCACCTAAAGCTTTGGCTTCATCTTACTCAGGTTTCCCTTCAACACTCCATTGCAATCATTGTAGAAGATCAGATTGCAGGATTTGCCTTGTTATCCCTAGACGGGATTGAGGGTTGGATTGCTGGGGCTTGTATCGATCCCGATTACCGACGAAGAGGACTTTTTACACCTTTAATGAGTTCCCAGCTCAATAAAGCTAGATCTGCTGGATTAAAACGAGTTTACCTTGAGGTTTTGGAGCAAAATCATGCACTTAAAGTCTATCAGTCTGTCGGCTTCATGCGGGTGCGCCGGCTTAATATCTATCGCACCCAAAGAAGGCTGAATTCTCCCAAAAATGAGGTGCCTACCCTTGACCTTGAAACGGTTCCCGTTGCACAGTACTTCAAAAACCGTCGAAGCGCCTTTTTTAATCCAGCATGGCAACGCAGAGAGCGGTATCTTAAACGTTATGGGAACCCTTTAGCTGTGATGAACTTGACGGGAACAGCTGGCGCTCTATTTGCAGGAGATAGTAATGCTCCCTGCCTTGATGCCTGGAGCGCTACCGAAGCTGGGGCGGTAGAGGTGATCTCCTTGGTGCTTCGCCGAAGAGCATCCTTTTCACTGACAAATCAACCCGAAGATTGGATTGTTGCATGTCTTAGCGCATATGGGATCAACCCAAGTGCTAAACAGTTTGAAATGTGTACAGAACTGACATAAACACCACCTATCACTCATAGGCTATTAAAGTCCGGTGTTTCGACGAAAGTGTGGGTCAATTTCCGTCAACTCACCGGCTAACTCCAAAAATATTTCAAGTCATTCAAAAAAAACCTTGCAAATTATTTTAATTGGTATATACTTATGTGGTTAGCGATAAATACAATGAAGGGAGAAAAATTTTAATGACACAAAAAGAACAATTAATGATTAATGCGATTTTAGAGTCTGTTGGACTGGAATCAATTAAGTCTACACAGCACAAACGACTAGTTCATGAAGAAGGATAAATAGTTATTAAGTAGTTACAGAAGGGGTGCGGTATTTTGACCCAGATTCTAATCCTAAATTGTAACCTAATTAGCTTAAACTCATGCAGTGACCAAATCTAAAAGCGGGTTTCTTAATATTTTAAGAAGCTCGCTTTTATACTTGGAACTAAATTTACAATATAGAAATGGAGTGGAAGAACCTATGACGTTATCTGTACTTGGACTTGCCTGCAGCCCACGGCGCAATGGCAATACAACCCGATTACTCTTAGAAGCAATGGATTCAGCTAAGGCTGAGGGCCATACCACTGAATTAGTTTACCTAACGGATCTAAACATACATCCTTGCCAAGGGTGTGGTGCATGTTCTGATAAAGGGATATGTGTAATAAAAGACGATATTCCCAAGCTCCAAGAAAAGCTGATCCAAGCTGATCGCTTAATCCTTGCGGCTCCTATTTTTATGATGGCCCTAAATGCCCAAACTAAAATTATAATTGATCGCATGCAAACGTTTTGGGCTCTCAAATACCTGCATCATCAGACTCTAATAAATCCATCTGGGTTCGAACGGGTCGGTCTTTTCCTAGGCGCGGCTGGAACAAAAAAACCAGATGTGTTTGATTGTGCCGAACGTTCCATTAAAACTCTCTTTCATATGTTAGATATTCGTTACGCTCAACCTTGCTTGTATAGTGGTATTGATAAAGCCGGTGAAATTAATGAGCATCCGACAGCCTTTGGCGAGGTACGCAAGGCTACTCAGGCTCTGATGATATACTAATTCGTAAGAACTTAACTAGTATAATCGATCAAACTTTATGCTATACTGATCGTGAAACGCATTACTGTATGCTGGAAAGGAACAGTGCCTTATGCTACCATCTTCAATACTGATGAGTGTCCCCAAAATCGCGATTGTTACAGACAGCACGAGCGATTTGGATCCGGAAATGATTCAGGAATTTGGAATCGAAGTCCTGCCTTTGCACATTGTCTACCAAGATCGTGAATATCTCGATCGAGTTAATATCAGTCCAAATGAAGTTTATGACAATATGGACATTGAAGTTCCCACAACATCTCTGCCTTCACCAGCTGAAATATCCAATTTGTTTGGCCGGTTAAGAGATGCGCAGGTCACACACGTTCTCACAATACATATATCAAGCGGTTTAAGTGGGACCTATGAAACCGTATCTCAGGTGGCCCAAGAGTATAAAGAGATGGTCATCGAAGTGCTGGATTCAAAATCACTTTCTATGGGATTGGGTTTTCCAGTTTTAGAAGCAGCCCGTCAACTACGACACTCAACGGATTTCCAGAGTGTGATTAACGTAGCTAAGAATGTTTCGCAACAAACTAGGCTCTACTTTGTGCTCTCCACGTTAGATTACCTTAAACGAGGTGGTCGAATTGGGTACGTATCTGGCACCCTTGGTGAGCTCTTGAATATCAAACCGATTATCACTGTTAATGCTGAAGGCAAATACATTACCTTCGCTAAAGTCCGAGGTCGAGATCAATCCCTGAAGAAATTATTTGATATTTTGACGGAAAGTACTCAGGCAGGTCGCTATAATGTAGCTATTGTCCATGGGGGGGCTGAGCAGGAAGCTCGTAAACTTTGGCAGAAAGCTCGCGAACTCCCTAACATCAATGAATTGTTATTCAATCAAATTAGCCCAGTGATGGGGGTTCATACGGGTCCCGGACTGGTTGGGATCATAATTTCTCCAGTTCTAGTACCTCAGTCTTAGACTGGGGTATTATTTTCCGTGTCGTTTATATCTTATTTGTCCTATACGTTTGGAGTATGCTATACTCACTAAAAGGGAACATTATCCATCATTTTCTTGATTAGAGTACATAAAAAGGAGGATTTTCAGATGAAGATTCAAGATCGTTATCGCTTATGGTCAGAAAACCCCTACTTTGATGAAGAAACACGACAAGAGCTCGGAGAGATCACCGATCCTCAAGAAATTGAGGAACGCTTTTATACAGATTTGGAATTTGGCACAGGTGGTTTAAGAGGAATTATTGCGGCAGGTACAAATCGTATGAACAAATATGTCATTCGGAAAGTAACCCAAGGGCTGGCTGAATGTGTTTGTGATCATGGTCAGGAGGGTATGAAACGTGGCGTGGTTATTGCCTACGACTCTCGTAAATTCTCCCCAGAATTTGCACTCGAAGCAGCCTTAATTCTTGCTCAAAACGGAGTTAAGGCATATCTCTTTGATGCGCTTCGACCCACACCGGAACTTTCTTTTGCAGTTCGTCAGTTACACGCTTTAGCCGGTATTGTTGTAACAGCCAGTCACAACCCTAAAGTATATAATGGCTATAAAGTATACTGGGATGACGGTGGGCAGTTGCCTCCGGCGAAAGCAGACCAAGTCCTAGCCCGCATTGATGCCCGTGAGAGTTGGCTGGGACTCGAACCAATGTCCATAGAAACTGCTAAAATGAGTGGACTACTTGAAATCATCGGCGAAGAAATTGATCAACCTTACCTGGCTCGTGTCTTGAAACTTGCACTTCACCCCGATCTGAATGCCGAAAAAGGGGGAGAACTTCGTATTGTCTATACGCCCCTGCACGGAGCGGGAAACAAACTCGTCCGAAGAGCTTTAGCTGAACTTGGTTTTTGTTCCGTCACCGTCGTATCAGAGCAAGAGCTACCCGATCCAGAATTTACGACCGTTCCGTATCCGAATCCTGAAATCCCTGCAACGTTTGATCTGGCTCGAAAATATGGGATGGAATTAAAGGCCGACCTTCTCTTGGCGACTGATCCGGACGCTGACCGGTTAGGCGTAGTCGTACGTAATCCATACGGAGACTATGTACAACTCACTGGAAACCAAATTGGGGTATTGTTAACTTACTATATTCTATCTCAAAAAAAGGCCTTAGGGACCCTTCCGGAGAATGCTACGATTATTAAAACGGTGGCCTCAACTGATCTGGCGGATGAGGTTGCTCGGTCTTTTAATGTCCGCGTAGAAAACGTGCTTACTGGCTTTAAATTCATTGCCGAGAAAGAAAAAGAGATGGAAGAAAGCGGCTGGGGAACGTTTCAGTTCGGCTTTGAAGAGAGTTACGGCTATCTGGCGGGCGATTTTGTTCGAGATAAAGACGCAATTATCGCCTCGGTCCTCTTAGCAGAAGCAGCTCTATATTATCGACAGGTTGAAGGACGTACCCTTCTCGATGTCCTTGAGTTCATCTATGGACAATTTGGGTACTACTTAGATGAGCAAGAGTCCCTCGCCCTGGAAGGTATCCAAGGTAAAGAAGAGATTGCGCGGATTATGGATTCACTTAGATTGGAAGAGATTCCTGAACTAGGTGGAATTCCTATTTGGAAACTAGATGACTATGAACAACGAATTGGTAAGAATATTTCCACGGGAGAAACTTATCAACTCACGCTTCCGCATTCAAATGTCTTGCGGTTTTCCTTTAACGGTGGCGGATTCGTCATGGTACGCCCCTCGGGAACTGAACCGAAAATCAAATTTTACTTTTCAGTAAAAGCAGATACCCTTGAAAAGGCCAAAGACACTCTAAACAAAGTGAAAACAGATGTCATGAATCGCGTGGCTCAAATCCGCTCTGTCTGACGCGAATTCAGAGCATGAAATAAAGCTTCATTTTTGTCTGGTCCAAATACGCATTACACGAAACGGACTTCATGAAGTCCGTTTCGTTGTTAACTACTTCGAAAATATAACAATATATAATAGAAAAATTGTCTGACCATTATTGACCTTCGTCATAAAAGGGAATATAATCTATATATAAGGAAAAAATTACTCCAAGCCATGTCTTAAGCTAAGAACCAATAAACAGTAAGCATATCAAGAATAACTTTGCCGCAAGGCTGAATATATGAGGTGAGAATATGGATTTTAAAGATTATTATGTCACTCTTGGCGTTGCAGCAGATGCCGATGATAAAACTATAAAAAAAGCGTATCAGAAATTAGCGAAGAAATACCACCCGGATGTCAATCCGGGAGACAAAGCCGCTGAGGCTAAATTCAAAGAATCCATGGAAGCCTATCAAGCTATCAGCGACCCGGAGAAACGACGCAAATACGACGAATTACGGCAAGATTACCAACAGTGGAAGGCGCGCGGAGGACGTGGAAATTATGATTATGGCCGTTGGCAGACGAATCCCGGTGGTGCTAGAGGTCAATCCTCTACCATGTCCCAAGAAGATTTTGCCGAAATGTTCGGTGGTTCGGGAAGATCAGGTGGATTTAATGGCACGGGAGGGGACGAGTACTCTGATTTCTTCTCGACTCTCTTTGGCGGTGGTGGAGGGCAAGCCAATGGCTTCGGTGGAGGCTCTACAAGAAGACGTCCCCGTGCTGGTCAGGACCTTGAAGTTGAAATCCAAGTAACTCTCGAAGAAACCTATAATGGAACAACAAGGGTTGTTCGTACCGGGGAAAAACAAATTGAGGCTAAAATCCCGAAAGGGGTACGAACTGGTTCTAAGGTGCGGATTGCAGGCCAAGGGGGTCCTGGGATGTCAGGCGGGCCGGCGGGGAACCTCTATCTGAATATAACGGTAGGTTCACATCCTCGCTTTGTTCGCGATGGGGATGACTTGAGAGTCGAGTTACCGATTGATTTCTACCGGGCCATTTTAGGTGGGGAGGTCAGTATTCATACCTTTGCTGGGGAAGTCCTGCTCAAAATCCCACCCCTCTCTCAAAGTGGAAAAAAATTTCGTTTTAGAGGAAAAGGTTTGCCGAACTTAGAACACCCTCTCCAACATGGCGATCTGTTTGCAGAGTTGTCGATTGTTTTACCTGAAGATATCAGCGAGCAAGAGATTACTACCCTTCGTGATTTAGCCGATAAACGAGGAACAACTGAAAAAATTAGTAGTTAGTTTATGAACCAGGGCCTGACGGCACCTAGCTTTAAGAGGAGTGAGGAATTATGTCTTTTGATACCAACCGGTTTACCCAGAAATCTCAGGAAGCAATCACAGATGCCCAAACTAAGGCGGAACGAAACGGGAACAGTCAGGTAGAGCCTGAACATCTTTTGCTCTCCCTTTTAGAGCAAGGGGATGGCGTTGTGCCCCAAGTACTAACTAAGTTAGATATGGCGGTCGGTGTCCTCATTCAAAGCATTCGGCAAGAGATCAACCGCTTTCCCCGCATAAGTGGCGGAAATGTGCAAATAAGCATTTCGCCCCGCTTACGGACTGTTTTAGTAGCGGCGCATGATGAGATGAATACGTTTGGTGATGAGTATGTGAGTACAGAGCATTTGCTTCTGGCAATTTTCGGAAAAGCTGGAGTGCCTGTCGAACAAGTCCTAAAACAAGCCGGGCTGACCCGAGAAAAATTACTTCAGGCCTTGCGTGAGGTTAGAGGAACTCAACGTGTCACTGGTCAAAATCCCGAAGGCACCTATGCAGCTCTGGAACAGTACGGTCTCAACCTAGTGGAGCAAGCAAGGCGTGGACGTCTTGATCCTGTCATTGGCCGGGATGAGGAAATCCGCAGAGTCATCCAGACTCTATCCCGACGCACAAAAAACAATCCTGTGCTAATCGGTGAGCCTGGGGTCGGAAAAACAGCGATTGTGGAAGGATTAGCTCAACGGATTGTCCGAGGAGATGTCCCCGACGCAATTAAAGATAAACAAGTTATTTCTCTCGATATGGGGACCCTAATCGCAGGCGCCAAATACCGTGGTGAGTTTGAGGAACGTCTGAAAGCAGTGCTCAAAGAAATTCAAGATCGTGATGATGTGATCTTATTTATTGACGAATTGCACACTGTTGTAGGAGCGGGAGCTGCTGAAGGCGCAATGGATGCTAGCAATATGCTCAAACCAATGCTTGCCCGTGGAGAACTCAGCATGCTAGGAGCTACAACGCTCGCAGAGTATCGCAAGCACATTGAGAAAGATGCTGCGCTCGAACGGCGTTTTCAACCGATCATAGTGGAGGCACCCAGTGTTGAGGATACCATCTCAATTCTACGCGGACTTAAAGAAAAATATGAAACACACCATGGAGTGCGAATTACGGATGGAGCAATCATTGCTGCTGCCGTGCTTTCCGATCGATATATTAG
>DHJG01000097.1:34124-35476 GCA_002404215.1 Desulfosporosinus sp. UBA4726
CTGGAAATTGAACGAGAGGCTTTAAAGAAAGAAAAGGATGAAGCCAGTAAGGACCGCTTAACAAAAATAGAAGAAGAGTTGGGAAATCTCAAAGAAGAACGTTTCGGACTGGACGCTCAATTGCAAGGCGAACGTGAAACTCTGGCACGAATTCAACAACTCAAAGAGGAAGTCGAGCGTTCGCGCAACCTTATGGAGCAAGCACAACAACAATTAGATTATAATAAGGCTGCCGAACTCCAATATGGCATAATCCCCAATTTAGAAAAAGACCTTAAAGCGACAGAAGAAAAGCTCCAAGCAAAGAAAAACACACTGCTAAAACAAGAAGTAATAGAGCAAGATATAGCCGAAATAGTGGCAACTTGGACGCATGTCCCCGTCTCCAAACTTATGGAGAGCGAAATGGCAAAACTCGTCCACATGGAAGACCGTATTCACGAACGGGTTATTGGACAAGAAGAAGCCGTTCGCGCCGTCGCCGATGCCGTACGACGGGCACGTGCTGGTCTACAAGACCCGAATCGACCACTTGGCTCATTTCTCTTTTTGGGTCCTACGGGCGTCGGGAAAACTGAGCTGGCAAGGGCATTAGCTGAGTTTCTCTTTGATGATGAACAGGCCATGGTCAGAATTGATATGTCTGAGTATATGGAAAAGCATACGGTAGCACGTCTCATTGGCGCCCCTCCCGGTTATGTAGGGTATGAAGAGGGCGGACAACTAACGGAAGCTGTTCGTAGAAAACCATATAGTGTCATTCTCTTTGATGAAATAGAGAAAGCGCATAGCGACGTCACTAATGTTCTCTTACAACTCTTAGACGATGGGCGCTTAACTGATGGACAGGGGCGTATTGTGAACTTCAAAAACACGGTTGTCATTTTAACTAGTAATATTGCTAGCCCGTCTATTCAGCAGCTATCCCAACGCAACGCAGCTCAAGAAGAAGTTCGGTCCATCATCAATGAAGAATTGCGTCACCACTTCCGTCCGGAATTCCTTAACCGCCTCGATGAAGTCATCATCTTCCACCCTCTGGGTCGTGAGCATATCGGCAAAATCGTGGAAATTCAACTTGGTCTGTTGCGTCAGCGCTTGAGCGAACGCAAACTTACGCTTGAATTAACGGAGCAGGCACGCGTTCAGCTGGCAAATGAGGGGTATGACCCTGTTTATGGAGCCAGACCACTCAAACGTGTGATTCAACAACGTTTACAAAACCCCTTAGCCCTTAAACTGTTGCAAGGAGAATTTAAGGAAGGACAACAAATCCTTGTGGATGTCGACGATTCGGGGACTTATTCGTTTTCACCTCAAATAGATTAAGTAGATTTGAATTTAATTAGGCT
>DHJG01000097.1:35611-37050 GCA_002404215.1 Desulfosporosinus sp. UBA4726
GCTAATATTCGTGACAAAATGTATAATGTAGATATCTAATGTTAAAAAGTAAAGTGAGGACAAACCACGTGCCCGATAATAGACTGACCAATTTCCCTGTTTGGCAAGGACAAGAAGGGGAGGGACGCTGTCAAATTTCATTAATTCTCACGGATACAGGTAACGGGCTTAATGGACTTCTGACAGGCGGGGGGAAACCACATATCGGCGGTGTTGTTCTGGCCGTTCCCCGTCCAAGCCTTAGTGGTAAAGGATGGAGCGCTGATGTGTACATCACCCCAGTGCCTGGACATAAAGATGTGGACGTCGCTCGGACGGTCGCTGATACGTTGGCCCGAGAACTCCGATGCCCAGTGGTTGTATCGGCCGGAATTCACACTGATCAACTTCGGACAGAGGAATTAAGAGAAATTATCTGTCATTGCGAGGCCTTGACTCAAGCCGCTCTATCTTCATTAAATTCAAGGAAAACTAAAATTAACTAGAGGTGAAACTGTGCATACGAATTTACGTCATTTTATAGAAACCCTTCGCAAGGAAAACCAAATTGTCGAGATTGAAGCAGAAGTTGATCCCTATCTAGAGTTAGCAGAAATTCACCGTCGTGTCATTGAGGCAGAAGGACCAGCCCTTTTGTTCAAACGAGTTAAGGGAAGCACCTTTCCGGTTGTCACTAATTTATTTGGAACCCGTCGGCGCGTTGACCTGGCCATAGGGCCAAAGCCAGAGGAAACAGTACAACGTGCTGTTTCAGCCCTGCATCGTTTGCTTCCGCCGAAACCCTCCGTGCTTTGGCAGGAGAAGGACTGGATGCTTTCCCTCGCTAAAAGTGGACTTCGCACCGTTCCTCAGAAATACGCCCCAGTCCTTGAGGTACAAGAACGCTCAGTGGATTTGACTCGATTCCCTATACTCACGAGTTGGCCAGAAGACGGTGGTCCTTTTGTTACCTTACCTTTAGTTTATACCGAACACCCTGTGACAGGAGAACATAATCTAGGAATGTACCGTATTCAAATCTATGGTCCCAACCAGACTGGTATACACTGGCAGATTCATAAGGGTGGGGGATTTCACTATTATGCAGCAGAACAATTGGGACAGGCCCTTCCCACGACTCTTTTCTTAGGGGGACCACCAGCTCTAATTCTTTCAGCCATCGCTCCTCTACCGGAAATGCTCCCTGAGTTAATCTTTACCTCCTTTTTAATGGGAGAAAAACTATCACGAGTCAAAGTTCCTACCCATCCACATGCTCTAATTGCCGAAGCTGAGTTTGCCATCTGTGGAACGGTACCCGCAAACATTCGCAAGCCAGAAGGACCTTTTGGAGACCATTACGGTTATTACTCACTAACGCATGATTTCCCTGTTTTTGACGTACATACTGTTTACCATCGAAGGGATGCGATCTACCCGGCTACAGTTGTAGGGAAACC
>DHJG01000132.1:0-1619 GCA_002404215.1 Desulfosporosinus sp. UBA4726
CTGTGTCACACAAGTCCCCCTCAGACAAAGTCCCTTAAAATTGAATTCGCTATAAAAGAATATTTCGGATTTAAACGAAGATAGTCATTATCAGCCACAAAAACATCCTTATCCTTATAGTGTTCCAATACATCCCTATAAATATCCCTGAGATCCTCTCCAAAATCATTTCGGAACAATATAAAATCAACGCCCTCTTCCAAACGCAAGCCCAAAATCATGCGTTCTGCCATGCGCTCGCGCAAAGTTAAGACTTCTTCTCCCGCTTCATCTATAGGACTCTGCCCACTTTGAAGGCAATTTTCATAAACGCGCACATCTTCGACGTTCTTCCAACGCACCTTATTTAAGCAAGAAACAGCACCCGGCCCTAAACCTAAATAATCCGCTCCCCGCCAATAACCTAGATTATGGCGGCAGTCATAGCCCGGACGCGCGAAATTAGAGGTTTCATACTGCCTGTACCCCTCCTGTTTCAAGCGCTCAACTGCCCATTCATGCATATCTGCTTGTAAATCATCATCTGGCAACAGATCAAGCTGTAGGGCGTTCTCAGTCTGATTATTAGTTACTTGCGCACATCGTTCATAAAGTGGCGTGTCTTCTTCGAGCATTAATCCATAGAGGGATAAATGTTCGGGCGAATAGGACAGCGCTTCTTCTAAAGTTGCCTGCCACAAGATCATATCTTGACCAGGGAGTCCAAACATTAAGTCCAAATTTAGGTTATCAAATCCTGCTGACCTCAATCGCCCGATGGCTTCACGCGCTTGCCTGGCAGTATGAATGCGTCCTACAGCGCTTAACAAGCTATCATCGAAGGCCTGAACCCCCAACGAAAAGCGATTAATCCCGTAGCGCCGTAATATCGTCAATTTCTCGTCCGTCAGGGTTCCCGGATTCCCCTCAACAGTTTTCTCCGCTCCTTCGTTCATAGGGAAACATCTATGAATCATTTTCATCAAACGTTCTAATTCTACAGCCTTTAACGCCGTCGGTGTCCCACCTCCGATAAAAAGAGAAGACACCCCTTGAGGGGCATCTTTTTGTCGTTTAGTCATTTCGACTTCTAAACCCTCTAAATACACGGATATGAGGTCTTCTGGAGAATCAACCAAGGAATGAGAATAAAAGGCACAATAATCGCATTTTTGAATACAGAACGGGACGTGTATATATAAGGAAGGCATACGCGTGCACACTCTCTCTTGTTTTATTTTGAAATGCATCGTGCCCCTGCGGTAAGGGGTTGGGTCTTAATCATCGATCTTCAATACGGCCATAAAAGCGTCCTGCGGCACTTCCACGTTGCCTACTTGCTTCATACGCTTTTTCCCTACTTTTTGTTTTTCAAGTAGTTTACGTTTGCGAGAAATATCCCCACCATAACATTTAGACAATACGTCTTTGCGCATAGCACTAACTGTTTCGCGGGCAATAACCTTATTCCCGATCACGGATTGAATCGGTATTTCGAACATTTGCCTAGGAATAATTCCGCGAAGTTTCTCCACAAGTTTCCTTCCCCGGTTATAAGATTTTGCTCGATGAATGATGAAGGATAAGGCATCCACCATTTCTCCATTCAAAAGCACATCAATTTTGACTAGGTCCGTTTC
>DHJG01000132.1:1822-3259 GCA_002404215.1 Desulfosporosinus sp. UBA4726
ACATAGTCCATGGTCATATACGTCCCGCGCTTTTCTTGATTCAATTCCATGATTGCTCCAACATACTCCGCTGGAACCAAAATTGTTGCCTTCACGATTGGTTCTTCAATACTAACAATTGACTCGATAGGAGGAAGATTAGAAGGATTATCAATGCTAATAACGTTCCCCTTCAAAGTGTTTACTTTATAGATCACGCTCGGTGCTGTAGTTATTAAGTTAAGGTCATATTCCCTCTCTAAACGTTCCTGAATGATCTCCATGTGAAGTAATCCAAGAAATCCGCATCGAAAGCCGAAGCCCAAAGCGACTGAGGTTTCCGGTTCAAAGACTAAACTCGCATCGTTAAGATGGAGCTTCTCCAAGGAATCTCGCATACGGTTATAATCACTAGCATCGACCGGATAAAGTCCACAAAACACCATCGGCGTGGCCTTCCTGTATCCCGGAAGTGCTTGAGCTGCACTGTTGTTCGCATCTGTAATTGTGTCACCGACCTGAGTATCCTTGACGTTCTTAATACTTGCCGCGATAAAGCCAACTTGACCTGCTTTAAGTTCTTCGACTATATGCATAGCTGGAGCAAACACGCCCACTTCCGTCACTTCGAAGACTTTTCCCGTGGCCATCATTTTCATCGTCGTACCTTTGGCAACCCGACCCTCGACAATCCGAACGTAAGAAATAGCTCCTTTATAAGCATCAAATTTGGAATCGAATATCAAAGCCTTCAAAGGAGCCTGATCGTCCCCAGTCGGAGCCGGAACAGTTGTCACAATCCTTTCCAAGATCTCTTCTATCCCAATTCCCGTCTTTGCCGAAGCAAGGATTGCTTCACTGGCATCTAATCCAATCACATCTTCGATTTCTTGCATCACACGCTCAGGCTCCGCACTAGGCAGGTCAATTTTATTGATCACTGAAATAATCTCAAGATCATTTTCTAAGGCTAAATAAACATTAGCCAAGGTCTGGGCCTCAATTCCTTGCACCGCATCGACAACGAGCAACGCACCTTCACAAGCCGCCAAACTACGGGATACCTCGTAAGTAAAGTCGACATGCCCCGGCGTATCAATTAAATTCAATTCATAAAGCTTTCCGTCTTTGGCCTTATAACTTAACTGCACAGCTTGTAGCTTAATAGTAATACCACGCTCACGCTCAAGATCCATAGAATCAAGGACTTGCTCTTCCATTTCTCGTTTGCTCAAGGCCCCAGTAAATTCTATCAACCGGTCTGCCAACGTAGATTTACCATGATCAATATGCGCTATAATAGAAAAATTCCGTATATTTTGTGAAGCCTGTGCCACGGTCTTGCCCTCATTTCTATAATTCAAAAAGTAACTAATTTTATTATACTAAACAAACATGCATTCTAAACAGTAAGTATATCAGATTGAGGGGGAATTCCGCAAGAATTCGTATCGGGTG
>DHJG01000099.1 GCA_002404215.1 Desulfosporosinus sp. UBA4726
CTTTACAACTCATCGTCTCCTACAGAGAAATCAATCCCCCCGTCACGCCCTGCATCCGAGCTTCGTTGCTCCATTTCAGGCTTTGGAGGTGAGGTCCTTTCAAACAAGCTTAAAATTCCAACCGTTAAGAGATACATGACCCCAAAGGAAATCCCTGCTCGCACCACTAAGTCTAATATCCTTACCCCATTGATCCAACTAAGCAAGACGACAATAAGGCTAGTGACCAAGGATAGGCGCATGCCCCAGATTTGAAACAATTCGCTACTTCGGACAGCCATCATACCACCTTTTCCCCATGATTAATCGTTCGTATGCGTAAGTCCCCTGTGGCCACATCAAAATGAATCGTACGTCCAAAGCTTCCTCCGATATCCGCAATTAGCAGCGGAATTCCGTATTTCTTCAGTTCTAGTTCCACTGCTTCGGCATTACGATCCCCGATTTTAAGAATCTGCGGTTTACCTGGAAACGAAAACATCTGAGCTCCGCCAGCTATCTTGGCTCTTAAACGAGATTTATTGGCACCCATACTTGCAATTTCTTTCATTAATAATGCCATCGCAGTATCTGCGTATTTTGCCGGATTCCCCCCTAAACTACCACTAGCCATCGGGAGCATAATGTGGGCCATCCCACCAACCTTCAGAAACGGATCATGTATGCAGATTCCAATACACGACCCTAATCCAGCGGTTAACAACAGGTCCGGAGATCTTGCCGTTTTATAATCGGCCATCCCGACAGTGATTATGACGCTCATAGTCCCATGGCCCCCAACAATTTTTTTAATGACCCTTCGTCTGGCAAAAAAATAAATTGTCCTTCAATTTTAGGAATTCCAGAGAGTTGTGTATCAATAAACAACACCGTGTCGTCGAGCGTGCCCTCTTCCAGAAAAATCGCATCTAAAATCGCTCCAATCATATCCACCGCCAACGCAGGTACGGAAGGCTGAAGGGGAATCCCCGAAAACTGAGTTAAGGCAACCAGGAAGGAACTCACCAAGATATTCCCAACTTCTTTCAAAGCCGATTGTGCCATCTCATCCGTATAAAGATCCATAGGTTCACTCGTCCCGAACAGCGCATGAACCACTATTTCAGCACTTTCTACCGGAAAGAAAAAAACGGCTTTTCCCGAGGCCTCCCCTTCAACTTTCACATAGATAACCGCCTGAGGCATGTCGAGCTGGCCCACAATGTCTGATACTTGTTCAAACGGGACTGCCCAAACTTTTGGTACAGACATATCGATTCGACGTTGCAAAAGAGTGGACAAGGCTGTCGCAGCATTTCCCGACCCAATGTTTCCTATTTCACGCAAGGCGTCCAGTTGGAACTGAGTAACTTCCATTTTTATACCAGCCCTTTCTTACGCATAGCTCTTTGTATCTCAAAGACACAGCGAATAATTCGATCTCGCTCCCGTTCCGAGAGGTCGTGGAATTCGACCGAAACCACGTACCGTTTACTATCCTCTATCTTTTGGACCCGAGTAACTCGTGCCGGGGTCTGCAGTTCCTCATTTTGCAGGCTTAATTGAACATAGATTAATGATTTATTTTCTATCTGTTCCTCCGTTAAGAAGCGCATCCCTCCGCCACTTAAGTCAAGCATAGTACCTGTGTAGAACTCACTAATCCCGTCCCTCGTTACCATTCGAAAGGAAACTGGATAGACGGCAGGAACTCGAACAAAATTACGTCGTTGGACTTTAGCTATGGAATCTGGCAACTCTAAAACAAACATAGGTAGGGGAACCGCAATTCGTTGCATAATTTCCGCCTCAAATGTATAAGCCGAAGATTCATCACAAAATGTTAGTTTCAACTTCGTCCCTTCGCGCAGAGGGACCAACTTGCCCCCTTCGAATGGTGCGCCAACAGTGAGGAGTTTTTCTCCCACTTCTTCAATAATCGACCGATATCTCCCTTTATACTCGCCTTCAGGTACGACAATACTTACTGCTAGTCCAACTAAAAGCTTGTTTTTATACGACAAGTTCCTACCTCCTTTTTAAGCAAATACTTATCTCCTCTAAAACGCGCGCAGCAACTTGCTTAGGAAACCACGAACTCCGCCAGCTTGGCGAGGCGGACTGAGATTAATCCCGGTAACTGTACCAGCAATCCATTGGATACAACGATAAGCCGAACTTTCGGGGAAACTGATTCCCAACGGTTCCTGCAGCATAACAGAGCGTCCCACAAGGTGGTCATCATAAACCCATCCCATAAAATCAAGCGACCCATCTAAGAATTTAAGCACTGCCGTTTCCAATCTTTTAAACGTCGCCTGAGCATCCCCCTCAGAGCGCACTCGGTTAATCACCACATGAATTGGTACCTCGCCAGCTTCTTGCCTCAACGTTTTAAGTAAGCCATAAGCATCAATCATCGCCGTAGGTTCCGGAGTTGTCACGAGAATTATATCGTCTGCAGCCTGCAAAAAGTTCATAACCGTATGTCCAAGCCCCGCCCCGGTGTCAATAATCAGTATGTCGGCCATTTTCTCCAACCGTCCGAGATTGGTTAAAGCATTTGTGAGTTTATCTCGATCTATATTGGCAAGTTCTTGGACTCCAGACCCCCCCGGTATTATTCCAATTCCTTGAGGACCCGTAAGAATAATTTCCTCAATCGTTTTTTCTCCGGATAATAAATGCTCAATCGTATAGCGTGCAGTTAGGCCAAAGGCAATATCCACATTTGCGAGACCCAAATCTCCATCGAGAATAATGATACGTTGTCCATATTCAGCTAGGGCTATGGCTAGATTAACTGTCAGGTTGGTTTTACCCACGCCCCCTTTACCGCTAGTCACAGCGATCACTCTCATTTTGCTTTGCTTTCGTTTCGCATTGGAGACCAACTGGCGTAAGGCCTTCGCCTGATCATGCACTAGGCATCTCCTCCCCTAACACATAGCGCGCCATACGGTCCGATGTAGCTACCTCAATATCATACGGCACATTCTGGCCGTTCGTCAGATAGGCCGTGGGAAGAGCTGTCTGTTCTAAGAGACTTATTAACGATCCAGCACTCGCTGTTTCATCCAACTTTGTGAAAATAAGATGCGTAGACAGATCCTCGAAGCGTTGATAGACCCGAAGTTGATCCTTGAGTTGGGTGGTCGCACTCATGACCAGCATTGTGAGATCCGGTTTCGCTTTATTCAAGAATGCTCGAAGTTCTGACATATGCAAATCATGGTATGGGCTTCGTCCGGCTGTATCAATAAAAATCAATTCTTTATCAGTATGAAGATTGAGGGCCTCGAGAAGTTCGGTCGGTGTCATAACCACTTCGACAGGTATCCCAATAATTTCTCCAAATGTTTTAAGTTGCTCTACTGCGGCAACCCGATAGGTATCTGCCGTGATCAAGGCAACTTTCCGTTTATCTACAACACTAAATCCGGCCGCCAGTTTCCCGATTGTCGTTGTCTTACCCACTCCTGTCGGGCCTATTAGGGCGACAATCAGCGGCTTGCCAATAGTCCTAGGCTTTATAGGTTCTGTCTGACCGCATAATTGACTGACACTAGCTTCGATCCGAGCATAGACCTGGGGATCATCTCCCCACTCTTCTGCCGGCAAAGTTTCTTGTACGTCACTCATTAAATCCTTTACTAGGTTTGCGCTTATCCCTCTGTCATGTAAATGATCCGCCCATCTTTGGAGCACCGGTGGCCAAACGCCTTTTTCCTCTCCAAAGCCCTCCATATGCTTATTCATTTTCTCAAGCATCAGACGCATAGACTAGATTTCCGTTTGAAGAGTTACAGAGTCATCTCTAGAATCAGGTGATTTTGCTTCC
>DHJG01000240.1:0-4206 GCA_002404215.1 Desulfosporosinus sp. UBA4726
GATATCCAAGCTCTAATAGCGCCTCTGAAGGGTCTAACCCTATGGCCTGAAATTGATAAAGAGTAACTAATCGTTCTACAGTTGCACCATTGCCACAGCCCACATCTAAGAGCCTTGCACCCGGGAGAAAATCACACGATTTGACTCCCAGGTCTGTTAAAAAGAACCCGCCCGGTCTCAGAGTATCGCCTGTAGCAAGGCGCAGAACATCGCTTTCATATAATTTAAAAACATTATTTTTCACAGTTTCTTAGTCCTCGTCATCAGAATCTGGGTCTTCTGAATAAGTCTCTACAATCTCTTGCACTTTGTTATAAGTAGCCGATACAATATTGCCGCATTGCACAGGATACTCATTCCCAGAATCCAGAGATTGATCTAAGATCCCATCGCAATCGATACTGCCATGAGTGTTTTCAAACCACTCCATCAATTCATTGATCATAAGGTTGATTCTGACGTGACCAGCTTCGATTGCTGTTCCCTTCCCGAAGGTTAAACCAATTAAACATACCCCTCCGGTTAATGCCCCACAGGTTTTCCCCGACCTTCCTATGCCGCCACACAGACCGTGCATTGCTCTAATTAAGTCGGGGTTTTCCTTACCTTGTTCATCTAAACCTAAAATTAATATTATTTGACTACAGCAGAATCCCTGAGTAGCCAATTGAAACATGCGAAAAGCATCGACTGCCATCTTGCTCCCCCTTACTTATTCTCTAGGCTTTGTTCAACTTCGAACATCTTTCCTAAAGCCAAGTCCTCCGTGATCAACACAAACCCACACTTGAGACACTTTAGTTCCTCAACCTCGAACTCATTGCCTAAGTAGGATGCCCTGATCATACCAAGCGTGAGTTCACCCCCACATTTCCCGCACTTCCAAGGGTTTTTCTGAGTTTTATTTGGTTTGTTATTCATGACCATCCTCCAAAATTTCCATTCGGTGGCTGTAAACATTTAGCACGACAAACCCTTGCTCTTGTGATTGATATTCAACCCAAAAGGTCACCTTGAAAGGGCGAAAATGCGCTAAATTGTGGCCAGTGTCTGGATTAACAAATTTTTGTCCGGTTCGCTCAGCAAGTTCGATTACCTGTTGAATATCTTCTATTAGAATACGCCGATCTTCCATAACTTCCAGAACTTTTTCATTCAGCAAAAGATTGATGGTCCGAAACGCCCCTTCTTTTTCCTGTGGTGCTTCCTTCCACAGGGAATGTAATAACTTTCTTCTGAGTTTTGCCCGATTCTCGTGCCGGTAGGAAAATCCAACCCTTGGTCTGATGGCGGCCTCTTCAAGGTTAGTACCAAAAATCAGATCTAATAAATGAAACGTGCGTTTACCCTTAGCCGCAAAATTATCTCTACACATGGCGCAGTAGGCTACATAGTCTGTTGCGCTTTCGCTTATTCGGTCCTCAACAATTTTCTTCGCTAATTCCGGATTTGCAAAGGACGTCAGACCTCCAAAGCCACAACACTTGGTTTCTTCTTTGCTATAGGGCAATTCTTCAATTTCGTAACCCAACCTAGCTAATATATGTCGGACAGCATCCTGTATGACGGGTTCATGTCTTGTCGTACAAGCATCCTGTACAGCAACCTTGCCCCCACTTACGTTCGGATCTTGAACTGGTAAATCTAAATCAGCCATTAACTCCCACAATGAAACTAACTCAGGGAACTTTTCTCGGAACATGCTGTGACAGGTGGAACAGGCCACAATGAGCTTCGGTTTGCCTAAGCTTTCCCACTCCGCAACTAAAACCTTCAAACTATTTTGGAACAGTTCTTGATCACCCGCCCAATCAGCAGGAGCACCACAGCAACGTAACATTAAACCTACTCCGCCATCAAGCTTTTCCATTAAATAAGCATATACTTTTTCAACTTGTTCTGGAGACGAGGCGCTTAATTGACAACCAGGAAAGAAAACATACTTACTTGAATTGTAACCGGGTTGATGTCTGGTCAAGGCAAATTCTTCACTGTTGTTAAAGGCCATATCCCGCAGGGCAAAATCAAAGGCCGAGGGGGGCATTTTACCTTTGCTCACCATACTCTCCCGGGTTGCCTTACAGGTCTCTCCAAGGTCTAGCCCTTGAGGGCAAATTGCGGCACACTGACCACAAAGACTACAGGAATTGATCATTTTATTTCCTTGGCGCAAACCCATAACAATTGCATCATTATTGTAAATTTGCCTTACATAACTTTTGGGATAACTACCGTATTCTTGCATAAATACGCAGCCTTTAACACATTCAAGACATTGGCAATTCAGACACCTACCCGCCTCCTGAAGCGCTTCCTCCGTCGTATATCCAGCAGACTCGTCATTCATTGGCACTACTGGCAAAGGGGCAATCCCCTTGGTTTTGACGTAGAGTTTAGTCTCATATGGTTCTTCGGATTCACGAGAGCCCGTTAAGGAAACCCCCAGCAGATATCTATCTATAGAAACTGCGGCCTTTCGACCATCAGCAACTGACTTAATGGGGGATTCGTTACCCACTAGTGAACCTCTAAATAGTCCTGGGGTCTGGGTAGCACAAGTGACTAGGTCGACCGACGAATGTTCACCTAAAAGTTCCACTACATCGTTAGATTGATCTGCAAGGCCAAGATACACTACATTAAATTCTTCTTGAAGCTTGGCTAAGTCCTGCTGGGTAATGGCTGTATTCAGCTTTATTTGAATGTCAAGCCGGTTTAATACGGACAGCTCTTCGACAATAACCTCTGGGGGTAACTGATGTTCCGAATAATTCCACAGGTTTCCGCCAAGGCGATCTGCCTTCTCGAACAGACTAACTTTATATCCTTTTTTAGCTAAGTCATAAGCAACGGTCAGGCCTCTTAGGCCTGAACCAACTACCGCAACTGTCTGGCTTTTTGGGGGAACCTTCATTTTTTTGACGGTTGTAGTTTGGTTCTGTACGCAATACCGCTCTAGATCTGAAATAGCGATAGTCGTTCCAACATCTTTACGTTTACATACATTTTCACAGGGATGATCGCAAATCCGACCAATAATTCCGGGAAAGGGCTGCTTTTTTTGCATTGTTGCTAAGGCACTCTTTAAGTCTTGTTTTTGAATATCTAACATTAATTTTCGAGCATCTAGGTGGATTGGACAACCTGCTGTACAGGCTGGGGGATTTTCTTGGATACACTTATCTTCTTGTCTTTTTAGTTCGTCCTGTTCCATGAGCGACACTCACTTCCTTAGCTTCCTTAGTTCACTTATCTCAAGAAAATTACTTTTCCTGACTGAGTGGTATAAACGCAGAAACCTAATTTAAAATTAAATTTACTTAAGATGGAGTTTACACTCCATCTTAAGTTTAGTTGAACTAACCTGTGGCTTAGCGCCACTTACCTTCACTTCAAGAAGTAAAGACATAGTGGCGGTCTGCCATCGGATCAACCAATTTTAGGTTACATGGCCAAGTTAGAGGAATTATTTAGCTTTAAGAGCTGCAAGTACAACATCTGGGCGAGCTGGTAAGTGAGTAATCCGAGCTCCACTAGCATTGTAGATAGCATTGATGATCGAAGCATGTGGGGATGTTAGTGGCAATTCTCCCGAACCAGCTGCTCCGAAAGGACCATGAGGTCTATAGGTTTCTACATAGATGAGATCAATATCATCTGGTGCATCTAAGATGTAAGGTAGTCCGCAACCTTTCAAATCGGTGTGTTTTTTCAGATCTTCGAAATCTTCGCTTAGAGCTAGACCTAGACCTTGAATCAAGCCACCATAGAGTTGTCCGTCTACTACCAGTTTATTGATGATTGTACCGACATCGGCCACCATGGTCATTTTGCAAACTTTAGTTTTACCTGTCGTGATGTCGACTTCAACTTGCGACAGGAAGGCTCCATACATATAAACAGCAAACGGTGACCCTTGTCCTGTCGTTACATCGCACTCTTTAGCAGGAGCGGTCCATGAACCTTCAAAATAGACTGGTAACTTTTCAGCAACCATTTCTTGATAGGTGCGGAAGGATCCATCTGCTTTTGCGATGCCTTTCAATAACAATTCGCAAGCAACCCGGGTAGCATTACCGCACATAACATTTGAACGACTACCGCCGGCAGGTCCGCTGTTAGGAGTCACTTCCATATCACACATAACCAGTTTAATATTTTCTGGTTTGATACCCAATGGACGTAAAGTCTGATGAGCGATCGTTA
>DHJG01000240.1:4460-6198 GCA_002404215.1 Desulfosporosinus sp. UBA4726
GTGTCACCAGGACGGTAAACGTTTTTATAACGGAGTTCAAATGGATCCATACCCAATTTTTCAGCAAGTTCATCCATCAAAACCTCAGAGGCGAACGTACTTTGAGGAGATCCATAACCCCGGAAAGCAGAACCCCAAGCATGGTTCGTTGCTACAGTACGTCCTTCTCCACGAATATTGGGGATGTTGTACCCGCAACCAATGAACTGGGTGCCACGCATAGTGAGCAAGTCACCAAATTCAGAATATGGACCATGGTCGACTGTCCAATCAGATTCCATAGCCGTCAACTTACCTTCTTTAGTGGCCCCAAATTTACAGTCAATAAAGAATGGCGAACGTTTTCCGGTATAAGTTGTTTGTTGGAAATAGTCAAATTCTAGGTAGACAGGTTTTTTTGTAGCAACTGCCGCAACCCCTAATAAGGCTTCAATTGTTGGGCTGAACTTATAACCAAAGGTTCCGCCAGTTGGGAGTTGTACTAAGATCAGATTTTCTGGTTCGATACCAATCCCTGCAGCGATCATATACATGTGCAGATGGATGGCAATACTCTTAGAATGGATGATCAATTTACCATCTTCGTTGTAGAAGGCATATCCGACATCGGGCTCAAGCGGTAGATGTGGCTGACGTCCAACATAAAAGCTATCTGAAACGACTACGTCTGCAGCTTTCATCAAAGGAGCAGTATCCTCGCCCTTTTTAATTTGAGTTTCAAAGTAAACGTTCGGTGTTCCTGGATGAATTTCAATAGCGTCGTCTGCCATGGCGGCTGGAGCGCTCATATATTCAGGCAGTAATTCGAGCTCTACTTTAACTTTATCAACAGCAGCTTGAGCATGGGCAGCAGTATCAGCGGCAACAATGGCTATTGCATCACCAAATTGGAAAATCTTTTTCTCGCAGAGGATCGGACGATCCCAGCCATCCCCTTTGTTCGTCGGGAAGGTGATCAAACCAGTGATTTGGTTTCTGCCAACAACATCTTTATACGTGATAACTTTAAAGACACCAGGCATTTTTTCAGCTTCAGAAGTGTCGATAGAAAGAATATTAGCATGAGAAACCTTAGCTTGAACCAGTTTCAGATGTAGGGTTTCTGCAGGCATTTTGAGTCCTGCATCAGCTCCGAATTCCCAAGTACCAGTAACCTTAGCTACAGCGGATGGACGAATCATTTCAGTACCAATAATTGTGCCATCAGCAGGTAATTTTGCGAATAGATCTTCAGCTTTAACTTCGCCCCGCATTAAGCGAGCAGCATCCATGACCGCGTCAACTAAAGGTTTATATCCTGTGCAACGGCAGGCATTTACGTGTTTTGAAAACCAGTTCCGGACATCTTCTCTAGTAGGACTAGCATTTTCCTCTAAGAGTTGTTTTGCTGAAACAATGAATCCAGGTGTGCAGAATCCACATTGAGCCGCCCCATGAATCATCCAGCTTAGTTGTAGAGGATGTAAGTGTTTATCGGTACCTACGCCTTCAATGGTTGTAATTTTTGCACCCTCGGCAACTCGTTTAATTTTAGTAACACAAGAGCGGACTACTTTCCCATCCATAATGACGGAACATACGCCGCATTGAGCTTTTCCACACCCTACTTTAGTTCCGGTTAAGTGTAATTGCCCACGCAATACATTTGATAAAAGTTCTTCACCATTGACAATTATTTGCTGATGAATACCGTTAATAACTAGATTTTTCTTAATCAATTCTTTTCTCCCCTTTTTAA
>DHJG01000240.1:6282-20350 GCA_002404215.1 Desulfosporosinus sp. UBA4726
GCGTTTGGGAAATTAAACCATTATACTTTGTTGAGATTAGCATTCGTCACCAATAAAGCAATTTTCCCACCCGTACCTTTAATGAACAACTGACAAATCTCATCCTTCCACTCTTTTTCTCATTTACCATAATAGCTTTAATCTGGTTTGGTCTACTTTAATTTATTTTGCTTTAATTGGCTTGGCTTATATTATATGCAATAATTATGCCAATAATCCAAGTTGTTTAAATATTTAGTGTTCTACTCAATTCCATACTAGTACTAGATCTCTTTCGTAGAAATTTGTCAAAATTTGCACTCGAATTGTTATTCAAAGTCTATCCGTAAACAAAACAATCATCCCTTGACCTCCAGTTAAGAATACGGTACCATGCAAGAGGGAACAGATTGTATTTCCCCCTCAGTCTACCCATGAACTTCTAGCAGTTTCACTTCCACGCCGGGGTGTGTTTAAGAGTTAACACGCCTTCCATGATGTATTGGAGGCTATCGCTATGGAAAAAATTAAAGTGCAGGATTCTGTTGGTACCATTCTTATCCATGACATGACGCAAATTATTCCCGGTGTAGCGAAAGGTCCCCGTTTTCGCAAAGGACATCTCGTTCGGGAAGAGGATATTCCCGTTCTCCTAAGCATGGGGAAAGAACATATTTTTGTCTGGGATCAAACGCCCGGCCTCATACATGAGAATGAAGCCGCCGAGCGTCTTGCCCATGCGGTGTCCGATTCCGGGCTAATCTTTGACGAACCCAAAGAAGGAAAGGTCACTCTCAGCGCTGCCTATGATGGCCTACTTTATGTCTCAGAAGATGGCATCTTAGCCTTAAATACGTTGGAATATATCTGCCTTGCTACACTTCACAATCATCGCCCCGTTAAAAAAGGGGATAAGGTCGCAGGGACCCGTGTCGTTCCCCTGATGATCGACGAAAAATTGATCATCGAAGCAGAACGGATTACTCAAACGTTTTCAAATCCTATTCTGGAAGTGCGGCCTCTAAAGCCCTTAAAGGTAGGAATCGTCACAACGGGAAGTGAGGTCTATCATGGTCGAATCCAGGATAAATTCGGCCCCGTTCTGCGTTCAAAAGTCGAAGGCTGGGGATCTGTTGTCTTAGGTCATACGTTCGCCAGTGACGATGTGCCTCTGATTCAAAGCTGCATTCGAGAACATCTAAATCAAGGTGCAGAAATGATTTTAGTCAGTGGTGGCATGTCCGTTGATCCTGATGATGTCACCCCCACTGCCATTAAAGAAATGGGAGCGGAACTTATCACCTACGGTGCACCTGTTTTTCCAGGAGCCATGTTTTTACTAGCTTACATCGGAGATGTTCCCATTATGGGATTACCCGGGTGCGTCATGTATGCCAAGACAACCGCCTTTGATTTATTCGCTCCACGGTTACTCACTGGAGAACGCCTGTCGCGTCTTGACATAGTTAAACTAGGACATGGTGGTCTTTGTCTTGACTGCCCGATCTGCACTTATCCACTTTGTTCTCTCGGCAAATAATTAAGGCACGAGGTCGTGCCCCTTACATATCACTAAAAACCACCCAAAGAGCACCTTCCCGATCGGGGAGGTGCTCTTTGGGTGGTAGGAACAGCACTGTGTGTCTTACAATCAATTTACGTGTATTATAGGTAAAATACCCCCGTCTCTCGGACATCATACCCACCGAGAGCCAGAACATCCTCCTGAAAAGCTTTACTTCGGATGACGGAAATCATCGCTTGCATGCGCGGTTCTTCAAGATATTCGCGCGGAATCGCCAAATCATAGCGTTCTTCTCCGATCAACAAGAAATCTAGCCCTAGGGCTTCCGCTGCACTTTGAATTCCCAGCCCAACATCGGCTGATCCCGAGGCAACAGCTACAGCAACACCTAAGTGCGTAAATTCCTCCCGGTCGTAGCCTATGATTTGCTCTTTGGTAAGACCTTGCTTCTGGAGTAGATAATCTAAAAGAACCCGAGTCCCTGATCCACCCTGACGATTAATAAAACGTATACCCGGCTGGACTAAATCAACAAGGTCCTTGAGGTTGAGGGGATTCCCTTTAGGTACAAGAAGACCCTGAGTTCTATAGACTAAATTCATTAAGGCGATATCTCTTCCCGGCAGGAAGCGTTGCAAATAGGCTTTATTGTACTCTCCTGTATCGGGATCGAGCAAGTGAATGCCCGCAAAATGGGCCTCCATCTTGCGTAAGGACAGGATTCCAGCTAGACTCCCTACGTGAGCTGAGGCAATGCCTCCATGCCCACCCTTAGCCTTCATATGGCTACTTAGAACATCCAACGTCAGATCATGAGACCCAATACATACTAGGGTTTCTTCTAACTCCGAAATAGGCCGCAAAAGCTCAACAGGTACCGTTTCACCCTCATGGAATCCTTCTTGTAAGCGAGGAACCCGAAGCATGCCATCAGCTCTCACTAAGCTCATTGTCACGCCTGCACCTCTACTCAAAGGGGCAGCAACCCAACGTTCTCCGACTTTCCCCACTTTAACCCGAACAAACTCTTCACTTCCTAACGAAGAAAAGACCTTTTTACTTATTACAGCATCCAGAATAGGCGGCGAAACCTTACTTAGTCCCTGCAAGTTCTTGACCCAAGGCTCTAAGAACAAATGTGCTGTCAGAAAAGCAGACACCGGATAACCAGGGATTCCAATCGTGGGCTTGCCTTGAACTTCGCCTAAGGCTACTGGTTTACCTGGTTTTATAGCTACACCATGTAGAAAGAGCGTCCCGTGCTTTTCAATCATTTGAGACGTATAATCATCCCGTCCTTGTGATGATCCAGCGATGATCACAAGAATATCTTGCGATGCTACCATCTGAAGAATAGCTTCTTCTAATAACTTAGGTTGATCGGGTGTAATAGGCCAAATCGTCGCAGATCCGCCCCATTCTTCAACTAAAGAAGCTAGAACGGTGGAGTTACTGTCCACAATATCTCCCACCTGAAGAAGTGCTTCCGGTGGACGAATTTCGTCGCCAGTCGGCAAAATTCCCACGCGTGGCTTACACCGAACTTCTACGTCCAAAACCCCCGCAGCCAGTAACGCACCTTGATCTTGGGGACGAATGAGATGATGAATTGGGAGAAGAACTTCCCCTTCAACAATGTCTTCTCCAACTGGTCGAACATGATTCCAGGGGACCACAGGAGCCTGCAGCAAGATTCCGAGTTCGCCCGATTGCAACACCTCTTCCAGCATAACAACCGCGTCCATCCCCTCAGGAACAGGATCTCCTGTATCAACTTGAATCGCTTGAACTCCAAGTTCCAGCCAACGAGGCTCTCGTTCTGTAATTCCAAAGGTATCCTTGGCCCGAATCGCATATCCGTCCATAGCTGAAGCCGCGAAATGGGGTGAGCTTCTTTTGGCTCGAACGATTGTTCCAGTTACTCTATGTAGTGATAAACGCACATCCACGTGCTCATTTTTGGGAACACTACTCTCGGCAAGCTTTTCCATCATAATAGACAGTCCCTCTTGCCAAGCCTTGTTCTTGAGATATATTTGGCGTTCCACGTTTCCTTTGCCTCCCCATTTCTAACGATTATAAGTATCTTAACGTAGAAGCCGAAAAAATACTTCTTTCCCAGCTTCTATGCCTTCAGTATCTAAGCTAATGTGCACTAAAGCATCTGCCAGTACCATCGTGCGAATTAAGCCAGATTTCCCTCTAATCGGCTCAACCTGCCAATCGTCTCCATCCGCGATGAGTCGCACACGCACGAACTCCTCACGACCACTGCCAGAGTGCAGATTTTGGGTTAGAGTTCCTTTCGGCAAAGGATCAACTTTTGAGTGCACTACCGTGGCATCTAACCAAGGACGGACGATCGTATCAAAGACAACCATTGCCGAGGCAGGATGTCCGGGAAGCCCGAAAATCAGCTTGCCATCAACGACCCCACCGATTGTAGGCTTACCGGGTCGAAGTGCTAAGCCATGAAATAATAAACCAGGCTCTCCGAGTTCCCCAATAAGCTGCGCAGACAAATCTCGTGAACCTACAGAACTCCCGCCAGAAAGCAAAACAATATCATTTTCCTCTAACATTGTTAAAAGTACTGAACGAAGCTCTTCCAAGTCATCTTTCACAATACCATAATGACGCGCATCAGCACCACTAGCCAGAGCTTGTCCAAGTAAGGTATAGCCATTAATATCCCTCGACTGTCCAGGTACAGGCTCTTGTTCTGGAGGAATAATTTCATCCCCTGTCGAAAGGATCCCGACGCGGAATCGGGGCAATACAGGGACGTGTGATAAGCCTTGAGAAGCCAGGAGTCCCATTTCCTGGGCCCTAATTCGTGTAAATTGGGGGAAAATAATTTCCCCTTTCGTCAAATCTTCCCCAATATCTATAAGATTTTCTCCCGGTGCGACCGCCTTAGTTACCCCATAGAGCTCCTCGCCAAAGTGCTCGAGATGTTCAACCATCACGACCGCATCAGCTCCCTCAGGAAGCATTCCTCCCGTGGGCATCAGTATTCCCGCCCCCTTCCCTAAGGGTTCTAGCGGAGCTACGCCCATCCGTACTTCCCCATGACATTGAACCAACGCAGGCATACTTTCACTGGCTCCAAACGTGTCTGCCGCTCGAACAGCCATCCCATCCATTGTAGATTTACGAAAATGTGGCAAAGCACAGGTCGCCGGGATGTCCTGGGCAACAATACGTCCCAGAGAATCAGCTAAAGAGACCTTTTCGACGCGCTGATAAAATGAGAGAACATAGGGTTTTAATGAATCGATCGCCTCAGCCAACGTTTTGACCTTAAATAATTCACTACTGCTTCCCATGTTCCATTACACCTTTCGAATCATCTTTATATTTACTGTATTTCAAATCGTTCAAACTCCATGGCCAGCAGATCCACTTGCAGCCAAGCATGGCGCAAGGAGGGCACTCTTCCAACCAGTAATTTTACAGTCTCAGCGACACTTAGACTTGCCAAAACGGCCGGCGTAAACGCAGGATTACCCCACATGCTTTCGACACCCCGTTCACCATGCCCATATAATCGTGATACGCTGAAATCTCCTGGCAAACTTACCCCCAATTGCCCAAACCAACCTGCAATACTTGCATAAACCAGTGGCAAATTCATTTGGTGACAAACCCGCTCCAACATGACACGCGAGTCCCTCGAATCAAGAGCATCACATACCAAATCAACGTTTTTCAAGAGCTCAGGAGCTCTATCCTCCTCAAACCAGCCTCTTATTGCTTCAACCTGTACCTCGGAGTTCACACTTTTCAGCCTTTGGTGCGCAACTTCTACTTTCCACTGACCTATATTAAGTTCTGTAGCCATAATCTGGCGGTTAAGATTGCTAACTTCGAAACGGTCACCATCAAAAAGCACTAATCGACCGACCCCGACCCGCGCAAGCTGTTCGGCAATGTAACCTCCAAGCCCTCCACACCCTACGATTGCAACACAGGAATTGGCCAGTTTGAGCTGGTCCTCATCAGACAAGGTTTTCTTATTTCGCAGATACCGTCCTTCGAATTTCATTTAGCCCCCTCCCACTGGTGGAAAGAGAGCAAGAGTATCTCCATCGTTTAAAACGGTATGTTCGTTAGCATCCTTCCCATTTAAAAGGCAAATAGCAAGTTCCTCCGCTTGAATGTTCAGCGGTTGAATGACATCAAGAACACAAGTTCCTTCTGACAGATCCTGCTCTTCAACTTTAAACCGGCCATCCCGAAACGTGGCGAATAATTTAATGGTCACACGCATTCCGTTCACTCCTTTCATCTCTGATGGCCAACCACCACCCTAGATAAGTTCACTAATGCTTATGATATCATAAGTATGTTCGTCTATGTAAAGGTACTCGTGAAGGGGGACCCTAAAAAGGTCCCCCATCAATAACAATATCTTAATTTTCCCAATTCGCTATAGAATATACTAATTCCTAGACTCCCAGGTTTTTAAGGGTTTCAGCCGTTGGTACACCAGCTGCATCCCAGCCACGTTCAGCATAGTAAGCAGGTAGAAGTTCTGGTAATCTGTGTACGCTACCTTTTGAAGGACCAGCCGGGATCGGATCATTCAATAAACGTGGAGGAAGTGTGTCATCAGCTGTGGTCATACCGATGCGTAAATTCTGCAAGCGTTCAACGTTATAGATCCGGTCTCCACAAGCCAAGAGTTCAGCATCCGTATAATTAAAGCCAGTCACTGCGTTAACAATTGCGGTGTAGTCAGAAAGGCCAAGTGCGAAAGAAGTGAACAAGCACATTCCAATGGAATCGATAACGGCTGTGAGATCTTGGAAGATCTTGACCCATGTAGTTTTTCCTTCGAGGGAGTCTTTATCCAGTTTTTGTGGAAGGCCGAGAATTTCTGGAGAAACCATATACCCACGAACGTGACAACCGCCACGGTTACTTGTTGCATATTGAAGTCCGTGACCTTGGATACCACGAGGATCATAGGCCGGAATATCAAGTTTTTTCACAGACATGGACAGTTCTGGGTGACCATAACTTTCAGCTAAGCGATAAGAACCTTGTGCCAATTTAGCTCCAAATCCTTCACCATAAGCCATCTTACGTGTCCACTCTACCATTCCTTTGGCATCTCCGAACTCAAGGGGAATTCCTTCAAGTTCTTCTGGCTTAACATATCCTTTTTGAACCAATTCCATAGCTGTAGCAATAGTACAACCGGCAGAAATTGAATCCATCCCTAATTTGTTACATAAATCGTTGGCTACATGAATCGCATCATAGTCATGAACACCACAGTCAGGACCAAAGCTCCATACTGCTTCATATTCAGGGCCAGCACCTTGCCCGCCTTCCCATTTACTATAACGACCGCAAGCGATCGGACATCGATAGCAAGCATCTTTTTTGATCAGGTGATTTGCCGTCATTGTTTCGCCGCTGACTGTTTCAGCATTAGCATCATATGATTCTTGGAAGTTATTAACCGGGAATATCCCGCTTTCATTAATAATGTTAACCAGTACAGCAGTACCGTAAGTTGGAAGGCCTGCTCCTGTAACGCCATTTTCCTTAATTTTACCCAAAGCTGCGCTCAGGACGTTTTTCATTTCGTCAGGATTTGCATTTACGACTTTTCCTGTTCCACGAACGACAATCGCTTTAAGATTTTTCGATCCCATTACAGCACCGACTCCACTACGCCCTGCAGCGCGGAAGAGGTCATTCATGATTGCTGCATTCAGAGAAAGGGTCTCACCAGCAGGTCCAATTGTTAAGACTTTTGCTTTGTCATCCCCAAATTCAGCCTTTAAAGCTTCTGTTGTGGCATAGACATCTTTACCCCAAACATTGGCTGCATCTTTAATTTCTACCTTGTCGTCGGTAATAGCAATATACACGGGTTTAGCTGCTTTACCTTCTAATATAACCATATCATAACCGGCAAATTTCAGTTGTGCTCCCCAATATCCGCCTGAGTTCGAGGAAGCGATGACTCCGTTTAGAGGAGATTTTGTAACAACCATAAAGCGACCAGACGTTGGAGCATTCGTTCCTGTGAGTACTCCTGTAGCAATATACATTGTGTTTTCAGGAGAAAGCGCATCGACATCTGCTGCTACCTCGTCGAAAAACATTTTCCCAGCCAGCCCACGCCCACTCAAATATTTCTTTGCAAGTTCCATGTTTAAAGGCTCAGTACTAATTTTTCCCTCTGTGAGATTGATGCGCAAAACTTTTCCGGTGTACCCACCCATGAATCTTCCTCCTTGTTTCTATCTTATTTTTATTCCGCCAAAACGTTTCCTTCAAGGACTAAATGAATTACCCTCACCTAAATCAAGTTACATATATCAATAATAGCAATTATTGTGCCAATTATTAAAATTCAAAAAGAAAACTTAATTATCTAATTTATTTTAAATTACCAAATTAGAACAAATTAGAACAAATTATAACAAACTAAATATTGCAACAAAAATAAGTTGTACACAAATTCGAACGGGACATTTCAGTCATTCAGCATTGATAATGCTCCTAATTCGAGCACTTTGTCTTTTGCTTTTGTTCCAACATTGAACACTTTTCGGTTTAAATTCCTTGTCAAACTGTTGTTTGATTGAATTAGGTATGGTATTCTGTGAGTAATAGGGACAGACTTACTATGATTTAGAACAAGAAAGGGAAAACAATCTATGGATAACCATTGGGAGCGTTTTATTAATGGAGAGAGCGTTGAATCTGAGGTAACTCCCGCTATTTATCGTTCTTGGCAAAGAAGCATAGGGTACCATGTAGATCCTAAACTCACTAAACAGGAGATTCTATCTGCTCCACTTTTTAACGAGCGCAAAGACGCTCAAGAACCACTGATCAGAGCAAGCGCACCTGTTCTACCCTACATTTACAACTTGCTTGGGAACGCTGAATATACTGTTTTGTTAGGTGACAAAGATGGTTTCATAATTGAAGCCATGGGTGATTCGCCATTTATGAATAAAGCTCAATTGGTTGATTTAGGTCCTGGCGCTGCGTGGAGTGAAGAAATTCGAGGAACCAACGCTATTGGAACAGTTCTTCGTAACAATGCCCCCCTCGCAGTATTCAGTTGGGAGCACTTTGTGCGCCAAAACCACTTTTTAGCTTGTTGGGCTGCTCCTATTCAAGACAGCCAAGGTTTTCCAATTGGTGTTTTAGATATCAGTGGGAACGCTAATATTCCATTTCAAAAAATCTTAACCATTGCAATCATGGGGGCAAGTATGATCGAGAAAAACTTGCAACTATTTGAGTTAGAGGGTCAGCTGAAATTTTATCAAGAAGGCTTCAAATTAGCTACCTCACTAGTACAACAGGGCTTTCTCGCCATCAATCGTGACGGCATCATTACTGGTATTAATCCACTTGGTGCCGCACTGCTTGGGCGTAGTCAAGAAAACATCGTCGGTCAACTAGCCGGGGATATCTTTAATTCCCCAAAGGGTTGGAAGTTGAATGCCCATTCTCTAGATCTCCATCTCAAAGAAAGATCAGGAGAAGAAATTTCCTCTCACTTAACTCGCGTCCTAAATAATGAAGGCCAATCGCTTGGTGCCGTTGGTACCCTTCAAGTCACGAATGATATTTCCTCAACTAATACATTATGGATCGGGCATAGCATGCCTACAAAGCTGATCCTAGAACGCGCTTCGAAAGTTGCAGCAACCCACTCGTCCGTACTCATCCACGGAGAAAGCGGAACCGGAAAAGAAATAATTGCCCAAACAATCCATCAACTTAGCCCCCGTCACGAAGGCCCTTTTGTCGCTTTGAACTGTGCTTCACTCCCTGCTTCACTAGTGGAGAGTGAGTTATTCGGCTACGTGGACGGTGCCTTTACCGGTGCACGCCGTGGCGGAAAACCTGGAAAATTCGAATTAGCGAATAAGGGAACTATTTTCCTTGATGAAATTGGAGATATGCCCTTAAATGTCCAAGTCGCCCTTCTACGAGTGCTCCAAGAAAAGGAAGTTTCCCGTATCGGCGATACAAAAGCTCTAAAAATAGACGTTCGAGTCATTGCCGCATCACACAAAAACCTCTCCGACCTTGTAACCGCTGAACGTTTCCGCTTAGATTTGTTATATCGTCTGAAAGTCGTCACCTTGGAATTGCCGCCACTACGCGACCGCCCAGAAGATATTCGAGATTTAGTTCCCTATTTCATCCGCAAAGCTTGTGAATCTTTAGGCAGGCCTATCTTAGGGATTCAAGAGGAAGTTTATACCCACCTATGTTCAAATCCCTGGCCGGGCAATGTCCGGGAGCTTGAAAACTGTATAGAGAGTATGGTGGCTTTATCAGAAGGCTCTGTTTTAACAGTAGCAGATTTACCCGATGAACTTCATCAAGCCGTCGCAAAACCCGAACCCTTACTGAACCAGCAGAATAAGCATACGATACTCTATGCTCTCACTCAAACTAAAGGGAAGATTGCGCCCGCTGCTAAACTGCTAGGTATTGGACGAAATACTCTCTACCGTAAGATAAAAGACCTAGACATTAAACTGTAAGCTGTAGCCTTGCTAGCTCTATGCATGGTCTTCCTAGGTTTTATTAATATTGTTAATAAAGAAACCTTGGCTGGCACCAAACTCCAGGTGCCAGCGGCCGCTTAATTGGGCTTATACCACCCAAATTATGCCACCCAAAACTTATACTTACTGCATAGGTACGAAAAAAGAGCCCTCAGGCTCTTTTTTTATATCCAAAATCATTTATCACTTTCCCATAATCCCGAGCAAGGCCTTAATTAAATCATCGGGTGAAGGTGGGCATCCCGGGACCTTAAAATCCACAGGTAATACTCTATCCATGCCTCCGGAACTGGCATACGCTCCTTTAAATACGCCACCATTGATGGCACAATCTCCTACCGCCATGACCCATTTCGGGTTAGCCATCGCTTCATAGGTTTCATGGGCAGCATTAACCAACTGCGTAGCGCCCGGCCCAGTACACATTAATAGATCGGCATGACGGGGCGAAGCCACGAAATCAATTCCAAAATGCTGATGATCGTAAAGAGAATTACCTAAGGCCGTCATTTCCCAATCACAAGCATTGCAGGAACCACAAGCGAGGTGCCGAATCTGAAGAGACTGCCTGAAACTCGCTGGTAAAGCGGACGGAATTTGCGCTATTTGCGAATTTATGCCCTGCTCAGTGAGACGTCCCATATGTAACTTTCGGAGCAGCAAATTTAACATATTATCTCTCCTTTTCGGCTATCGGTCGCAACAACTATAACACAATTCGAAACTCTTATTAATCAACGGAAAATCAGGTACAATATTGCCCGGTAATGTGAGAGGTACAGCTGGCCAGTTGGCATAGCTGGCAGATCGAACTCGGCAACGGTAGATTTTACCCTGTTCATCGAGCATAAGCCAAATAACATCCGTCCCTCTAGGAGACTCTACACACCCCCAAGTAGGAGAAAACGGTCTGACTTTTCCCAAAGCAATGGAGACTGGCTTATCATAATTGAACTCTGGTCCCTGCATCGCTTCACGCAGTAACGTATTAAGAAACCGAAAACTCTCTCTGGTTTCCTTAACCCGTACCATTAACCTAGACCAAGCATCTCCATCCTGTTCAATGATTGATGTTACCTTAAGTTCCGGGTACAGTAGGTAGGCATGTAATTCTCGCCAGTCGTTGGCTATGCCTGAAGCTCGTGCAGCTGGCCCTGTAACCCCCAAATCGATGGCGTTCTCAGGCTTTAATACGCCAGTAGTAACAGCCCTCTGTCTAAAGCCGTCATGTTCTAGCAGTAAGGGTATCCACGCTTCAAAATCGTCGGATAGTTTAATGAGTCGGTTCAGCATGGCTTGACTATCCTTTGACCCAGGTATCAACTTCATTCCTCCGGGAACAACCACACCCCGTAAGAATCGGTGACCAAAGAATTCTAAATTTAAGCGTTGAAGCTTTTCTTTGCTTTGAGAACCATTAGCGTTACCAAGGGCAAAGCCAACTCCAGCACACATATTACCTATATCTCCAATATGATTGTAGGCCCGTTCTAATTCAGCCAGTATCGTTCTCCATAACAAAACCGGACGGGAAACTTCTACATTAGCCAGCTTCTCAACAGCCTCACAATAAGCAAGACCATGACTTAGAGCACACACCCCGCAAACTCGCTCAATGATGCGCAAACCATCTTCGATACTTCTTCCCTCAACGAGCTTCTCTATTCCTTTGTGAGTGTAAAAGAGCTGGGCTTCTAAATGCAGAACGGGTTCCCCAATAGCGTAAAAGCGAAAATGCCCAGGTTCAATGATTCCGGCATGAATCGGACCAACTGGAACTTGAAAGATTCCGTCTCCATGCATTTCAGGAAAAACTAGTGGAGCCCGATCGAACGCCTTGCGTTCGTCCCCCGCTTTATAATCCTTACGCAAGGGATGGAATCCTTGCGGCCAACCCGGATGTAAGACCAAAGAACGGGGGTCAGGATGTCCGACGGCGTGTAGTCCGAAGAGATCTTGGGCTTCTCTTTCTGACCAGTTCAAGGCTGGAAAGATTAGAGCAAGTGTTGGAAATTCTTCCTTTATTCCTTTGGCGACAAGCGTCAGTGAAAAATCCTTGCCTGGAAAATGGAGTACCAAATAGAGACAAAATCCACGCCCCAATTGCCGCTCATCATTGACAACATGGGTTAGCCAAATTGGACGTGGCTTTATCTCTAAACAGTAAGACAACACTTCCGGAAGATCGCTAGAAGAAAGCTCAACGATACCCTCTTTGTTCTCCCAGATAATAATCTCAATGCCCTGATAACTCTGTAAATACTCTCGTAAGCTTAGCATCCTAAACTCCTCCCAAAATCACTTCGACGACCTGATTTAGTGCCTGATTCAGGCTTTGGGGAATGAACAAGCCTAAGAAAAGGACTATCAAAAGAGGGATTGCCAGAGCAAGCGTACTTGCACTCTCGCCAGGCTCTTGTCGGTCACTTCGCTTCCCGTAAAGCATCTGGAGGAAATGATAGAGAAAACCCGCAAAGATCACAGTAAGAAAGAGAATGCTCAAAAAACCCAGTAATGGATGATCTGTTTTAAATAGGCCGGATAAGATGAGTACTTCTGAGCGAAACGTTCCAAACGGAGGAGTTCCGGTAATTCCCAATAAGCCGAGAACCATGATTATCCCAGTATAAGGCCAAACTTTAAAGATTCCACGAATCCTAGAAATTTTTCTAGTTCCGGTTTTTTGCACTAAACTCCCAATAATGACGAATAGATTTGCCTTAGTAAGGCCGTGAAGCAAGAGGTGTAAAGATGCCCCCCAGACTGCTTCCTTAGTGCCCAACCCAAAACCGATCGCTAAGATTCCCATGTGTTCAACGCTCGAATAAGCCAGTAATCGTTTGATATCTTTTTGCAATAAGATAAACCCAGCCATAAGCGCCAACGATAAAAAGCCAAAGCTCATAAGCATCGTTCCTACGAAATCCGGTCCCAAAGTGGTCAGACGGGCTAAACTGTACCACCGCAAAATAGCATAGAGCGCACAGTTAAGTAAAACCGCTGATAACAAGGCACTGACCGGTGAAGGGGCTTGACTATGAGCGTCAGGAAGCCAAGCATGCATAGGAGCAAAACCTACCTTTGCCCCATAGCCAACAACCGCAAACAAAACACCAAGACGGAATAACGTTGGGTCTAGCTGACTCGCTACGTTTGGAAGCAGGCGCCAATCCAACGCGCTTAATGTCTGACCCAAGAGCGGTGCGGCAGACGCAAAAAGTAACATTGTTCCTAGTAGAGCAAAACTAATACCAACCACGCATAAAATCACATATTTCCAGGCAGCCTCAATCGCCTGCTTGTTTCGATAGAAACCAACTAAGAGCGTCGTGGCCAAGGTTGTCCCCTCTATACCTACCCAAATGATACCCATATTCGGTGTACTAACAACCAAAAGCATTGTTGCCATAAAGGTCCATATCCAGAAATAGTACCACTTAAGCCTCTCCCTCGGTAGTTTCTTCTCATGGACTTCTTTTTCCATATATCCAAACGAAAATAAAATAACATAAACCGCGATAATGATAATGACACCAAGCAGCAAAGCACTTAGTGCATCCCAATAAAATATGCCCGCCCCATAAGCATAGGACCCGTGGCTTAACGTTTGTCTTATGGTCCAGCCTCCACTCAACGTTAATAACACAAGGGCCACGCTGTTCAATAGTCTTAAGTAGGTATCCTTTGCCGAAAATAGCATTCCTACTGCCGCGATTACCGCCACTCCAATAAACATCGCATACTATCCTTTCAATGACCTCATGTGATCAACATTCAGTGAATCATAATTTTCCAGCATTTGTTTGGACAAGATTCCAATAATGACAATTCCCACGAGAATATCAAACGCTGTCCCCAATTCCACCAATAAAGGCATTCCTTGAGTTAGAAAAAACCCTGCGAGGAATATCCCATTGTCTATGAGTAAGATTCCCAAAACTTGGACTAAAGCGACTTTACGGGTCATCATCAGCAAAAGGCCATGGAAAATCAGGGCTAT
>DHJG01000240.1:20546-31184 GCA_002404215.1 Desulfosporosinus sp. UBA4726
CGCTTTAAGTATATTTCACCCACCCACTCTGTCTTAGACTCTTCCAATACGCGACGTAAAATTATAGGGATGATCCCAGCCTTAGCTATTAACAACAGCACACCGAAAATAATAACCTCTAATGCATGGCTATGAATACCTTCAGCTATCAACAAAAGCGAGACAAAAACGGTTTGTATCGTCCACCAATTCAAGGCTTTTTGCACCCGGGCACTATAGACCATCATTAGTCCACTCATCAAAAGCACAAGAAGTATTAAATTGAGTCCGTTGTCAGAAATGCCTATCACTTAAATCTGCCCCCTTATAATCCAGAGTGATATTAAGGCCAAAATGGCAGAAGCAGTGCTTGTTGCCAAATAATGCGGAGCTCTGAAAAGCCGCCGCTTAACAAAGAGACTCTCCACAGTGGCAAAGAAAAATCCTAAAGCTGCGACTTTTGCACCAGCAAAACCCAAAGCCAAGAGCATCCCTAAAAGCCCATCCGATACTGAGATTAACCCACTTGGCCAAATGATTTGCGCCAGTAAAACAAGTAGTAAGAGTTGTTTTATCTGTTCAGCAAAATTCAGCAGAGCCAGCGAAGGCCCCGAATACTCAATCAACATTCCTTCATGAATCATCGTTAATTCCAAATGCGTATCTGGATTATCCATCGGAATCCGTCCCATCTCTGTAATGCTAACCATCACTAAGGCTACCAAGGCCAATATTCGAGGGATATACAGAGGGGATATACTTAGCAATCCGCTCGTAATCCCTTGTAAGGAGGTTGTATCCGTTATAAATGCTAAAACGATTAGCCCTAGAAGCAATGCCGGTTCCGTTAATAATCCCAGAAAGAGTTCTCTACTCGAACCCATCCCCCCAAATGTTCCTGCCCCTTCTAAACCCGAAAGTGTCAGAAACAGACGCACCAAACCAAGACTTGCCCCAAGTAAAAAGAGGTCCCCCCATACGCTTAACGGCGCCCAGCCCCATACACCGGGAATAACGAGCACGGCCATTAATGTGGCAGCTAGAGTGATCCGAGGCGTCAGTAGAAAAATCCAGGAGGCATGTTCCGAAATCAATTCTTCTTTTTTCATTAATTTTCTTAAATCTCGATAGGGTTGAAGGATTGGTGGGCCCTGCCGCATCTGCCAAAACGCTTTACTTTTTTTAATAAAACCCTGAAGAAGCGGGGCAGCAACTATGAAGAGTGCCAAATGACCTATACCCATCAACAGACGGGTTAATATCATGAATAATTCGTCCATCTCTTCTCTCCTAACGTCCTAAAATCAAAACAACAACGACTGTAACTAATAAGTATCCTAAATATAAATGGATGCTCCCCGCTTGAAGCTTGAGGATTTGGGAGGACAACCAAAGCAACCCTCGTAGCGTAGGTCGATAGAAAATATCCTCAAAGACTTCTTTGATTCTCCCTTCATACGTCAGAGAACGCAGACTGTATCGAGTTCCAGCATAATCCCCGTCCACCTGTCGGTGTGAACCCAACACTTTAGTAAAAAGGACCCGAATGGGGTTCGTCAATCCGCCGGCAGTGTATTGCATACTTGGTGTTAGGGGACCACCACAATTCCAAGTTGCCGTGACTCTATGAATACCTCGTTTACTTAGGAAGACAATGATAACCGTTAGAAGAATCAGCAGGATTAGATAGATAGAGGACAGGTTAAGAGGCATCCCCAGAGATGACCGTATTTGTACCGAGTCCCCGGATCTCAAAACTGAAAGTGGTAAGTCGATTAAGGCAAACGTCGCTGAAGGCCAAAGAACACCTAGAACCGCCAACCCACCAACTATTAAGGGTGCAATATATTGAACAGGATGGGCTTCTTTAGCCCTTTCCGCCACTGGGGAGCGGGCTTGTCCTAGGAAGGAAACTCCAAACCACTTGACAAACGTGGCCATTGATAATCCACCAACTAAGGCGAGAATACCAATCGATAAAGGCAAGATGACTTTACTCCAACCACCTGCTAAATGGAATGTATTCACCCATAGGGATTGAAAAAGCATTAATTCCCCCCAGAACCCACCTAAAGGGGGTAAGGCAGTTATTCCGATGATTCCGATCAAGGCCGCAAGACCCGTCTTCGGCATTCGTTTGAGCAATCCGCCCAATCGCTCAAGATTTCGAGTATGCGTTGCCTGTATAATATTCCCGGCGCCCATGAAAAGTAACGATTTGAACAGCATATGTTGCAAACTATGCCAAAAGAAAGCCGCGAACGCTAAATCCATAGCCCAAGCGTTATTCCATGATCTTGCCAGGAAGGCACTGCCTAAGGCCATGCCTAGGATTCCAACATTTTCTATCGTGGAAAAAGCGAGTAATTTTTTTAGATCTGACTGCACAGAAGCAGATAGTATCCCTACCAGCGCAGAAAGTGCTCCAATCAGCAAAAATAACCAGCCCCACCAAACAGGGCCAGGTCCCAACGTCAACCAGACCAGCCTAATAAAGAGATAGAGCGCAACTTTCACCATAACTCCGGACATTAGTGCAGATACTGGGCTTGGCGCTGCCGAATGGGCATAAGGTAACCAAATATGAAATGGAACAAAACCTGCTTTTGTACCAAAACCGATAAAGAAAGCAACAAAAATTAGATTTAGCTGGATAGTAGAAAGTGATGGAACTGCACCCGCCCAGACTTCAAAAGAAAAGCTTCCTGTCAGTGCATATAAAAACAAAACTGCCGTGGTCAATAATACCGTAGCGACATGGGTCATTACGAAGTATATGTAGGCAGACTTACGATTTTGAGCATCTTCATGTTCATAGAGAACTAAGAAAAATGAGAACAGGGACATCATTTCCCAAGTCAATAAAAAGGTGAAGCCGTCATTAGCAAGCAATACTCCAATCATACTACCAAGAAATAGAAACCAATTTACATAAAAAGACCAAAGGCTCTTCTTCTTTTCTTCATACTCCTTTAAATATCCTAGTGCATAGAGAGACGATAAACCTTGGCCCAAGAGCAAAATAAAAAGGAAGAACACCGTCAGTCCATCTAATTTCCAAGTCAGTGAAAATCCCGCTCCAGCTTCCGTAATAAATCGCAATCCTGTTTTAATCCATACTCCACCTTGCGAAATCAGAATCGTACCTAAGATAAGTCCCACACCAGCCAATGCAATACTTAAGCCCATTAGTAATTGACGAACGAATTGGCTCTCTTTAGTAACCATTGATACTTTCCTCCTGATCCCCTTTTATGTATCATTGCGATTAGTCACTCCACATTTGTGCTATATATTATCTATATAAATGACCAATCTATCATAGTCAAAAAATTTGAAAATATCAAACAGCAAGAAACGACCTGGGGTCAGAAATATGAACAAACATCGCCGTATTTAGTCGTATTTTAACTGTTATACCATCTTTAAGAATTTGTATTCAGAATTGCGACATCTAACAACTTTTTTAAATTTAATGAACACTAAAACTGGCAATATATTCACTTGAAATTTCAGAATTTATACTTTCTAAACAACACCAAAAAGAGGCGTCCATATATGGAGCGCCTCTTCTAGCAAACAAATCAACCTACGTCTAAACCATAGTTTGAACAAAGGGCGCTTAAGCCACCCGAGAAGCCATTGCCCACAGCATTAAACTTCCATTCACCTTGATATCGGTATAGTTCGCAAACGACTAAGGCAGTTTCTACAGAAAAGTCCTCCCCTAGGTCATACCGCATGACTTCTTTTCCGTCAGTTTCATTTACAACGCGCACAAAAGCATTTGTTACTTGACCAAAGTTTTGACCTCTTGCAATCGCATCATGAATTGTAACTGTAAAAGCCACTTTATCAACATGAACAGGTACAAGTGTTAAATCCACTTTGACTTGTTCATCGTCCCCCTCGCCTGCACCAGTGAGGTTGTCACCTGTATGTTTTACTGAACCGTTTCCGCCGACAAGATTATTGTAATAAATAAAATCTTCGATACCGCCCGCTTTGCCGTTTTTATCGAGCAAGAATACGGAGGCATCTAGGTCAAAGTCTGACCCACCAGAATACTTATTTGTATCCCAGCCTAAACCGACAATAATCTTTGAAAGTCCGGGGTTTCCCTTTGTCAGATCAATTTTTTGTCCTTTTTGCAAACTTATGACCGCCATAAAAACACTTCCTTATTTGCTAAATACGTGTTCTTCATAAATTGGTCCGGTTATTCTAGACGTCCAACCCGAAATCTTTGCACAGTCCGGCCAGGCCGTTTTGGTAACCGCTACCGATCGCATTAAACTTCCATTCAGCATTGTTGCGATAAAGCTCACCAACAACCACTGCCGTCTCAACAGAGAAGTCTTCACCAAGGTCATAGCGAATTAGTTCCTCACCTGATGCTTCATTTAAAACTCGTACATAAGCATTGGATACTTGACCAAAGTTCTGATTGCGTTCTTTACCCTCATGAATCGTAATCCCAAAGGTGATCTTGGCAACACCACTAGAAACTACAGCTAGGTCAACTTTAATCTGTTCATCATCACCTTCACCAGCACCGGTACGATTGTCGCCAGTGTGCGTCACCGAACCATCGGGACTCTTCGGGTTATTGAAAAAGACAAAATTCTTTTCATCGGCAACTTTCCCCTCGGGATTCAACATAAATACAGAGGAATCTAAATCAAAGTCTTTTCCCCCATCATACTTGTTGGTATCCCAGCCAAGACCAATAATAATCTTTGTAAGACCCGGATTTGTTTTCGTTAGATCGACCTTTTGACCTTTTTGTAAACTAATTGCCACAATATGTATCCCCCTTTTTATAAATTACTGATATCGACGGACAAGTTCGCTTAATGATGCATCATTCGTCCCTTCGCCAATCGCTGCAAATTTCCACTCATTGTTATGACGATAAACCTCGGCAACCACTAAACTGGTTTTACCTGCATAACTTTCGGTAAGATTAAAACGGCACAACTCTTGTCCATTTGCTGGATTTACAACTCGAATGAAGGCATTAGCAATAAGTCCAAAGTCTTGCTTACGTTTTGCAGAATCGTAAATGTTAACGACAAAAACGATCTTTTGGACAGCACTAGGGACTTTGCTTAACTCAACTTGAATTTGTTCGTCATCTCCCTCACCAGCACCAGTGAGGTTATCTCCACTGTGTTTCACACTTTGGTCAGCGCTTTGAAGATTGCCGAAATAAACCAAACGATCTTTCGAGGTTAACTTATTCTGCGCATCGAGTAGGATTGCTGAAGCATCGCAGTCGATCGCCGCAGGTTTCCCACCAAGAAAACCACTTAGAAGACCACCTGACTTCGGTTTCGACACTTCATCCCATCCTAAACCAACCATAATTTTAGATAAACCAGGATTTCCTTTAGTTAAATCAATTTTTTGTCCCTTTTGTAAGTTAATCGCAGCCACTTAAATTCCCCTTTTCAAAAAAAATACTTATATCCGATGACTAATTGCCACTAAGACTTCCAGTTCTACTGTTTCTTTACTTCTGTTCATAAGCTGTACGTCAATTAAGCGTAAAAACATATTACTACGTGTGGGTAAATCTTCCTTACTATATATTATCACATGAAAGCTTTCGAAAAATACCTATAAATAATATTCACATAACTTTCACATCTCTAAGCGAATCATTACTTCGATATTATTCTCTCTCTATTTACAATGTTTACCATAATACATTGTACTTCAAAAAAAGCCATTATACAACTGCCCTATAAAGAAAACTTGGCTAGCGCCAAGCCTTCAGGCGCCGGCGATCGCCTTAGTTGCACTTATAGCACCAGAATTAGGCTACTCAAAAGCTTATACTTTCTGTATAGGTATTGGAAACCCTTCCAATGGCATCTAAAATTTCTTCCGCTGCTTCTATGCCACTTTTCTCAGTGAATCTTATTTTCTCCAAGCCTGAACTTCCCTGTAAATAAAGCGCATATATTTCGCCATGCGGTGGTGCGATAGCCTGATCAGCTGCTCTAAGCATATCCAAATCAAGTAACGAATCTCCTGCCGCAACAACACGACTCACGCTTTCTTTCTCCTTGATATACTGGATCGCTGCTTTTTTATTTACATTTAAGGGGACGAGATACAATTTTCTCCCTTGAACAGATAACTCCCAGTTATTAACGCTCGCCCAAATTTTGAAAGCCGCTAATTCCGCGAGGGGAATCTTCTCTCTATCAATCAAACAATAGAAAAATAGATCATCGGCCAATTTACCCGAATCTGGGATGACCCAGGAAGAATGCGCGATTTCATTAAACTTTTTGATAAGCTCCTCAAAGGCCACGCAATTATCTTTTCCAGCTAGGACATGTTGGGCCCAGTCTTTATCTTCTCTACCCTTATAGAAGATTGTCCCACCATTGCTAGTTACTGCGTATTGATACGCAATATCGTATTCCAGAAAATTGATTCGCTGATATTGGAGTTTTGTCCGTGTTGTTACCGGGACAAAAAGAACCTGTCGAGAAATTTCTCTTAACTTGATTAGGGCATTTTGAGTCATAAAGGAAATAAATCGATGGTCTAATCGTTCAACCGGTCTAATTTGTTCGTCAATCTCTTTACTTATAAACGTTCGGTGCGAATAGATTAAAGTTTGGTCGAGGTCACTTGCAAATAACATTATTTCCTCCATTAAAGACGTTTTACAATGCCGCAGCAGGAATAGGTAAGATCTGGATACTCTTCAACCAGAACCCCTTTATCCTTAGACAGCAACAGAATATGTTGTAATTTAGGATTTTCCATATTGTCGACTAGAATTCTTTCCGGTATTCGCCTCAAAAGGACCCTTGTCGTTTCTCCAATCCCCGGCTTTATGAAGTTGATATCATCCACTCCGAACTTCTCTTTAATTACCATTAGCTCTTTTAGGCCTTGCCAGGTAACCTCAACGTTATCATAAACATCATTACAACCAGGGGTTTGTGATTCAAGCTCAAGCTCTTTAAATTTCGCAGAAATAGTGTCTACAAAGAGATTTGAAACCTCCTCTTTTCGGAGTTCTTCATAGAATCTAGCCCCGTGAAAATCATGCACTCCGATAAGATCAGTTCGAAAAACGGTTCGACTGACTAACCCAGAGACGGTTGAATTCAAACAAGCACTAGGAATTAAGAAATCTTCTCTAGTACCGAAGGTTTTTACACAGTATCCGGGATCCGCAAGGACTGCTAGATCAGGATCTAACTGGTACCCATATTTTGCTTTGAACTCCGTGCACGCCTGACTCAAAACACTGGTTATAGCCCCCTTTCCCGTCCATCCGTCAATAAACTGGATCTTAGCATCAGGATGATTTTGAAGGATATACAAGATAGCATTTTCATCGATACCCTTACCCCGAATGATTGAAATACTGTAGTGGGGTAAATCCAAGTCATGTACTTCCAATAGATATCGTTTGATTAGCACTCCGATTGGCGTACCTGCTCTAGCTAAAGAAACAAGAACCATCTTCGGACCATTTCTTTTTAAAATAAGTTCTGATACTACCCTGACCGCCTCTGCGACTTTTGAAGCGCTCTCATGTAAGGTCTGGTGAAAAAGCTCAAGGTATTCCTCAGTGGGTTCATATTCTATCGGTAACATTTCGGAATAATGACCACCCGACTGAATTCTTTTCTCCCGTGTTTCTAAATCGGTTTCCGCGATTAAACCATTAAGATTTTTTAGTAAAAAGATAACATCGTTAGGGTTGTAACTTCCCATTGGCAAAGGATCTGAAATACGACTAATATAGAGTTTATCGTTCACCAACCTGCTACCTCTTTCCCATGTTTTTTTAAAGTAGAACCTATCACTAAAACCCACCGCGGAATGCCTAATTTACGAAACGTTGTTAACATAGGTATTAATCGCTCATGACTAACGTCTCTTTCAAGAAACACGTAGACTTCATCATAATACTCTACTGGTACGTTATAGACATAATTAGCAATACTCAATTCATCAGAACTTTGATAAGCAAATCCATTTTGAATCGCATATTCCGGCTTTGCGAAGGAATAGATCGGACTCCTCGTTGTAGAATGGTAACTTACCCCGCTCCCCATATAGGCTGAAACGAGCATAGGGAAATACATAAATTCGCCAGTACCTAAACACAGCGTCTTCATGCCTCTGCGGTCGTTCCCAAGTTCTTGACCAATCTGCCTTGCTAAGGGCAGTAGTTTAAGATTATCACTACTGGACAATCCAAATCTCCCCGTTAATTTCAGATACGGTGAAACGTTTTTATACCCTGTTGAATCTTCTGAAGAAACTGCGATGACATCGGTAATGTCTAGATATCTCGCTTCCGGAAAAATAGGAGCTCCAGAAAATAATGTTGAACCCACCGTATGATTAAATTGATCTGTTTGATCATTTATGGGATCACCATTGACCGCTATTTCTCCTGCCAAGAGAGAAACAGTCTGGATAGTTATGTCAAGCTGTTGCTCCAATATTCTAAAATTATCTCGATCTTCTGCCGTTCTCCAATCTAACAACGAGAGAACCACGTAGTTGGTCTTCGGAAATTCACAATGGATGGCCCGAATAATATTCAGTGCTGTATTTCCAGTTGTTATCTCATCATCTACAAGCACAATTGTTTTTGCAATTTTTAGTAACTCAGAGTCCAGTGGATAACATCGATGATTAACGGCATGGGAATGGTCTTCATCGAAATTAAGTACCGATTCCAAAAGAGGTATCTGTTCACGTGTCGTGTGGAGGTAGTGAGCCTTATCAAATAAACTAAACGTTGCATGACCTAATCCAGTTGCTGTCTCTGCAAAGCCTATGAATAACGTTTCTTCAGGGAGGGGAACGAGAGAACGTTCAATAACCGTTTCATACACTTTTTTTGGATCTTTATTGCTCTTAAGTGCCTGCATAATAGCTTGGGTATCGACATGATCTACGCCGTGAATTTGACTAAGGAATTGGGCCGCCAGAGCCGCCCCCGCAAGCAGAGAAACAACAGGATCGACTGGTACATGTTTTCCAAGCACGTTGCTGACGAACAAAAATCTCCGTTTCTTATTTTTCCTTGCTGCTAAGGAGAAGAGCGTTTGAGGTTCAAAATTATAGCGATTATTTTTTATCGTTACGATAACCCGTTGGTCTTCAAGGTTATACGTATGTATCTTCGGTAAGCAGACTGATGAAATTGTGTTGTTCATTAAACACTCCATAATTCTTTGCTCTTAACAAGATTTTCTGGGCCCATCTATAATGTGGTTTTATTTCATTCATTTTATTTGTATAGTGACTTTTAACAACGCCTTGCAAACCATCGCTGTTTTTAATGATACTCACTGCATCTAAATATTCTTCATGCCCAACAACATATAACGCTTGTACTGGTATGATGTGGCTCGGATGGATAATGGTTTTCCCGATAATTCCATTTTCTTTGTCTAAGATGACCTCTCGAATTAAACCATCGACATACTTGTTTAAGAGCTGGCTTCTAATCTTAGTTCCATTACACCCACTATTATCATGGAATTCTTCAAAAGGGCTCCTCCGAAGCTGAGGCTTGAGTACTCTCTCAACATTTGCGAAGTATTCCCAAACCGGTCCAGAAACTACGTAATCGCTCTCGATTCGTCCGAAAATGTTTACAATATCTGAGATGCAATCACGTATCACCATAATATCATAAATGGTGACATCCGGTCCTCTACGAATTCCAAAAAGACCTGAGAAATCTGTCGCCCCAATACGGACATTTAATACTAAGTCCTGGAAAGAATCTATGAGTTGCTTTATCTCCATCAGTTCCTTAACCCGCGATTCACGATAGATCACTTCAGGACTTTCGATAATGGGCATTCCGTAAAATGGCCCAGTGACTTGAGCATTGAGACTTTTTATAATTTCGAAATATTTATAACTTGCGGACGTGAATTTCGGAAAGATAAAGCCTGTGATAATCTTAGCACAGGCTCCCATTTCCTCTGTAAGCCTGAGGATTTGTTCAGGATTTCTAACTCGTATGAAGATCAGCGGCAGATCAGCAAAATCGATTTCTTGATGACTCAAGGCCAAATTGATCTTAGTTACTTGGGTTATAATATTTTGCTCTGCAGCATGCACCTCAGAGTCTCCGATCGAATCTTCTAAGCAAAACACCGTGGAGGCAAGTCCACTATTTTTCTTAGAAACAATATCAGAGGCGATCGTTTCTCTAGTTCCAGGCATATATAGTGTCGCCCCGAGAGCATAGGAAAGAATATCTCGTGGCGTATTTTTATCAAATGACTCTGGTGCTTTAAAAAAGGTGCTTTCTATATTCTCTTTGCTTAAATAATTAAAATACCGCACTAACTCGCACTCACCAGAAGGGGGAGTACTTCTCTCCTTTCTATGATTGACATCGTATTGTCAAGATACATCTTAAGTGTACTACTAATTCTTTCCTAATTTGTGAACATTTAATGAAATTTGTGTTAAGTCCTAGTGCATTCACCCTTATATTAGGCAAATAAAAGGAACCCGCTTAAGCTAAAATTTAAAGCGAGTTCCTTTTATTTGCCTTCATCGTACTGACCTCTTAACCTCTCGTGTCATTATGCAGTTTTAATAACTGTAGCCTTCAAATCTAAAATGTAAATACTTTTGGTT
>DHJG01000240.1:31383-32670 GCA_002404215.1 Desulfosporosinus sp. UBA4726
ACATCCGTTGTAAAAATCCCGTCGGGCTCAGGATAGTCTTGCTTTGTTATTTTGAAAATTTCCATTCCGTTTTTTTCTAATATCAATTCAATTTCTTCCGTTAAGTAATTGTTAAAGAATATTGGTTCCTTCGAAAAACTAGTTGTTTCAAACCCTTTTTTTCTACCCTCCATAAAGCTTAGATATAATTTTCCATCTTTCTTCAAATAGCTGGATACTTTTTCTATTAGCTCTACCATTTCATCATCATAAAGATGAACTATGCAAAACGATAATATTATTGCATCAAACGTTTCTTCTGTAAAATTTATAGTTCTAATGTCCTGGCAGTAGAAAGTGCCATCGGGAACGTTTTGTTCAGCTAATTTTATCATGTTCTCTGATAGGTCAATTCCAGTAACCGAAATGTCCAGTCCGCAGGATGTTAGTTGTTTACCTACATTGCCTGGTCCACAGCCTAAGTCTAATATATAATCATCAATGTTAAGAAATTCAATAAATTCTTTAATTCTTTTAGTATATAATTCAAAATTCATAAATTTATAGGCATATATCTCCGAGATCTGATCATAAGCAATAACTGTTTTTTGTGTTTTATCCATACCTAATCAATCCCCAATCCTACAGTAAATTCCAAAATTGATTTATAATAAATTTCACATTGACCCTTGCTACCTTCGCGGTAGGCTTCAATTAATTCGGCGAAGTTAGGTTTTCCCACTCTTGGGTCGGGGGCAAATTTAACTAACAAGTCTATTCCCGCCCTAGTTGATCTACCATACAATAATAAGGGATCATTAATCAAAAATCAATGACATTCAGGCATTATAATGAAATCACAATCACGGCAATAAACGAAGGGAACCTAAAATTGGTTGATCCAATTTTAGGTTCCCTTTCTACTTCCATGATCTAAAAATCGAGAACTTATTTCTTAGCTTTTAGTGCAACAAGTACTTTGTCCGGACGAGCTGGTAAGTGCGTCATCCTCACTCCTGCAGCATTATAAATTGCATTAATAATTGAAGCATGGGGGGATGTCAGCGGCATTTCTCCGCAACCTGCGGCGCCAAAAGGACCATTAGGTCTATAGGTTTCTTGATAGATGAGATCGATATCGTCAGGCACATCTAAGATGTAAGGTAGTCCACAACCTTTCAAATCGATGTGTTTCTTCAGATCCTCGAAATCTTCACTCAGAGCAAGACCGATACCTTGAACCAGTCCTCCATAGAGTTGTCCGTCTACTACGAGTTTATTCATGATCGTTCCGCAATCAGCTGCCAA
>DHJG01000240.1:32816-35938 GCA_002404215.1 Desulfosporosinus sp. UBA4726
GCAAGGAGCTGTCCAAGATCCTTCGAAATAGGTTGGTAACTTTTCAGCAACCATTTCTTGATACGTGCGGAACGTTCCATCTGCTTTCGTTACACCCTTGATCAGCATTTCGCAAGCAACTCGTGTAGCATTACCAACCAACACTTGAGAACGGCTGCCGCCTGCAGGCCCACTGTTAGGGGTTAGTTGCATATCGTTCATCACAAGTTTGATATCTTCCGCTTTAATTCCCAAAGGACGTAACGCTTCATGAGCTGTAGCTAAGGTTCCCATGTCCGCACCTTGCCCATGATCTTCCCAAGAAGTGAAGATCGTAACGCCAGCGGCAGTTAGCTCTGAATTGACCGCAGCACTATCTGCCCCGTCCAGCCCTGAACCATAGATACCAATGGACATTCCGATGCCGCGTTTCTTGTCCTTATCGGAGGCAGGCTCTTTCGCCCAAGCTTGTGCTTTCGTGTAAGCAGGTTTAATTTTATCCATTAAACCTTCGAGGCAATAAACATCTGGTTCACAACCACTTGGCGTAGTATCACCAGGTCTATAGATATTTTTGTAACGAAGTTCAAACGGATCCATGCCAAGTTTTTCAGCAAGTTCATCCATTAAAACTTCCGAGGAGAATTCTGTTTGAGGAGATCCATAGCCCCGGAAAGCAGAGCCCCAACCGTGATTCGTACATACAGTACGTCCTTCACCACGAATATTAGGGATCATATAACCGGCTCCAATGTATTGGCTACCTCTCATCGTGACCAAGTCGCCAAATTCGGAATAAGGACCGTGATCGCAACTCCAATCCGTTTCCATGGCTTGTAATTTACCCGCTTTAGTCGCTCCCAGTTTGACGCCAACAAACATCGGTGAACGTTTTCCGGTATAAGTGGTTTGTTGATAGTAATCAAATACGAGGTAAACCGGTTGTTTTAAAGCGACGGCTGCTACTCCCAATAAGCCTTCCATCGTTGGGCTAAACTTATAACCAAAGGTTCCGCCAGTAGCATGTTGTACAAAGAACACTTTATCTGCAGGATATCCGATTCCTGGTGCAACCATAGCCTGATGGAGATGAATGGCAATACTCTTGGAATGGACGATCAAATTTTCATTTTCATCAAAGAAGGCAAATCCGACATCGGGCTCCAGCGGTAGATGGGGTTGACGACCGACATAGAAATTGTCTTCAACAACGACATCTGCCGCTTTCATTAGAGGTGCAGTATCTTCACCCTTTACCATTTGAGTTTCGAAATAAATGTTAGGTGTTCCAGGATGAATTTCAATGGCGTCATCGGCCATGGCTTCAGGTGCGCTCATATAGGCAGGCAGTAATTCGAGTTCCACCTTTACTTTATCGACAGCAGCCAGAGCGTGCTCTGCAGTATCGGCTGCAACAATGGCAATAGCATCTCCGAATTGGAAAACTTTTTTCTCGCACAAGATCGGGCGATCCCAGCCATCCCCTTTATTTGTTGGGAAGGTAATCAAACCAGTGATTAAGTTTTTGCCGATAACATCTTTATAAGTGAGAACTTTCACAACGCCAGGCATTTTTTCAGCTTCCGATGTGTCGATAGAAAGAATATTAGCATGAGAAACTTTGGCCTGAACCAGTTTAAGATGCAGTGTATTAGAAGGCATTTTCAACTCGGTATCAGCACCAAAGTCCCAAGTACCGGTAACCTTAGCCAAAGCTGACGGACGAATACAACTGCTGCCCAAAATTCGGCCATTTTCTGGCAATTTAGCCCATAAGTCTTCGACTTTAACCTCGCCATTAATCAAGCGAGCAGCTTCCATGGTTGCGTCAACTAAAGGTTTATACCCTGTGCAACGGCAAGCATTTACATGCTTAGAAAACCAATTTCGGACATCTTCTCTCGTAGGATGAGTATTTTCCTCTAAGAGTTGTTTGGCTGAAACAATAAATCCAGGAGTACACCAACCACACTGAGCGGCTCCATGGATCATCCAGGCGAGTTGCAAAGGATGTAAGTGTTCCCGAGTACCGACTCCTTCGATTGTCGTGATCACTGAATTCTCTTTAATCTTTTTCATTTTTGTAACACAGGAGCGAACGACTTTGCCATCCAAGATGACGGAACACGCACCGCATTGGGCTTTATTACAGCCTACTTTAGTTCCAGTCAAGTGTAGTTGTCCGCGCAACATGTTTGCAAGGGTAACATTCTCTTCGAAGAATATAAGCTGAGCGACACCGTTGATGGTAACGTTTCTTTTAAGCAATTTTTTTCTCTCCTTTTTAATAATCGATATTCGCCTTGCTCACCAGTAAAGCAAATCCCACTCTTACCTCTGATGAACAACTGACAAATCTGTTCCTCCTATTCTTCTTTAACATTCGCTGGCAATTAATTTAATTTTAAGTTTAATTTAATTGAGTTTAATTTGTTTTAATTTGCTTTACTTGGCTTAAGTCATATCATATGCCAATCATGCGATCGATTCAAGCATTTTTTTAATTTTACCATCAATTTATCTTATAGACTTTTTAATTTACCATCGTTTTATATTATAGACTCAATTTTATGCGTCAATTATTTTATGATTTTAATTATTATTCATTTTCTTAATATTTATATAATTTTGTTTTGTTTTATTTGCACTTCACCCTTTCTCAAATCTATATGTTTTTGATTAAATTGAATCCCTTAATTCTATGCGCTATTAAAAATAATGTAGACCTGAACTTTTCAGTTTTTTCGATTTACTTCGGCAAAATTTCAAAACCCGCAAAAACATCACTAACGAAGTTTTGCGGGTTTTATTTTATCGTTTTATGACTTATTGGGCCCGTTTCCATATTGCGTGAAGATCCTATGCAAAACCTTCCTTCGCATTAATTCCTCTTCACTATGTACTTTGGTTCTTTACTCTAGTCTTTTTCATTACACCATCTTGGGGTCGTCTAGACTGGACCTCCACGTCGTCCTTTTATCTTCCTAGTTGCATAAAACTCGTTGATCAATACGTCAAGTTTTTCGCTAACCCCTATCACTCTCGTGTCGGTAAGATCTTTCCCTGAAGCAATCCTCTGCATTTGTAATCTCAATTCTTCTATTTGTTCATAGACCGTGAGTTTCACCGATGAAAACCTCATT
>DHJG01000238.1:0-951 GCA_002404215.1 Desulfosporosinus sp. UBA4726
TACTCACATTGTTATCTAGGAGTTCTATTAATAATAGGAGATATAATACTTTATCAAAAATACTATCGAATATCTATGCTATGGTTAATATGGGTTTACTCTCGAAATATCCGAATCTATTAGCAATGTTCCACGTGGAACATTGCTGGCTAATCTATTCTAATATTCCACATTTCCAGGAGCCTATTAAGTTCATCCTCTGAAAAGTACTGAATTTCAATCTTTCCTCTATTAGAATCTCCCTTTACAAAGACTTTGGTTTGGAAGCTTGTTCGCAAGCGATCCTCTACGTTGAGAAGAACTGGCGAATATTCTTGGGTGGTCTTATTTTTATCTGTTCTCTCTGTTAGTTTCACAATAAGCAATTCGGTCTCTCTTACGGACAATTGTTCTTTTGCAGCTTTCTGTGCTATTAATACTTGTAAAGACGTATCTTTAATACCGAGCAATACCTTAGCATGTCCCAGGGAAATCTTAGCATCTCTCAGTAAGTCGAGTACAACCTCAGGTAACATAATCACGCGCAAAAGGTTAGCTACAGTCGCGCGAGCTTTTCCTACACGCTGCGCAACCAATTCCTGAGTCAGGCCATAGTCTTCAATAAGCCGAGCATAAGCCATCCCTTCTTCCACAGGAGACAAATCAGCCCGTTGAATATTTTCGATAAGTGCCCTTTCCGCCATTTCTTGTTCACTGCATTGTTGGACAATGACAGCAATCTTCGTAAAGCCAGCCATTTTAGCAGCGCGCAAGCGTCTCTCGCCAGCTATTATTGAGTATTGCTCACCAAGGGGTCTGACTAATATTGGTTGTAATAGTCCGTGCACAAGTAGAGAATCAGCCAAATCTCTCAGGGTTTGAGGGTCGAACTCCTTTCTTGGCTGATCTGGATTGGGTACAATATCTGAAATGGGTATTTCCTTGATAGTAGGATTATCCCCCAGATCGTCA
>DHJG01000238.1:1069-14517 GCA_002404215.1 Desulfosporosinus sp. UBA4726
ATCTCTATAGACCTCAGCTCCCCTAGAACGAGTATCGTAGATGTTAATAGGTTTCCCATGGCTTGGAGCTTCACTAAGACGAACATTACGAGAAATTATTGTGCTAAAAACTTTCTGAGGAAAGTATTTTTTAACCTCATCGACAACCTGTATAGCAAGATTAGTACGTGCATCGAACATTGTCATAAGTGCTCCGATAATATTCAATTTAGGATTTAGGTGTTTACGAACCGTTTCCAACGTGTTCATTAGGAGGGTTAAGCCCTCAAGTGCATAGTACTCACATTGAATAGGGATTAAAACATCCGTTGCAGCTGTTAAAGCGTTTAATGTTAATATGCCGAGTGAAGGGGGACAATCTATGAAAATGAAATCGTAATCATATTTTATGCTATCTAAAGCCAACTTTAGTTTACTCTCACGTGAAACCTGAGAGACTAATTCGATTTCGCCCCCTGCCAACTCAATTCGCGCAGGTACCACAGTAAGATTCTTGTAATCTGTTTTCTGAATCACATCTTCAATAGGAACATCATTGATTAATACGTCGTATATACAATGTGTCAGTTTATGCTTTGCAATTCCCAGTCCACTGGTTGCATTCCCTTGAGGGTCTAAATCAAGAAGCAGAACTCTTTGTCCCAGTTCAGCTAAGCAAGCACTTAAATTTATCGCCGTTGTAGTCTTAGCGACACCACCTTTTTGATTAGCAACAGCAATTATTTTAGTAATCAATGAGAGCACACTTCCTTTTACTACCTAATCCTAAATACCTTCCAACACTCTTACTCTAGATAGTATCAAACCCCTCCCAATAAAAAAAGCGCTATTAACGCTTTTTTTAAAAAAAATTGGTATTTTCTTATGATTAAATGTTTTCTTTATGGTCCAACTGCGTAAATAGTTGGCACTGCAAGATAACGACTCTGTTTGAGTGGCTCGCTGCTCACGACTTTTCCATTCAATTTAACAGTACGAACAGATTTAACAAGCGATCCAGAGTGCCCTTGTTGCTTAAGAACCGTTACTCCGTGTGCCAAAGTTTCATCAACCCAGCGCTGTTCTTGAGCGGGAATGATAGATTCTGTAGTGTTAGTAATAACCACTTCCTGTCCAGGTTTTACCTTACCATACAATTCTATCGTCACAGTATTTGACGTTGTCCAGGCCCGAATAAGAAGATATCCGCTTGAATTATTGTTAAACTTAAGATCAAGATCCGGATAGGCAACCGTAGCATCCTGGCCTAGTGGAACATAAGAAATTGCTAGATCATGATTACTACGTTGAACAACAGAGAGATTTGCTAACAAACCAACATTATATAACGTGCTGGATACTTGACATATTCCTCCACCTAATCCTGGTACAAACTTACCATCCACAATAATAAAGGCATCCTTATATCCACCGGCAACTGTTCTTTCACCAACAATATTATTGAAGGAGAAAGTATCCCCCGGTTTGACAATGGCCATATCCAACGCTTTTGTGGCAACTCGTACATTTTCCGTACGTTCGGATTGTGAAGGATCGAATCGCGTAGTATACCTCGCCAACAAACCTGTTATTTTCTGATCTTCTAATTGAACAGCAGTTAATTGCGGAAGTTGTTCTTTGAAATCGACCTTAATCTCCGAGACGGGCTTGTATATATTAATTGCTTTAATTTGCGTGATAAGTGCATCAGAATCAAACGTCGTACCTGCCTGTTCGCTTTTAATATTCATCGTATTCTGATCAGAAATTTCAAAAGATGCTTCTTTTGCTGGATTGTTAAATTTATCCAGTGTCTGATTGAGAGTATCTTTCAGTTTTTGGTCGTCCCATTTTTGAGCTAGAGTAAAATTAATACCTTTTGCTGCTGTCATTTTTGTGACAACCTTATTAGGGAGCGAACCTTTCCTACTAATTTCATAGGCTTCTTGTAATGCTAAATCAGAAGTTACAGAAAGACCTAAGTCTGCTAACTTAACCTCCGGTGATTGTTGCCCCGAATTCAGCTTCACTGTTTGATTCAATAAGCGATCAATTTCCTTATCAATCGATGCTTTAGCCTCGTCCTGGGATAAATCCCCTACATTAATTCCGGATATCGTTACCCCTTTAACAATTGTATGTTGATCCCGGGTATAGAACAATAATAGGGTTCCGCTTAAAACTATCATGATCAAAAGAAGTCCCGCTGTGCGATAAAGAGCCTTTTTCTTCATAAGACGATTTAGGCCAATCCTAAACCTTTTGATCCAATTTTTTTCTTTTCGTTGTAGCTCGGCCGCCGTAGCATGTTCACGCCTCTGCCTAAGCCTTTGATCGTGTAGATCTTCCAAAACGCACCCCCCTAGAATCAACCTCTATTAATACTACTACCACTACTACTACTACATTGTATAATTCGACGTTCTTTTCATTTTTCCTTTACTATCCGGGATAAAAAAAAGCCTTACCTTTCAAGTAAAACCCTGACCTAAAAACAATGTCTTTAGGTTAAAAATAGCGCTAACTACAGCATCTCTTCATCACGGCGAATTGATAACTTATATATTTACGAACTATCCGATTGGAACCTTTGAAGGAGTTCCCGCTTGACGAGGGTATTGTGAAGGTGTCTCCTTAGTCTTGCTTATCAAAACAACCGCTCGATGTTCGGCACCTTCACCAAGATTATAGTGTTCGATTCTTTCAACTTTACCTCCTAATAAATTCAACGCCTTTTGAGATTCTAGCAATTCATCATCGACCTGTGATCCCTTTAAAGCAAGAAAAAGCCCATTGATCTTAAGCACAGGCAGTGTATACTCCAACAGTACAGGAAGACGTGCCATAGCCCGTGCACTCACTGTATCAAACTGCCCTCTGTAGTGAATATCCCTTCCGAAATCCTCCGCCCGAGCATGGACAGTTTTAACTCCTTTAAGGCTTAATGTTTTAATAACAACATCGAGGAAATCCAAACGTTTCTTTAGAGAATCCATTAAGACAATATCTAACTCTGGACGCAGTATTTTTAATGGAACACCCGGGAATCCCGCTCCGGTCCCTAAATCAGCAAAAGAACCACCGGAAATGAATTTAGATAAGACCATTGAATCAATAAAGTGTTTTAAGATAACTTCGTGGGGATCCGTAATTCTGGTTAAGTTCACACGCTGGTTCCAATCTAGTAACAAGTCGCCAAACTGACAAAGTTGACCGACTTGTAAATCAGATAATTCCTCTTTCACATGCGTATGAGTTAATTCTTGAATAAAAGACGCGTATTGAAGGAACATTTTATTTCCTCCCTCTTCGCTGTTGTTCTAAAGAAACGAGTAATACTGAAATATCGGCCGGACTGACCCCTGTAATTCTTGAAGCTTGCCCTAAATTCTGTGGTTGAACTTCCATTAGACGTTGTCTACCTTCCGTGGATAGGCCACGGATTTCTTCATAATTTAGTATGTTTGCGAGACGTCGAGCTTCTAATTTAGAGAATTTCTCAATATCAGCCCATTGCTTTTCGATGTAACCGGCATATTTCGTTTCAATTTCAGCTTCTTCTAGCACTTCTAGATCAAAGGCTTCTAACTCAGGAAGAAGTTTAACTAAATGAGAAAGGAAAATTTCCGGTCTACGAATCAAATCCTCTGCCCTAATTCCCCCACGTGTCGGAGTAGATTTTGCTTCAGCCATTACAAGGTGCAGATCTTCTCTCAACGGAGAGAAAACTGTAGATTTCCATAGCTCTTTAATATGCTTGAAATTATTCTTTTTCACTTGGAAACGCTGCCAACGCTCATCACTAACTAACCCGACGGCTCGTCCTTTCTCTGTCAGTCTTAAATCGGCATTGTCTTGACGAAGAACTAGACGATATTCTGCTCGAGATGTCAAAAGGCGGTAAGGTTCTTTCACTCCTTTTGTTACTAAATCATCTACTAAGACGCCCAGGTAACCATCCGAACGAAGAAGTATAAAAGGATCTTTTCCTAAAGCCCGTAGTGCTGCGTTAATTCCAGCCAATAATCCCTGCGCTGCTGCCTCTTCATAACCAGATGTTCCGTTTAATTGGCCTGCTGTGAATAATCCTGGCAACTGTCGAACCTCTAAACTAAGGGAAAGTTGATGAGGCAAGACATAATCATACTCGATTGCATACCCCGGGCGCAACATCTGAACATGTTCAAGTCCTGGGATACTCTGTAAAATCTGAACTTGAACCTCCTCTGGCATACTGGTCGACAGACCGGCCACATAAAGTTCGTCACTACGCCAGCCTTCAGGCTCTAGAAAAATCTGATGTGCCTCCCTTTGAGCAAAACGTACTACTTTATCTTCGATAGAGGGACAATAGCGAGGACCAATCCCCTCGATTTCACCTGAGTACATAGGTGCGCGATAAAGATTTTCTCGAATAATATCATGGGTTTGTGTTGCCGTATATCCTAACCAACACGGCACTTGTTTTGAAAGATCATTATGCCAGAACTCACTCTCGGTAGGCAGAAAAGAAAAACGCCAAGGGGTATCATCTCCTGGCTGAATGCAGAACTTGGAATAATCCACAGACTGGCGCTGGATTCTTGGAGGAGTACCTGTTTTAAATCTTCCTAATTCAACTCCGAAGTCTTTGAGCGAATCTGATAGAGACATTGCTGGCAATTGCCCATTTGGACCGCCTTGGTACATAGCCGAACCTATTATAATCCTTCCACGTAAATATGTGCCACTGGTCAAAACAACGTTCTCTGACTCAAACCTTGCACCTGTTCGTGTCACGACTCCCGTGATCCGATTCTTGTCAACAACGAGACGTTCTACCAAACCTTGGCTGATCGTCAGATTCGGCTGTTCTAATAAAATATCCCTCATCCGACTATGATACGCCTGTTTATCAGATTGAATCCGTAATGCTTGAACTGCTGGACCTTTACCAGTATTTAGCATTTTAACCTGTAGGGATGTTTCATCTGCAACAATTCCCATTTGTCCACCTAGAGCATCTATCTCTCGTACCAAATGCCCTTTGGCTGGTCCTCCAAGTGAAGGATTACAAGGCATATGTGCAATCGTGTCAAGGTTTATAGTTATCAAGAGGGTCTTGCATCCTAGTCGTGCCGCAGCAAGGCTAGCCTCACAACCCGCATGCCCTGCTCCAACCACAATAACATCGTATTTTCCTGCAAAGTATTCCAAAGTTCATCCTACTTTCCGATACAAAATCGAGAGAAAATCTCTTCAAGAAGAGATTCTTGAACATTGTGTCCAGTTATTTCCGAAACATTTTGTACAGCTTGACGAATTTCTATTGACATGATATCCCAAGGCGTTCCCCTCCGTAAACTCTCCAACGCTTCCGATAAGGCAGTATGGCAGCGCTCTAAGGAAGAAATCTGCCGTACATTAGAGATGAGAGGGTCTGAAACGTCAACGGTCTCCCCTTGATAGACTCTTCTTTTAATTTCCGCTTCAAGATCTTCAAAGCCCCTGTGTTGAAGGACAGAAAAAGGAATCCAAACCTCTTTATTATTCATTGAAACACACTGTTCATTCTCTAACAAATCTATCTTATTTACAATAACAATTACCTTTTCGGCGTAGGTATTGATAATATGATTCTCATCCTCTGTTAAAGGAAGATTTGCCTCAACTACCAATAAAATAAGATCTGCAGTCTTAAGAGCTTTCCAGGTTCTCTCAATTCCAAGACATTCTACAAGATCTTGACTCTCACAGATACCAGCAGTATCCACTAATTGCAGGAGGAATCCTCCTACACTAACGGATTCTCTGATTTCATCACGCGTTGTCCCCGGAATATCGGTCACAATAGCACGATCTTCATGTAATAAGGCATTAAGCAAACTCGATTTACCGACATTAGGTCTGCCAACAATGACTGTGATTAGACCATCTCTCAATATTTTACCCGTTTTACTTCCAGATAAAAGGTGCAAGGAGTCATCTAGAGCTTTATTAATTTTAGTCTCAAGCATCTCTCGATCTAAGCTTTCAACATCATCTTCAGGAAAATCAATGCTTGCTTCAATAAAAGCAAGAATCTCTAAAACTTCTTCTCGCAAATTTAGAATTGTCTCTGAAAGCCCTCCCCCCAATTGAGTTAAGGCCAAATTTGCAGCTGTTTCCGTTCGCGAACTGATTAAATCAATAACTGCTTCCGCTTGAACTAAGTCAAGCTTTCCATTCAAAAATGCTCGTTTTGAAAATTCGCCTGGCTCAGCTAGCTGAGCGCCATGTCGAATACAAGCTTGCAAAATTCTCTGAGCAACAAAAGGACCACCGTGACAATTCACTTCATAAACATCTTCACCTGTATAAGAGGAGGGAGCTAACATTCTGCCCACAAGAACTTCATCAAGAATTCTATTTTCGTCCCGGAAATTTCCAAGATTTAAAGTAAAGCTTTCCCTGCGTGACCAACGGCTCATATTCTGAGGATCAAAACAGTCCTCTATAATTTTTCCCGCATTAGAACCACTTAATCTTATGACATGAATACTTGTTTCTCCCTTAGCAGTAGCCATTGCAACAATTGTATCTTCCAAACCAGATCATCTCCATTAAATAACATTCAGGAACTCTCATTATTTTGCCTGGCGTTCGTATTTAAATACTATTTGATACTACATTAAGTAATAGGTCTTCAGAAATTTGACTATCTTACTAATATGAAAAAAGAGGGGTTTCCCCCTCAACTTAAAATATCTCGAACTAGTAAGAAAGAATATATTTCTTTATACCTATACAGAAAGTATAAGTTTCTAGTAGCATAATTCGGGTGGTATAAGTGCAACTAGGCGGTCGCCGGCGCCTGCCAAGTTTTCTTTAACCTCTTTTAAGTGATATAACTACACGGCGATTGGGGTCATCACCTTCACTAAAGGTAGAGATCCTCGTTTCTTCCTGTAACGAAGTATGAATAATCCGCCGTTCATGAGGATTCATGGGTTCTAACACTACTCGAATTCCTGTCCTCTTTACTTTTTCTGATAATCTTTTGGCAAGACGCACAAGAGTTTCCTCACGACGTTGCCGATACCCTTCCACATCCACTATAATTCTAACACGTTCGGACAATATTTTAGACACAGCTAAATTTGTTAAATATTGAAGCGCATCTAAAGTATCTCCGCGCCTGCCAATAAGAATTCCTAGCTCTGGGCCATTAATATCGACATGCCAGTTATCTCCACTCTTACTTACCTGAGTATCAGCATTAACTCCCATAGCTTGACAAATCTTATAAATAAATTCAGCAGCCAATACTCCAGGATCATTTTCATAAGAAACTCTGACCCTTGCCAAACTTTTTCCGAATAAACCGAAAAAGCCTTTCTTAGCAGGTTCCTCTATTACCTCTACTTTTACTTGAGTACGATCAACGCCTAACTCCAGAACCCCAGCAGTGATCGCTTCTTCAACCGTCTTCCCGGTTTTTTCTGCAACCCTCATGAACGATCCTCCTCACCTCTCCCACTATGACTATATCGCTTTTTTATTTTGGTTAGTCAATCTACGATTAATATATAGTTGTTGAAGAATCGAAACAACGTTCATCGTTACCCAATATAACGCCAAACCAGACGGTACTGTAGCACTGATGTAAGCAAAAAACACTGGCATAATGTACAACATCGTCTTTTGAGTTGGATCTGTGGAAGCATTTGGATTCGTTAATTTCGTTTGCAAGTATGTTGTCGCAGCAGCAAAGATTGGCAAAATAATGTGATATGAGGGAGTGAACCCATAAATTTTCGTTAAATCAAAACCTAAGAACCAATGAGCGGCCGGATTTGCAACATCATAAGTGAATTTGCGTAATGTACTATATAATCCCCAAAAAATCGGCAATTGAACGACAATAGGAAGACAACCACCCATAGGGTTTACTTTGTGCTCTTTATATAACTCCATGACCGCTGCATTTGCTTTTTCCTTATCATTCTTATATTTTACTTGGATAGCTTTAATTTTGGGTTGTAAATCAATCGTTTTACGCATTGATGCCATCTGCTTATAAGTTAACGGATAAATCAGTGTTTTAATAATGATGGTCAAAAGGATAATCGCAACACCGTAATAAGGAAGACCAATTGAGGAAGACAAGTAATAAAGATTATGTAATAAATAGGTCATACCATTAACAAGACTATTAAGAATATTCACAAAAGCCCTCCTTAAACTGGGTCATGTCCTCCGGGGTGAAACGGATGACATTTTGAAATTCGTTTAATTGATTTCCAACTTCCACTCATAAAACCGTATTTTTTTAGAGCTTGAACAGAATACTCCGAACAAGTTGGATAAAACCGACACGTTTGTCCCTTTAAAGGAGAAATAAATTTTTGATATATGCGAATCAAAATAACTAAGAAATGTTTCATAAAATTTTACTCACTTTTTAATTAAAGCATTAGCATTCTTTAACATATTCATCATAGACTTTTCGACTTCCAAATAGGAAACTCCTTTGATTCCAACTCTAGCAATGAGAATTATTTGTATATCGTTTTTAATTTCCGTCAAATGAAGACGGATAACTTCTCGCATAAGCCTTCTTGCACGATTTCTCTGAACTGAATTGCCAACTTTTTTCGAGGCAATAAAGCCAAATCGTTTAGGACCTTTTAGTACATAAATAGCGACGTGTTTTACAGAATAGTTTTTCCCATCCGCAAATACTGCTTGATACATCGATTTTTTGCGTAAGCGAAATATTCTTTTAAGCATAATTCCTCCAGGCTTACATACCTAAGATTCAGTAATATTCTAACTCGCAAAGACTAAGTTTAAACGTTCTCTGAAGTTAGTTGGAGATATAAAAAAATTTATTTAAAAAAAGGCCACATAATTGCGGCCTTAAACTGATAATTTTTTGCGACCTTTTAATCGACGGCGCTTTATAACATTTCGCCCCGTTGGCGTACTCATCCTACTTAAAAAACCATGGACTCGCTTATGACGCCGATTTTTCGGTTGGTATGTTCTCTTCAATTTAACGACACCTCCTTATATTACAAACGAAAAAACTATTCGCAGCAATCAAACTTACTTAGAGATTATACCCTAATAATTTTTAATCTGTCAAGCAAAGGACTTTAAAAAGTGTGGATAACCTAATGGCCTATAAAGTTATCCACTGTGAATAATTTGACCAAACCTATTATCTACCTGTTGATAACCCTCGTGAAACTTGATATTATGTTTCTATACCTTCCTGCGACACTAATAATCGCGTAATTTTTTATCCACAATATGAATTTTGGCCAAGTTATCCACAAATGTGTATAAGTTTGTGTATAACTTTTTTATTGTCATCTTTCTAACATTCTTAGACAAGGGAGGTCCGTTCATGCCACCTCAACCAATTTCACCTCAATTATTGTGGCAGGAAACACTAGAAAAACTGAAAAACGAACTTTCTAAGCCAAGTTTTGAAACTTGGCTTAGTTCCACCCGGCTTCTTCATATTGATGGTGACACGCTTATCATTAGTGTTCCCAATGAATTTGCCAAAGATTGGCTAGAAAGTCGATATGCTACTATGATTCGATCTTCTGTTCAATCTATTTTAGGACATTCTGTGAGCCTGCGATTTATAATACCCTCTCCAGAAGGACCCTACGGAGAGGATCCTACTCTCACTGTACCCACGGCTACTGTAAATCCAAAAAATGATAAACCAATGCCTAATTCTCTCAATTCTAAAAACACCTTTGACACGTTTGTCATTGGAAACAGCAACCGTTTTGCCCACGCAGCTTCTTTAGCTGTAGCCGAATCACCCGCAAAATCATACAATCCTCTATTTATCTATGGAGGAGTTGGACTGGGAAAAACCCACCTTATGCATGCTATTGGCCATCATGTCCTTCAACGATCTCCTAACACTAAAGTCCTTTATGTTTCCAGCGAGAAATTTACAAATGAGTTGATTGATTCCATCAGGGACGAAAACTCTATCGAATTTCGCAATCATTACCGGAATGTCGATATTCTTCTTATTGACGATATTCAATTTTTAGCCGGCAAAGAGCGGACTCAAGAAGAGTTCTTTCATACATTTAACGCGCTCCACGAAGCAAATAAACAAATTATTATTTCTTCCGATCGCCCTCCTAAAGAAATTCCAACCTTAGAAGACCGTTTGCGTTCTCGGTTTGAATGGGGACTCATAACAGATATTCAGGCCCCAGATTTAGAAACCCGAATTGCTATCTTAAGAAAGAAAGCCAAGATGGAAAATTTGCAGGTTCCTAATGAAGTAATGGTATACATTGCGGATAAAATTCATTCCAACATTCGTGAACTTGAAGGAGCTCTTATTCGCGTTATGGCTTATGCCTCCCTAAGTTCTATTCCCATTACCGCGGAAGTAGCCGTAGAAGCATTGAAGGATATTTTGCCAGCTAATAATACCAAACAAATAACGATTGATATAATCCAACATTCCGTTGCCGACTATTTTCACCTATCTCAAAGCGAGTTCAAAGCTAAAAAAAGGACACGTGCCGTGGCCTTTCCGCGCCAAATTGCCATGTATCTATCACGCCAACTGACCGATTCCTCCTTGCCCAAGATCGGCGACGAATTTGGTGGAAGAGATCACACCACCGTAATGCATGCACATGATAAAATTTCGCAAGCCCTACGTAATGATCCCTTATTAGAAAAAAAAGTTAATGAAATGATTCAACGTATACAATCTGAATAAAGAAAACTTGGTATATTTCAGGTGTGGATAAACTGTTAATAGTATCGTCGATATATAAAACCACATATCCACATGTGGACATGTGGATAACCTTAATACGTTTATCCACATCCTTTTCAACATCATTTTTCTCAGTATCCTAGCACTATTTATTTACTTATCCACATGTTGACAAGCAATACTACTATAACTACTATTTTATTATCTTATTATTATTACGCTCATTTAGAACTAATAACGATAAATTTTTAGGAGGATTAAGTTTATATGAAAATCTTCTGTTCAAAAGACGCACTGCTTTCCGGAGTAAATGCTGTCCAACGGGCCGTATCCAATAAAAATACATTACCCATTCTTCAAGGAGTCTTAATAAAAGCTGAGGGACAGTTTTTACAATTTGCAGCGACTGATCTTGAAATGGGGATTCGTTGTGAGGTTCCGGCCCAAGTAAGTGAAGAAGGCACAATCGTTGTACCTGCCAAACTCTTTACAGAAGTTGTACGTAAATTACCGGACACAACTATTACTTTAGAAGAAAAAGATAAGGCTATTACTATTTGTTACCATCAATCTGCTATTGTAATAAATGGGTACGATCCAGAGGAATTTCCTTTACTTCCAGATCTGATGGATCCAATATCTTTTACATTACCTACTTCAATATTTAAAAATATGATTCGTCAAACTGTCTTTTCCTGTGCTACAGAAGAAAATCGGCCTGTGTTTAATGGCACACTTTTACAAATTGATGGTTCAAGTCTTCGTCTCGTTGCAACCGATACACATCGCCTGGCTTATAGCATAGCTGAGATACCTAACTCTGAAGAATTACAATTCAGTGGAATTATCCCCGCTAAAACCTTGTCTGAAATATATCGCTTACTTAGAGATGAGGATGAAGTCTTAACAATTAGTTTTAGTACTTCTCAAGTTGTCTTTAATTTTGGGTTTATTTATTTAGTTTCACGTCTTATTGAAGGTCAATTCCCAAACTACAAACAAGTTATTCCTCAGTCGTGTGAAACTAAAGTCAATCTATCCGTGAAAAGTTTCTTAGAAGCTGTCGAGCGGGCCTCACTACTATCTCGTGATAAGACTGGAGCTAATATAATTCGAATAAATGTTGAAAAAACCGAATTAAGAATTGACCAAACGTCTGAATTGGGTACGATAGCGGAGCAGATAGAGATTGAAATGGAAGGAAAAGATGTAATTATTGCATTTAACGCAAAATTCCTCATTGATGCGTTAAAAGTTATCGATAGTGATCAGATTATTTTTGAACTCTCTGGTCCGTTTAGTCCTGGAGTGATGCGTCCAGTAGATAATCCAAACTACCTATACCTTGTATTGCCGGTTAGAACGTCTTAACTTAAATTATGATGATTAAAAACTTACGCCTACAAAATTTTCGTAACTATGAAGATGAATTAGTACAATTTGTGCCTGGAACTAATATACTTGTTGGAGACAATGGCCAAGGTAAGACTAATGTTATAGAGGGAATCTATTATATTCTGACAGGTAAGTCTTATAGGGTTCAACGTGAACAAGAACTTTTGCGTTGGAATCAAAGTGAGTTCCATCTCTTCGGAGATTTTTTGTTGTCCCATCATAAAGTTTCTTTAGAGAGTCACTATAGAGATAAAAAAAAAATAGTGAAGGTTAATAAAGTACCTTGTCAACGTTTGTCTGATTTTGTTGGTACTATTAACGTAATCTTCTTTTCTCCAGATGATCTTATTATTATAAAAGGGGGGCCTACGGAAAGAAGGCGATTTCTAGACTTGCATATTGCACAAATACGTCCAGGTCATGTAAGCCTTCTTAACGCTTATAATAAGGTCATTCAGCAAAAAAGTGCTCTATTGAAATCATATGTAGAAAGGTCCCTTAAATATTCACAATTACAGCTTTGGAATCAACAAATTATTGAGTTGGGAGTAAAGATAATTCGCAATAGAGTGGATCTGACGAAACGATTACAAGTTGTGGCAGATAATATCTATGGAAATTTAACCTCTCATAAAGAAATTTTGCAGGTTGTTTATTTGGCTTTAGGTAAAAAAGATATAGCTGAAGCCATCTCTGAATTTCCGCAATTACTTAATGATAAATTAGAGTTAGAAATGGAACGTCAGATGGTACTCATTGGTCCACATCGTGACGATCTCCAGATCCTTCTAAACGATAAACCTGCACGTTTATATGCTTCACAGGGACAACAGCGTTCGTTAGTTTTAACTTTAAAATTAGCTGAACTAGAGCTTATTCGTGAAGAAAAAGGAGAATATCCCCTCCTATTACTCGATGATGTGTTGTCTGAATTGGATATATTTAGGAGAGACTACTTAATAAAGTTTATTGAGTCATCGAATATTCAAACTTTGATAACTATGACAAGTGCTGAAACTCATCTTAAGGCAGGTGCACTTTACCATGTGGAACAGGGTCATATAAGGAGGAAGCAATAAATGTACCTACATCTTGGCAGTGATATTCTAATTAAAAAAGATAAAGTAGTTGCCATCATAGACTTAGAAATTGCTACAGTAGGTAAAACTAATGAAAATTTTTTAGATATACTGAAGCAAAATAAGAAGATTAATTATGTTTCCGAACCTGGAAAAGAAAAGACATTAATTATTACGTTAAATGGTTATTATTTATCACCTATATCTTCAACTACCTTATTTAAGCGTTCTTCTGAACTTGTTTGAGGGGACTTGTGTGA
>DHJG01000030.1:0-1536 GCA_002404215.1 Desulfosporosinus sp. UBA4726
AGACAATGCCTTAACCGTAGCTTTACTAGATCGCATAACCCATCATGCCCATGTTATCCCTTTCATAGGTGAATCCTATCGGTTTAAGGAAAGTAGAGAAAAGCTGGAGTAATTATTCTAGAGTAAAATGAACGAATATTCCGGAATAGAGAGCCGCTCTGGGGTAGACTTGACATGGGACCCTACGGCGGATGCTTCAATGGGTCGAGGGCTGTGGCTCCAATGATGCATTCCTCTTGGGTAAGCCCCATCCCTTAATCAAGGGTAGCATCCCCCGCCCCCATGTAAAGTCTTACTTTGGGGTCAACGGGGATTGATATTAACTTGAAAACAACCGCCTTGGGGTGGTCAATTCTTTAGCTGTCACGGTGGTAAACTTTTTGGGTTCTTTCCATTGTTAGTTGAAAATAATACTGAATTATAATATAATTGAATAGTCAGAGATATTGAAACGAGGCTATTCTATGGATGAATTTATCAAGTTATTAAATCGGAATTTAGAGTACGTCAGTCATAAGTTAATTGACGATACGATTTATATTAGAGTTGTGTCAATAAGAGAAGAAGTTGTCTGTCCTTTTTGTGGACAACCTTCATCAAAGATTCATTCCCATTATGACAGAAGTTTTCAAGACTTACCGATGCAGAAAATGAAAGTAATTATAATTCTTAGCAACAGAAAGATGTTTTGTCACAATTCAGACTGTGACCATACAACGTTTGCGGAAACGTTTGAATTCCTTCAGTCTAAGGCCAAGAAGACAAAGCGCCTGGAGGATGAAATAATAAATTTATCCATGAACGTAAGCTCTCTTACAGCATCATCAATACTAAATACGAGGGTTGCAAAAGTAGGTAAAAGTACTATTTGTAATCTCTTAAAAAAAAGGTACACCAATAATTGATCGGGAATCAGTTTCTATGGTTTGCATTGATGACTTTGCAATTAAGAAAAGGGAATCCTATGGAACAATCATGGTTGATATCGAAACTCACCGTGTCATTGATTTAATTCCATCAAGAGAATGCAAGGATGTTGTAGAATGGTTAAAGACCTTTCCGAACCTTAAAGTCGTTTCTAGAGACGGTTCGATTACATACCACAATGCAATTAAAACAGCACATCCCGAGGCTGTGCAGGTAAGTGATAGATTTCATCTACTTAAGAATTTAACTTCGTATTGTAAAGAGTTTCTCATGAACTATTTTAAAGCGAAAATACTTATTAAGGTGCCTGAAAAGCCTCAGGTTAATGTGACGGCAACGTCGGAAGTATCTGTAACTAACAAAAAGCTAACATTAGAAGAAAAGTCAAACCGAGCATTTTCAATGCTCGCAGAGGGTTTTAGCAAAACACAGCTTTGCAAACAGCTCAATATTGATATTCGGACACTGGAAAAATTGATGGGAATGAGCAAGGTAGAACGGGACCTGTATGTAAAAAGCAATATGGAGCTATCACATGAGCAAAAAGTCTTAAGAAAGCAGGAACTAATAAAGGCCGTTAAGACTATGCATTTGGAGAAGTTCTCTATA
>DHJG01000030.1:1685-5023 GCA_002404215.1 Desulfosporosinus sp. UBA4726
CAGACGATTACACGATATTTAAGTGAAACTATAACGGCAATTCATGGAAGTTATAATGTTAAGAGAAAAAGTATCCTGGACCCCTACCTAGTTGAAATAAATGTGTTAATTGACAAAGGCTTTGCCTTAACCAAAATTGAAGCGAAAATCCGTCAAGAAGGTTATAAAGGCTCTTCCTCTACACTAAGAAACTACGCAGCAGGGTTGAAAAGGCTAAATCAGACTACTTACAGTGCCAATAATATTACGCCAGAAAATACAGAATTGGTAGAACGCAAATTGTTGATAAAGCTATTATTCAAACAATTAGAGAAAATTAAAGGACTGGACAAGGAATGTATAGATAGAGTAAATAGTCAATATCCTCGGTATAAAGAGATCATAGACATAGTTAATGAATTCAAGAAACTATTGTTGGATAAAACTGTTGAACGAATGGAACAGTGGATACATAGGGCGGCAGGCCTAAACATTCGCGAAATAAATTCGTTTATAAACGGCATAACTAGGGATATTATAGCTGTAAAGAATGCCATTAGATATCAATATAATAATGGACTTGCCGAAGGCAGTGTAAATAAGCTTAAGGTTATAAAGAGGATAATGTATGGTCGCAATAGTTTTGAAATGTTAAGGAAAAAACTGTTACGGCTTGAAAAAAGACCTAAATTCAACTAACTATGGAAAGAACCACTTTTTGCTTGACACTACTAGAAAGCTTATGAACCAAATATATCTATGCTTCTTCAAAGGCTAAAAGAACGCTATAAGGGGTACAGCCAACATTTCTCTTATTCACACCAACAGGAACAAAAAACGACTATAAATCAAGTAATATCAAGAAAAATTCTATTATATTATTAGCAATGCAAATACTCACTACCAATCACGAGAACTTAAATTGCTGATAGAAAAAATATCGAAAGCATTAAGGAAAAAAATATTTAATTCACTATGGAAGATAAGTATTATTTCTATTAAACCATGTGTCATATTTTTCATATATTGTTCATCAACTAAAAAGGCAATTATGCCTTTTTTTATTTCTACTTTACCCATGAGGACACCCTTTAGAGTATTAAAATCAAGGGATTCATGATTTCTAAATCCTTAGAGTATAATTTCCGCGTTTTGATGCCTGCTCCCCAATAGGTAGCTCGATGAAGATATTGTAGTTTGGAGATTGGTAAGGATGAGATATTATGTATATGCATTAATTGATCCAAGTAATGGCAACAAACCTTTTTATATAGGTAAAGGGATTTGAGACCGGTTGAGGAGTCATTTTAGAGAAGCGCTTTCAATTGAGCAAACTGAAGATGAAATGTATGATGTTGATTTTGACATAAGCACAATAGCTGAAAGTGAATTGAATGAATATAACAATTCGCTAATAGAAAGTCCAAAGATTAATAAGTTAAGGGAATTATTTCAGTCTGGATATGATTACAGTTGTATAGCAAGAATTATTGCGAAAAACTTAGATGAGCCAACAGCTTTGACATTGGAATCCTTTTTGATTAAAAGTGTTTATGGGTTAGAAAATCTATCAAACGTCATCGAGGGAGAACACTCAGAAAGATTTAGACCTTATAACAATTGGGCTTGCATAGACGGTTTTGACTTATCTAAAACTAGAAAACCAAAGGTTAGAGGGACAAGAATAGAGCAGTTACAAGCAATGCTTGCAGATAGAATAGATAAACCTTTATTGGAGATACAAAAAGCATTTCCAAATCTCTGTTTCAAATCGCCAGACATACTCGATTCAGGGGAGCTAGGTATCAAGGCAGATGTTAGAGGAACTCAGATTAAAATATTTACAAGGGGAAAGAATATTCAAATCGAGTTAAGAGGCGGGAAAAAGTGGATACGAGAACATTTTCATAAATTGAAAGCAGATCATGTATTGCGTGACGATGGCGTGTTTTTACCTCGCTTGTGGAAAGGTTCTAAAAATATGACATCAGATGTACAAGTGGCAATAAAGAGGGCAGAACTAATGCTAGATATCGTTTACGCAGACACACGTGAGGAACTATCGGAGAAAACATTGTCGTTATTGTCTTAGATGTGAAAATATTGTTACAGTTGAGAATATACTCTTTGATCACAGTACCATTAAAGGTGCTTTGTTTATGTGTGAATGTGCATTTTTGAAGCCTACCAATAAGGTTGCAGTAATGTTGGCCTTGTGGTTTCTATGAAATGCACCCCTTATTAAAAAGAGCGGGTGCATAATTAATTTGTATTAATTATAGAGTTGTTACAAAACATAACTAAATAACTGATACGCTGAAAAGCCCAGTATTACTGGACTTTTCAGCGTTTTAGGGTAAATTGAGCATCGTTTAAGGCGGTGCTTTTTGCGTTTTTTGCACCTTTTCGTTAAAAGATGCACCCCCTTGGGCTGAATTTATACTTTTCGTTAAAAGTATAGGTATCGTTAAAAGATTATCTGGAAGGGTTCGCCGAACTTCAGTAGCCCTAAAGGATACAAATTTATCGCTATTGTGGACCATATCATGGCAGGGACCTTGGCGGGGACCGACTCATGGTTTGCCAATCCTACCAGCAAAGTAAGCTCTCATTTCGGGGTGGGAAAGAACGGAGAGATCCACCAATATGTTGATCTTAAAAATCCTGCATGGGCCAATGGCGGTGTTAATAAACCGGCTTGGCCCTTACTTATTCTGGGGGTGAATCCAAACTATTATACGGTCAGCATCGAACACGAAGGCAACAGTGGCGACGTAATGCCGGAGGCCCAGTACCAAGCCACACTCGCCTTACATCGTTGGTTAGTTGGGACGTTAGGCATACCCGTGACCCGCGATAATATCATCGGTCATTATCGGATTGACAGTGTTAATAAGTCGAACTGTCCAGGGACCGGGTTTCCTTGGGACCGATTATTTAAAGATTTGCAAGAAGGAAGTGATGTGTTGAAAGTAGCCGTGTTGTTGTATACGAAGGATGATTTTTGGGCGGGTGTTGATGTTGCTTCAAAGAATGGTAATTGCGCGGTTTTTGTAAGGGGTGGAGATTTGTCAGTTCCTGCGGAGGCGATGACCGCCAAACAATTGATTGTCGTGGGTGGGGGGAAAACCAAACACCCTAATGAAATCTTGTTATCAGGTAAGGACAAATACGATACAGCTGCAGCGGTGGCAAAGTATCTAGGCGGTAATTAACTATTTGAAGGTCCCCATTTTAGCCCGAAATCGCCAAAATGGGGACCGCACGTGTGGCCCCACGATGCCTTGTGTGGGAATTTTGATTTTTCATGGCATATACATATGCCTTGGCAATTCGTGTGGAACCCGTCGAAATTAGGC
>DHJG01000030.1:5206-7093 GCA_002404215.1 Desulfosporosinus sp. UBA4726
ATGACATTCTCGTTATGCTCATTAAACTTCAATTAAAGAAAGAGGCAAATAACATGCAAACAGCTATTTTCAACGGCCTACAGGACATTGTAGTGGCACTCATCGGAGTGTTTTTTGCTTTTATGGTGGCTTATATTAAACAACATTTCTCCACTATCCAAATCAAAACAGCGACTGGAATAGCCACAGAGGCAGTTAATTTTGCAGTACAAGCAGCCAAAAAGTTTGGTATAACTGAAGACTTGGCTAAATATAACGCTGCACTAACGAAAGCCAAAGAACTGGCCTCAAAAGCCGGGCTCAATTTCACCGACTCACAATGGGAAACTCTATTAGAAAGCGCTTACAAGAAAGCTAAAGGTGAGTTGTCTGCCATAACGGGTTCAACGTATAACGAGGATGATGTCGTAAATTTGATTAAAATCGAAGTGGAAAAGGTTGCGCCAAGTGTTCCGGTGGATACAATCTTGAAGTTGATTCAACATGAACTAGGCAAGCTCAGTGTTTCTGTAAATGTTGGTGCTCCTCTCCAAACTGACCCAGTGAGCGACTCTCCGACGGAGGTGGCGAGCTAAGATGAAAGATATAAAAGATGTATGTGTTGAATGTAAACGAGAGTCTTATTGCATGGAGCCTTGTGAGCAGTGGCTAATTGAGAATAACAAATGTCCGGTTTGCCAAAACAAACTCATTCGTGTTGGGGGCTGTGCAGAGTGTATAACGGGTGATTGGTCGAAGTGTGGGTAACTTTCCTTCTATATAAAGAGTGTCTATTTTTTAGGCTTGCCGCGAGGCGAGCCTTTTTATTTTGGGAGGAGAAATCAATTGATTAATTATCTGATGAGCTTGCATATATTGCTGATGCTCAAGCGGGAGAATCTGATTACCGAAGAAGAATTTACGGCCATAGATAATGAAAATAGAAAGTCATTTTTGACTTGATTAGTGTCCCAAGCAGTTATATCATGTCACCACAAAAGGAATATAAAGGAAAAAAGAGAGGGGATTTTATGGCTTCAAATTTAGCGGTAAAGAAGGTCGTTACAGTAATTCCGGTAAAACCAGTCGAGGTGGTTAAAGGATTCGCACTTGGTGCAAAGAAAAGGGTAGCCGCTTATTGCAGGGTAAGCACAGATTTAAAAGAGCAGGAAACGAGCTTCGAATCTCAGGTACAGCACTATACTGATACCATTAGTAAAAGAACGGATTGGGATTTGGCTGATATTTATGCTGATGACGGGATCTCAGGAACGACGACAACAAAGAGAACTGAGTTTCTAAGAATGATTAATGATTGCATGGCTGGTAAAATCGATATGATTATTACAAAATCGATCTCAAGGTTCGCACGAAACACTGAGGACTGTCTACACTTTGTAAGGAAGCTGAAAGACAAAGGAATAGCCGTTTACTTCGAAACGGAAAACATCGACACACTTGGTTCCGGTGGTGAACTGTTGCTTACCATTCTTAGCGGGATGGCACAAGATAGTAGTAGAAATCAGTCGGATGTTACAAAATGGGGAATTCTAAGGCAGTTTGAAAGTGGTCGAGTGCTCGTCAATACCACAAGATTTCTCGGCTATGATAAGAATAAAGATGGGGAACTTGTGATAAATGAAGAACAAGCAGAATTAGTTCGCAGGGTATTCCGGGAATACCTTGAAGGGAAAAGCTACAATTCCATTGCCAAAGGGTTGATGAAAGATAAGATTAAAACGGTTACAGGGAAGGAGAAATGGTGGGATTCAACTATAAGCGGGATGTTAGAAAATGAGAAGTATTATGGAGCCGCTCTGCTACAAAAAACGATAACCATTAATTTCCTCACACATAAACGCAAGGAAAATAAAGGCGAGTCACAGAAGTATATGATCGATGAAAACC
>DHJG01000030.1:7223-8417 GCA_002404215.1 Desulfosporosinus sp. UBA4726
CTGCCGATCATAGACAAAGAGATATTTGATAAGGTCCAGGATGAGAAAGAACACAGAGCCTTACTCAGGGGGAATCTGGTAGGTGACAGGCATAAATATAGTAGCAAATATCCGTTTAGTGCTATAGTTTTTTGTGGCAACTGCGGGAACATTTTCAAGAGAAGGCAATGGAACAGCACCAATACATCAAAGAAAGTTGTCTGGCAATGCAAAACCTATATAATGGATGGGAAGGATGCTTGTGGTGCCAAGGCCGTTGACGAGATTGTTTTAAAAAATGCCTTTGTGAAGATGTTCAATGGAATCTATGAAAACAAGCAGAGTTTTATCAAGACATTGACTGAGAATATTGAAACCATTATTTTGCTAAAGCCAGATATCAAAGAGACTGAATCCTTGGATAATCGGATTGAGGAATTGAAAAATGAGTTGAAGAGGCTCATCCGGTTTCAGGTGAATAATAGTGTCGATGCTGAGGTCTATAATGAGGAGTACAAAAGCATATCTGGAGAATTGGAGGAAGTACGGAAGAAACGATTGGAGTATGAAAGAGTAATCGAATCAAAGGATGGGTTGAAACAAAGGTTTGACCAAATCCTAGAGACGATAAACAGCAGGGATTCGTTGCTTGCAGAGTTCGATGAAGAAATATTTAATGCGTTGGTTGAGAAGATAGAAATTCTCACACCAGCGCATTTTGTTTTTGAGTTGACAAGTGGGATGAGGGTGGAGGAATTTGAAGAGTGACACGGGAAACAAAGGAGTAATAATCGACATAGGGGCATTAGTATGGAGTGGTGAATATTAATGACCGGTTTCCATACATTTGACACCTCCGCGGTGGCTATCTTGGAAACTGGGCCGTTTTTCATCTATTTTAAGAAGGTAACTCGTAGCTCAACACCTGGAAGGTAGTGCATCCATCAAGGGTGAACTCTGCAGAGGTGATGTGAAGCCCTGCTAAAGCAAATGATTTTCAGGTATATAGCTAATAGAATAGCTCCTTAATACAAGAAAAATGTCATAAAAATGGCATTTTTTTCTGTTATCATTCTAAGCAGAAGAAAAAAGCATTCTGTACCTCATTTTTTCTTCCGGCAAGTAGAACTTGCTGAGCAACCATAGTAAAGGAAGGATGATAATGTATGTTATGGACAATCGTCGTTATTCTAGGGATCTTATGGCTTCTTGGTA
>DHJG01000030.1:8632-9104 GCA_002404215.1 Desulfosporosinus sp. UBA4726
GAGGAGGGCGCTTTAGCCAACGGATGTTGTGTTCCAACTAACTTTTGGAGCCCATTTGCTTAACTTCCATTTTATCGCAAACACTCAAATGAATAGTTTAACAAAAAGAAACTAAAACAAGAGTGAAAGAAGGGAACGCTATTATGCTAAACAAAGCCAAAACACTAAAGAGTTACAAATTGCACAGCCTAGATGGGGAGATAGGGCAGGTCAATGAATTCTACTTTGATGACCACAACTGGACGATTCGCTACTTGATCGCCGACACAGGAAACTGGCTTACGGGCAAGCAGGTATTGATCCCTCCGCATGCACTGGTCGCCGTGAATAAAGAAGAGCAATATATCACCGTCAATATGACTAAAAAACAGATGGAGGACAGTCCACTCTTAGGTAATGACACGCCAGTCTCGCGACAATTCGAGGAGGCATACTACGGCTGTCTCTTATACACATCTGACGCTGCCGACGA
>DHJG01000033.1:0-771 GCA_002404215.1 Desulfosporosinus sp. UBA4726
ATCTTAAATCGTTCATAATAACAGCCTCCCTCAAATTTATTAATTTGCGGGGTTCCTTCTCTGCACGTCCCATTCATCCGCAGTCATGAAAATAGAACGAAGCGTGGGCATAAAATAAACGCCTATCCTTAGATAAGGACAGACGTTAATCTGCGGTACCACCTTAATTGATGCATAAAAATAGATGCATCCTCTCATGCAGAGTGCCAACACACCCTTAGCCCAATAACGCTGGCTTTGCGTTGGTCGCTACTAAAGCCTAAGCTTTTTCGTTCCACCCTCTGAGGCCCATTTACTCGCTCCGTTACCTGTCAAGTTTCCACCTTACTCGACTCTCTGTGAGGTTGGTTTTGCGGTTTTACTTCCCCTTCAACGGTTTATATAATTGTAGCACTCCAACACACGAATTTCAATGATTTCATTTAAGAAATCTTTGCGATAGATTTTCATCAATTGTGAAGCTTTGCATCATATTTTCTGAGGATGGCACAGATTTGCCCAAAGAATTCTTTTATTCGATACAATTCACTCTCGCGACTACCAGTCCTCCACGAGTTACAGTAATCCATCAGCCAGTACTCTAACTTAGCCGCTAGTTCATATGGAGTATCTAGTGGATGTACATCCTGCCCATACTCACGTTCTTTAATGACCAATGTCAATCTCTGCATCAAGGATACACCACGAGCAGCAAGATAATACTCCAACATTTCCTCTTGACGGTCTGCATAGGAACCCATATTATTTTGTTTGAGGCCATTGAAAATTACC
>DHJG01000033.1:949-1692 GCA_002404215.1 Desulfosporosinus sp. UBA4726
ATGGCAAGAGACGGCATGTTAATGTGGCCGCAATCTCCCCAGTCGGTATTCAAAAATCCTATGGCATGGTACTGATTACCCAACTTTGCCATCTCCCTGATGTTGGTAAAACTCATGTCATAAGCATTCACCAAACGACTGTAACCGGATACGCTAGGACATACATACTGCTTGAAATCATGATCGGAGAAGATTTTAACATTTTCTTCTTTAGCACCATAATCGTAATACCAGTTGAGGCAGGTAACCTGTGCATTCAGTTTACCCAAATGTTCGGGATGGCTCTTCACAATATCCCCCCAAATCATGACCTCTTTCCCCTTGCTTTGAAGATATTCCACTAACTGGTTGACATAAAAAAGATACATTTCTCCGTAATTCATTTTCTGTGCCATTGAAGCACTTTTACCTTTGCCCAAATCAAATGTTTCGTCACAACAGATATTTATTTTATTACTGCGAAACAGGGGCATATATTGGTCAAGAATGCCCTTAATAAGCGTAAAGCTTCCAGGGTCGGACACGTTGATGATATGGTGTCTCATGCGGTGATACCAAGTAAACGTTTCCCCCGGCCCGGTGTCCATTTCTCTGTATTTACCAAAGGTCTCTGAACGAAGTAAATCATACAAATGTCCAAAAGTAGCTATGCAGGGTACCAGCTCAATGCCTCTTATATTACAGTAACGATCCAACTCCAAAATATCCTCCGGGGTAAAAGGATCCGTCTGCGACCAAATCTC
>DHJG01000033.1:1914-7802 GCA_002404215.1 Desulfosporosinus sp. UBA4726
TGTCCATAGTGGGCACCCTTCCGCGGCTAACATCAAGCATATAGCCTCTGTTTGTATAAGATGGTTCATCAACTATATCCACACAGCCGAATTCCCCACGAGATATCTTGCATAGCTGAATCAGCGTGGCTACCCCATACAAGAAGCCGCGGTTCGAACAAGCGGAAATGGTAATTTCATCTGGTCTTACAGTCAGCCGATAAGCTTCAGGTCTGGCCTCCATATTGTTATATTGAAAGTAAATGCAGTTATTCTGAATATTACCTGCACCTCGTAGCACTTTTTTAATGGGTAACGTTATGGCAATAACCTTTTTAATTTCCTGCTGTAACAGCTTTGCTGTTTCTAAATCATTGTCATCTTGTTCTACATCTAACACAATGGCCGTATAGTGGTCTATCAAAAATAATCCATCCTGTGCGATAATCTTGCGTGGCAATGGTATTAAATACATGCTAGTTTCTCCTTTCTTATATTGTATTTTTTCTAAGGTTAAACCAGCTTTCAGTCCATAATAGCACTTTATGATAAAGACCGAAAGAATCCCACAATGATGCTCGTCAAAAAGATTAATAATCTGCCATCCTGATAAACATTACTAACGACTTTTTGGATCCAACTTTCTTTGTTAACTTTCCCGCGTACGATATAGAAATAGAATGATGTAGTTTATAATGTATTACAATAACATGCTCATAAAGGGGGTAGGGTAGGAAATGAAACTTAGAGGGTTTATATTTGATCTCGACGGGACATTGATTAATTCACTGCCAGTAGTTCGTAGCAGCCTCCATAGTACACTGTTGAAATTTAGTGGACGCGTTTACGATGACCAAGAGTTATCATCTTTATTTGGACCTTCAGAGGAAGGGATCTTTAAAAAGCTGTATCCCGATACTTGGAGAGAGAGTCTGCAGTTTTATCTAGACGAGTATAATCGAATTCATTCACAATATGCCGATCCCTTTCCCGGTATCGTAGAGGCCCTGACTCTGTTAAAAGAGCGGAAGATCAAGTTAGCCCTTGTATCCGGTAAGGGCGCTGGAAGCATGGAAATATCCTTAAAACATTCGGGGTTAAAGCAATTCTTTGAAATGATTATTACTGGGTCAGAATACCGAGCCAGTAAACCCGAGCATATCAAACAGGTACTGAATCTTTGGCAATATTCCCCGGAAGAAGTAGCCTATGTGGGTGACATTGCCTATGATGTGAAAGCCGCTAAAGAAACCGGTGTTTTATCCATTAGTGCGCTTTGGGCTGAAACTGTACAGGTTAAAAAAGTTTTAGCTATGAATCCCGCATTCGCATTTTATAATGTAGCCTCTTTTATAGAATGGATTAAAAACGTGGTGTGAAAATACATCCCTTTATTAAGACCTATAATTACGATTACGTAAAGCACCAGCATTTTTAAGGACGCTGGTGCTTTGCTTTTTATTGCTTGCTCATTATGTCTTTTACTCACTTAAAGTGTATATTTTCTCAATTCTTCTAATAAACTGTTCCTCCATTCGATACCGCCTCTACTTAGAATATTACTGGTATCAATCTCTTAGGTGTTAAAACATATGCCTTCTGACGAGATTAATTTATTTATGAGTAATCGACCGAAGAAAGTCGTATCGATAGTAAGAAGGCGGTAACTAGGAAAAATACAATCAACCCGACCACCCCAGCCCAACCAAAATTACTCCAAAATATTCCCCCCAGTGTCCCTCCGACACTTGATCCAACATAATAGAAAAATAGATAAAGCGACGATGCCTGGGCTTTACGGTTTGTAGCGAGCCGACCGACCCAACTACTAGCAACAGAATGACCGCCAAAGAAACCGAAGGTGAAAATGGCAATACCGATGATTTTTAACCACAAACTACTACTCAGAGTAATGGTAACCCCTATTAAAATGATCGCTAGGGCCATCCACATCACTTTGTGTCGTGCGTATCGGTCCGCGAGTCGACCCATCCAGGTAGAACTAAACGTTCCCATTATATAGACAAAGAAAATCGAGCCTACCAACGATTGACTCAACGAGTATGGTGGTGCAAGCAACTGATAGCCGATATAATTGTATAAAGTCACAAAACTGCCCATCAACAAAAATCCCAAACCATATACGCTAAGTAAATTACGATCCTTGCATTGGGAGAGTAACGATTCTGCTATTTTACTGATTTTTAATGGCTGCCGTTCAAAATTTCTAGATGGGGGAAGTTTAAACCAAAACAATAAAGTAGCAATTAGACTCAAGGCACCGATTGCGGCGATGGCTACGCGCCAGTTGAAAAAGTCCGTCACTATTCCACTAATGATCCGTCCACCCATACCCCCAACGGAGTTTCCGCTGATATATATCCCCATTACGATGCCTAAGCTACTTGGTTCGATTTCTTCGCTCAAGTACGTCATTGCTATGGCAGGCAGTCCGGCCAAAACAATGCCTTGAATGACTCTGATTACTAGCAGAAAATGAAAGTTAGGACTAGCCGCAGTTAGAAGGGCTAGCACAGATGCCGCAAACAAGGAAAAAGTCATCACGGACTTTCGCCCCCAAGCATCAGACAGAGAACCAACAAAAAGCATACTTACAGCCATTGCAATTGTTGTCATGGATAATGACAGACTGGCCATAGTCGGAGAAATGTGGAAGTCCCTGGAGAACTCCGGCATCAAAGGTTGTATGTTGTACAAAATGGCAAAGGTATTAAACCCCCCGGCAAATAAAGCGAGGATAGCATCGCGAAAGGAAACCGTGCCCTGTTTAATATAACTCACGACGAAAATCTTCTTTCCGTAGGCTATTTAAAAGCCCTTATTAAACGCTGTCCATTGCCTATTATAATCCATTGTGAGCAAAGAAGTGAATAAATGCTTCACGTACAGCGCAGAGTACCTTTAATGCCTTTATTTCGCCTAAGCTAGAACGCTGGATTTGCCATTTAAGTTCTGAAAGGAATGATAACTATCAATAACGATAATACCCTTCGCCGGGAGATGGAACGCACTTATGAGCAGCTGAGCCCTTTTGAACTTAAAAACAAATTAATTAGCCTCGCCAATAAACATGGAGATACAAGTCTATGGTCAATGCTCAATGCCGGAAGAGGCAACCCAAACTGGGTTGCGGCAACGCCACGCGAAGCCTTCTTTACTCTAGGCCAATTTGCTATGCAGGAAACTCGTCGCGTATGGAAGGATAAGGATCTAGCAGGCATGCCGAACAGAGAAGGAATCGCAGCACGATTCAAGGACTACCTTGAGGAACATCACACTGCACCCGGCAGCGACTTCCTCGAGGATATCCTTAATTATGGCTCCATGAATCTCGGATTTAAGCCCGATGCTTGGATACACGAACTCGTGGATGGGATCGTTGGTGATAACTACCCAGTACCGGATCGCATGCTCGTGCACCTTGAACAGGTTGTTCACGCTTATCTTATACAGGAAATGTGTCATAGCGATTCTCCACCCGGCAAATACGACTTGTTCGCTGTTGAAGGTGGTACTGCAGCCATGTGTTACATTTTCGACTCCCTGATTGCGAATCAGTTACTAGCGGTTGGAGACAAAATTGCACTCATGGTGCCAACCTTTGCCCCTTATCTCGAAATTCCGCATTTATCACGCTATAATTTTGAGGTTATCAGAGTTAAAGCTATAGAAATGAATGAACAAGGCCTAAATATCTGGCAATATCCTAATGCAGAGATTGATAAACTAATGGATCCTAGTATCAAAGCCTTATTTGTTGTTAACCCGAGCAACCCACCCTCTATCGCCATAAAAACAGAGTCTCAAAACCATCTAATCAAGGTGGTTAAAAAGCACAATCCAAAATTAATGATCATTACAGATGACGTCTATGGCACGTTTGTCGATAACTTCCGTTCGCTCATGGCTGATTTACCGTTTAACACGCTGGGAGTTTACTCATTTTCCAAATATTTCGGGGCTACGGGTTGGCGTCTAGGGGTCATCGCCCTTCATCAAGACAATGTCTATGATCAATTGCTGAAAGAACTGCCCCTCGAAAAAGCGGCGGCCTTGACGAAGCGCTATGGAACACTTACTTTGCATCCTGAACGAATTCGTTTCATTGATCGGATGGTGGCCGACAGCCGTCAAGTTGCTCTGAATCATACAGCCGGTTTATCGACACCTCAGCAAGTACAAATGGGTCTTTTTGCTCTCTTAGCGTTACTTGATCTAAAGAACCGTTACAAGAAATTGACCCAGGGAATCTGTCATCATCGACAAGAGCTATTATACGAGGGCTTCGGACTCGAGTTGCGCATTGATCCCTATGACGCCGCATATTATAGTCAAATCGATTTATTAGTATGGGCAAAAATAAAGTACGGTGACGAATTCGGAGATTATCTCCAAGCGAACTATGAGCCCACCGACATCCTTTTTCGTCTAGCTGAGGAATCGTCTATCGTACTCCTCAACGGCGGTGGCTTTGGCGGGCCGGAATGGTCCATTCGAACCTCTCTAGCCAACTTGCATGACGAAGCTTATAGCCAAATTGGTGAAACCGTCCAAAAGACGTTTGAAGAGTATGCCCAATCTTGGAAAGCGAACAAAAGATCCCTAGAGTAACATTCAGGTTATTTACCTCAATGCTGGACAAAATAGTGCAGAGGTGATTTCAAGTGAAATGTAATGTTGGGGGAACCGAACGAATTATTAGGATTGCACTTGGCTCAACCATCCTTTTAATCGGTCTGTACTATAGGAATTGGTGGGGCATAGTTGGCTTAGCACCGCTTATTACGGGTGTAATTCGTTATTGTCCACTCAGTGCTGTGTTGGGCATCTCTACCTGCAAGACTAACAGTGGATAATAACATATTATTCGACATCAATAAAGGGTGTCCTAGTTATAAGGACACCCTTTATTGTGTTGAAGCTTTCGGTCCCTCGGGGTCAAGCGATCATTTCAGGAATGGGAAAAAATATAAAGAATGTTGTCCCTCTAGAACTAGAATCGATATGGATCTTGGCGTTATGAGATTCTGCAATCTTGTAACATGTTGCCAGACCCAAGCCTGTGCCACTATCTTTAGTAGTGAAGAAGGGTGTTCCTATCTTACGAAGATTTTCTGGTGAAATACCACATCCTTCATCCTCAATGGCAAGTACTACCTTGCCATCTTCTACATAACTTTTAATATTTAAACAGCCTTTTTCCAGCATTGCTTCTAATCCATTGCGGGTTAAATTAAGAACCAGTTGGATGATTTCATTTCCATTGAGTTCCAGGTTGGGAATCTCCCCCGGAATGAAGAAAATCTGTTTATTTTGGCTAAATGTGTCTGATTCTAAAAGAGGATACAAATTATTTAGAATGTCGTTAAGGTCTTGGAATTTTAATTCCGTGGGTTTTGTTTGAGCCAGTGAGAGGAATTCTGTAATAATCGCGTTTGCCCGATCCAGTTCCGAAATCATCAGGTCGAAGGTAGGATTTTGAGTTGCATGCCAAGGTTTTGCCCCCAACAGTTGGAGATAACCACGCACCGTGGTCATGGGATTCCTTATTTCATGCGCGATCCCCGCCGCCATTTGCCCCACAAGGTTCAATCGGTCTAGGCGAGCCATTTTTTCTTCAAACAGTCTACGTTGACGCTCAGTAATAAACTCTGCTGCCCTGTCTGCTTTCTCTTCGTTTTGAAAGGCAAGCTCTTTATTAGCAATAACTAACTCTGCTGCCCTGTCTGCTTTCTCTCCGCCTTGAAAAGCAAGCTCTTTATTAGCAATAACTAACTCTGCTGCCCTGTCTGCTTTTTCTCCGCCTTGAAAGGCAAGCTCTTTATTAGCAATAACTAACTCTGCTGCCCTGTCTGCTTTTTCTCCACCTTGAAAAGCAAGCTCTTTAT
>DHJG01000225.1:0-9702 GCA_002404215.1 Desulfosporosinus sp. UBA4726
GCTTATCGTCTTTAATGACTCCGATAGTTTGCATGGGTTTGATGAATTCATAGAGTTCTGTGGAAGCAAAATGATTTTTGAAGATTTTATCTTCCACTTTGCCAAATCCTGTTTCTTCCACCGCTAGTTTAGCTAGAGCAGCGGCATTCTCCTCAGCTACTTTCACCATATTACGAATGATTTTATCAATCTGCTCGCCATTAAATTTTGCAAGTTGAGTTTGTGCCAGTTTGGCCTGACGGGCAAGATCTCTGGTCTCTTGCACGGATTGTAAATCATAATCGAAATTTTCCAATTTACTATTCCTTTCTACACTGTCTTTGCTTATTTTTAAAGATCTTTTAAGTTACATTTCACTCCCCCGTTCGTAATATCCCTTCAGCTTCTGGATAATTAATTCTTTGTTTGCTTTAGATATAGCTCTACCTGCGACGCCAAGTTCCTTGTACTCTCTTGCCAGATTCCGAAGTTTTACTACGGAAAACGACTTCAGGACGTCTAAGCTTTTTTCAAGTCCGAATTCCTGTACGAAAGCATCAACTCCCTCTTTGCGGAGTTGCTTCAGTGTTGTTTGCGCCGAGTGAGTGCTTTCCTTTGTGGTCTTGGCCAGTTCTACTGCTGTGTCCTGGTTTAGCAAGGGATAATTTAGGTTAGTGGTTAGTTCAGAGTCTGGAAGAAAACTTGATTTCTCCTGATTTGCTGGACTTGGTTGCTCCTCAGCGGGATTTACCCTTCCAACGACCATGTTTTCAATCTCATCATGCGGTCTAGAAATTATATGGTGAGCAACCAATGACAAGTGACCAATCTTTTCAACCGCTGTGACACCTGCTTCCACGGCGGCTTGAACGGCTCCCACATCACCAGTTACAACAATTGTTACGAGACCACCACCTACAAAGGTTTTCGCCACAAGTTCCACTTGTGCCGTTTTGAGCATGACATCTGCACATTCAATTGCCGGAAGGAGTCCTAGTGTCTCAATTAGACCAAGAGCCTGCATAACTTACCCTCCTATTGTTGTGCCATAAGATCAGCCCAGTTTGCCGGGTAAGTTACGTAAAAGAGTTTGACATACTCAGCCGAACTCCAGGTTACTTTGGAACCTTTGGGTACGAAGAGGACATCTCCCTGGTAAGCGTGATAAGTCTCCCCATTAATAGTGATGGACAGGCTTCCCTCGAGAACAATATCAATCTCTTCATAGCACAATTCCCACTCAAAGCTGGATTTTTCAATGGTCAAAAAGCCTGCACTCATTTGGGAATTATCTTTACTAACCACTTCACGATAAGCTACGTTCGTGCTGGAATCGCCCGTGTCAAAGGTCTCGAGTTTCACTGTCCTGCCGCGTACAATTTTCAGTCCACTTTTCGGTTCACAATCTGCACGAAAGGGTGTTTCTGGAGATAGAGCAGAGATATTTTCCAGGAGTCTGTTGGCCAATACTGCTTTTACAACTTGGTAGATCATATCTGGGTCAATCTCGTTTTCCCGGTTATCTCTCTTCGCTAGAACACTGTCTTTAACTGTGTGATTTCCTGCAGCAGATAAGCTTGCTGTAAATTCCACACCCAGTTGTTTAGCCAGATCCTTAGCTGCCGGTGTAATGATCGTATTGCCGTCTACGCAGAATAGTTTTTGCCCCTTTTCTGCTGCTGCTTTTACCTCGTCTGCACAAACAAGTTTTTTCAAAGTCGCACCTCCTTTCAATCGTCTAAGCCTGTGATTATAGTTAGAATAACGATGCCCACAATCTGTCAGACGGCGAAGGAATTACTTCTGCATCGACTAACAAGCCTCTTTCGATAGCAATGGCTTTCCCAGCTTCAATACCTGCTTCCACAGAGCCAACATCTCCGGTGAAGGTGAAGTAGGCTTTGCCACCCAACCCACTGCCCAAACGCAGTTCTAAAGCCTGTACATCAGCGGCTTTAAGTGCCGCATCCGCTGCCATGATCATAGATGCTAGGGAAAAGCATTCCATGATTCCCAGAGCCCCGATTCCATCGGGCATGGTTGTGGCCGTGATAGCCGGAAAAACGGCCTGATGAACATTGGCGAGGATAAAGCTATCTACCAGATATTCTCCTGCTATTTCTACACCTACGCTGATAGAGCTTTCTACAGCCGCAACGTCTCCTTTGATGATGGCGATATATTTTCCAGGACAGACGGGGGTTGCACTGACCACTTCAACGTAGGCTGTTTTAAGCATCACGTCTGTCGCATAGATTCCTCTAGCAATACTCGTAAGCTCAATCATACCGATTGCACTATACATACGAACCCACCTTTATCACAATAAAATTATCCTTGATCTCTATCACAGTCCCATCGAAGCTAGAGTGAACGGCAGCTCCAAGACTATTGTCCGGAATTTTACCGATCATTTGCCCGACTCTCACCTGTTCGCCGATGGCGACGACAGGTATTGCCAGTGCTCCGATGTGCTGTCGTAGAGCGATCCGGATGTATTCAGGTCGAAATTCGACCTGGGTCATGGGGGCTGGTTTATCAAAAGCTGTTAAACCAATTTTAATGACTAGACGTTTGCTAGGAATAAGGCGATATTCTCTGGCCGACCTCGCTTGGAGGTCCATCTGTATCGGCTGATATTTAATACCTTGTTCTGCCAGCTTTTGCTTATAAAAAACATTGACAGATTTCGGATGAAGACCTACCGGGCAAGAGAATAATTCGCAGGCATTGCATTCACAACATAATTGGGCAATTTGTTGTTCCTTGACGTCCTCTAGATTGTAGCTCAGAGCACGCATGACTTTATGGGGTTGCATATTGTGTCCTAGGAGAAAACGAGGACACAGATCAGTACACATGCGACATTGTTCACAGGCGGTTTTGCCTATTACTCTTGCTCGATCGAGGCTCACCGATTTTTTCCGGATGAGAAAGTGATCTTTTTTGAGCAGTACATAACCTTTGCTCTTTTTAGTGATATACCCATCGACGTTATTCATGATAGATCCCATCATGGGACCACCGTCGATAACGGCATAGTCATCTATATTTCCCACACCACATTGTCCTATAACATCCCGGATGGACACGCCCACAGGTACTTTAACGGTCATACGTTGAGGAATATCTCCGGCAATGGTGATGTACGTTTCCGTGACAGGGTTCCCGGCCATAGCATTCCATATATTCAGCGCAGTTTCCGAATTGATAACCACACAGCCCACTTTCAAAGGAATGGATGCTTCTGGAACAATTCTTTGAGTTAGTTCATGAACCAGAACCTGTTCGTCACCAGCAGGATAGATATCTCGAAGTTCTATTACTTCCATGTAATCTGAAAGTCCCAGAGCAGCAATTCTTTCACGCATGAGGGCAATGACCTCTTTGTGTTTGCCCTTGATACCAATAATGGTTTTGCGAGCTTCGATATATCTTCCCGCTGCTTCCATTCCTCTGATGATTTGATCAGGAAACTGCTCCATTAATTGCTGATCCACTCTGAGCAGGGGTTCGCATTCAGCTCCATTAAGCAATAGATACTCAGCTTTGGAAGTTAGTTTAGCGTGAGTTGGAAATCCAGCTCCACCTGCCCCAATAACCCCTGCATCCTTGATTATTTTCAGTAGATCCAATGTTCCCCACCTCCAGTTTTTCTCTATAACTTGCAGTCTTCGTCAATGATTCCGATAATGACGGCATCAATCGGTACATCCTCTCGACCTAACATTTTGCGGGCTGAGCTGCCATTACAGACAAGCACTCGTTCGCCAACGCCGGCACCGATGGTATCGGCAGCGATCAGAAGACGTCCAGCATCAATACCGCCAAGGACTTCCACCGACACGAATTTCAGTCCTATGAGGGAATCGGCTTTTCTTGTTGACCATATACTATTCATCACTATTGCTGCTATCATCGAAGCTCACCTGTTTTTGGATCATTCAATTTATATTGGATCTCTTGAATAGCGGCTTCCACCGACGCAGTATCTCCGAAGATAGCAATCATAATCAAATTCTGCGGGCAATGACCTTTAATGTCTTCCACCACTACCCCGGCCGCTTTTTCTGCGATATCAGCAGCAAAAACCATATCAATCAACTTCCCCTGAACCAAACCTACAGCATCATAGTTCTCGATAGGAATCGTTGCAGCAGAGCCTTTGCGCCGAAAGAGAATATCCATAGTCCCACCGGAAGGGGATTTTATAATTCGATAGTCCATGTATAAACATCACTCCTGTCTAAAGGATTTCCTGTGTACAGTTAAGGGCAATACCCAAAGGGGTTACAAACATGGGGTTTTGAGGTTTATACGTAGGAAGGTTGGTTTGTTTGCTGATTATATCTTCGATTCCATTCAGGCAACAGGTTCCACCGACTAGATAGATTTCTTCAACTGGGTATTCACGTATGTGGCGACTGATAATGGATGAGACTTTTTCAATCACAGGTCTTACTACGGTAATCAATTCCCGATGATTTTTGAAATCCCGCTTATAAAGATCCGCGTCTTCAAAACTCATTTTATAGGCACCGGCAATGACGAGAGAAAAATGAGTGCCACCGGTGGGCTCATCGGCGACATAAATCACTTTGCCGTCTTTCAGGATGGCAATCCCCGTGGTGCCGCCACCAATATCAACAATTGCACCGTCTTTAATCTTAAGTACGGCATTGGCAGCCGTCGGTTCATCCAATACGTTGGTGACTTCAAAACCAGCCCCCTGTACGACATGTTTAATAGCTCCTGAGTCAAGGGTAACTGTTCCGGGAGGAAGCGCGGCTGCTGCATAGATCAGTTCTGCGCCCAGTTTTTCTTCGAGCTCTTGTTTTAATTCTCTGACTATGCGAATCGCACCGATATAATCAACCACCATGCCATCTTTGACAACACTGGCAAAACGATAGGCGCCGGCAACAGGCTGATAATTCTCATCAAGGACTGCTAGTACAATATAAGCTGTTCCCAGGTCAACACCGGTGTAATAAACGGAGGATTTATTCAATATGGGGGTTGTGATGACTTTCTCAAAATCACGAACAAGTTGATCGCAGTATTCAAACGCTGAATTTACCGTTTCCATTTTTGACCTCCCAGACACTTCCACATCATCATGCAGACTATGTTAATGATCAAATTGACCGTATCAATCAGGTCTTGCCGTGAACAGACTTGCTGCTCCTCATTCCAATAGGTTTCCAAAAGGGCTGGTTCGACCTCTCGGAGAGAGGCACGTAAGTGATTTAACAGGGCAATCTCTTTTCCATTTTCCAATCCCACGTGAAACTCACTGATGTCAACGAATTTCTCCAGATTATCGGATCGATTTTTGATTTCTTCTTCCGACCATCCCCAAAATTGGATCTTGTCCGGGGCTATCTGTTCCTTTTCAGAGTTTCGCACGTTCTGGAAGCATTTGCCCAGCGCCATGACTTCTTCTGACCAGACAACATCACTAGAATGTAAAAGTTCTGCGGTTACTAGGAGAAATAAAGATTCTATACAGTCCATCCTTCTACGCAATCTCAAGGTACACCAGTTTCCCCTTACTTGTGCCTGATGCGTCTTGATGTTTGATTTCTTGCCGACACTACACTGCGCTTGTTCAAGTGTGACTCGTCTGTCCACAAGAAATTGGTGGGCTCCTGGTGTGATCTTAGTATCTGGTTCCAGAACATAAGTAGCAAAGGGTTCTGTCTTATATAATTCTCGCAATTCCATTTCGGTAATGAATTTCATTGCCTCACCTACCCTTCCTAAAATCTGCTAACCAAAACAAAACGAATATATCTATATGAAGAACTTCATTATTTTTCAAATGTTTCTTGTTTTCCAAGCAAATATTGTTTCAAGGCTTCCACGCCCGTATTTTCTTTTAAAGAAATCCAGAAGTAAGGTTCTATAATCCTAATTCTTTTTAACTGTTGAATACACAAATTGGCATTTTCCGAAGCTAAATCAAGTTTGGTAATCACTCCAATGACGGGACACGTAAACGTTTTGGCAAAACCGGGTGGATAGACTTCGGTGAGCCTAGATTGATCAACAAGCATGAGCACATGAGATGCGGTTTGTGCTGTTGCTATCAGGTATTTGTACATCGAAGCGTTTTCAATATAGGAGCCTGGTGTATCAATAGTATTTATCCCATAAATAACGTCCTGGGTCTTTTTCAATGGCCTAGTGGAATCATTTAATACATTGGTCAGGGTGGATTTGCCAGATTGGGTTGGTCCGACGAGCATAATTCGTTTCTTCATGTGCGTGTAATCTTGGCAGGCGTGAAGCCCAACAGCTTTTCCAAGGTGTCATTAATGGCAATCATGGCTACTTCGACACTTGCCACATCACCGGATATAACCAGTGATCCTGTAAAGCGATCAAGGAAACCGATCTCGACATCAGAGGTCTTTGTGGCAACATCCGCTGCTATAATTGCCGTTTCACTCGGAGTGAGGGTTAAAATGCCAATAGATCCCTGTTCTTCAATTCCGAGTCGTTCATATATTTCTTGTACGGGTGAAGCTATGATGTGAGCCAGCGTGACTTGCTTGCCAGGCACAGATTCCTGGATAATACGTTTTCTATCAAATTCATCGACTACACTCATCAAATCCCTCCGTCCGGTATATAGCTAATTAATGTCTAATGACTTCGACCTGTACGTCATAATCTTTAATGAACTCTTCAATCTTATCCAACTCTTCTTCTTTGAAGCTCAAATCTTCGGTGATGGTGTACAACATGTCCAATTGCTTGTACTTGTTGATGCCCAATTTATGATAAGGAAGCAAGTCAATGCCCTGAAAATTTTTATAGCTTTTAAAGGATTGTAAATATTCCAAAGTTCTGCAGATAGTGTCTTCACTATCATTCAATCCCTTGATGAGGGGCATCCTGACTTTGACAGTAAACCCACGGCGGATGAGTTCCGTTAAGTTCTCCAGAATACGTTCATTGCGGACTCCCGTGAGTTCATAATGCCGCTCAGAGTTAATTTGTTTAATATCATACAGAAATAAATTAGTAAACTGGGCCATCATGAGCAGGGAATCCAGTTTTGCATATCCAGAGGTTTCAATGGCTGTGTGAATTCCCAAACGTTGGCATTCCATCAACAGGTTGATGGCAAAATCCGGCTGAGCGGTGACTTCGCCTCCCCCAAGAGTGACTCCTCCACCTGAACTAAAGTAGAAGGGCACATCTTGTTGGATGATTTCCAGGACTTCGGAAATAGTTTTTTCCGTACCAACTATGGACAGTGTCCGTTTCGGACAAACAGATTCGCACTTTCGACAACCTACACAGTCAATGTCTCTGTTTAGTTTATGCTTGGGTCTTTCGCTCTTGGTTGGTAGTTGCCCGTTTTCTTCATCCAGGAAATAATAATGTATGTGAACGGGACAAACAGGAATACAGTTGCCACAGTCAATGCACAAATCTTCTTGGAACATGACCTGATAGTTTCGTTCAAGTCCCTCGGGATTAGAACACCAAAGGCATCTCAGGGGACACCCTTTGAAGAAAATTAAGGTTCTAACACCCGGACCATCATAGATAGAATATTTCTGGACATTGAAAATTCTCGCTTTTCTTTCTAAGATACTACTGGTTTCTGTACTCATAATGTCTCCATCCCTTAAAGAAAACTTGGCTGATTCCAACGTTTGGGAAGATATTTTTCGAGAAGTCTTCTGCCTTCATCGTTGATGGAGTAGTAAATGAGCAATTCTCCCTTATCGTCAAATACCACATCATTATCCTCAATGATCAGGTTTGCTTTCATGTCCAAGAAATGCTCCATTAAGACTTCTTTCTTAAACTGTTTTTCCAAGCCATATTCTGGTTCCAATGCCTTCATAATCTGATCAACAGAGGTTTTCTCAACAGTGGAAATATAATGAAGCATTCTAAAACGCAGTGGTAATATATCAGCCATGATTATGCCTCCCCACTTTACTAAAGAATTGCTTCGGATTAATAGCCACAAGAGTAGTACCCATCAGTACCAGAAGACTGCCTATGACCAAGTTTTGCGTAAGGGGCTGGCTCAATAAGATAACCGAGAAGATAACGCCCCACATGACATAGGTTCCATTAAGTGCCATCCCTTTGGCGACGCCAACGGTACTGTTGGCCTTATACCACGCAAGGTAAGATACCGCTCCCGCCAAACCACAAATGGCAAAGGCACCAATAGCTCCAGGCTGAGTCACAACGTGGGAAATGACAGCCCAGCCACCGACGAAAGGCAGAATGAAAATAGCCAAAAAAAGACCGGAAGTCAGTTCTCGGATATTGATTGCAATTTTGGGGTCAATCATGGACATACCGAATACGGCCAAAACGGCTTCGGCGCCCCAACCCAAAGCAGCTAACGATGCAAATAAAAGACCAATGTAGAAAGTTTCGCCGTTCCCGCCTTCGGGCGGCACATAGGATATGACGATAGCTCCGATAACCGAAATGAGCATACCAACCCAAACGCGAGGAAGAATGTGTCGTTTGAGGAAAATTCGCGAAAGAATAGCCCCAACGATGGGATATAATGCCGTAATTGTTAAAGCATAAGCAGGTCCCGCCATAGAAATTCCCAGTAAATATCCACCATTAGCAATAGGTCCACCCAGCAAAGCGGCTATGACAACCATCAGGCCGGGAAAGGTTTTAAGACTACGAGTGATCTCCTTTAAACGTCCGGCCCCGCCGTTATAGAAGAGTAGCCATAAGCCGGCAATAAAATCATTCATGCAGGCGGCGGCCAATGGGATAGCAAAAATAGCAGCTTTTCCACCCATCACAGGCACAAGACTTAATGCCATCCCCAAGAGTACACTGTTCAAACCCCAGGTACAGCCGCTGAAAAGACCCGTAAATATACCTTTTCTGGCGAAATTAGCATTCAATTTTTCTTTCATTAAGAACGCTGTTTGATCTCCAGCTCTCTTCATTTAGACATGTCTCCCCTCCTTATTTACGAACTATCGGAAGAGCTTGTAGTACATCATTACAAATAGTCCACACTAATATAATGTTTCATTATTAAAAATGATCCAACACGGTTCTGCTAATAATCTCATCCTGTACTTCCTTGCATAGCTCTACGAAGTAAGCGCTATACCCAGCGACACGAATGATCAAGTCTCGATACTTGTCAGGTTCAATTTGGGCTTTCTTCAAGACTTCATTGTCAACATAGCTGAATTGCATCTGACCGTTACCGAGAATGGATGCTGTTCTGAGCAAGGTAATCAGGCCATTTTCTCCTTCTGGCGTTTCCAGAATGCCACGCAGCAGTTTAAAGTTATGCACCATGCCGATGCTCATTGACTCGTTGCTCAGCTTGCTGACCGATTTAATAATAGCTGTTGGTCCCAATTTATCGGCGCCCTGGGTCGGGCTGATTCCGTCTGACAATGGTGTCCAAGCAAGACGTCCATTGGCTGTCGCGCCGGTAATTTCCCCGATTGGTGTATTGTTAGAAATGGAAAGTGTACCATGAGTGAAGTGAGAATAGAGCATTTTAAATGTGTTGTGGACCCGTTCAGTCCAGATAACGATATCTGCGGCAATCTCATCAACATAGTCGTCATCATTCCCGTATTTGGGTGCATTCAGGCAATCTGTCCGAATCGTTTCGTAGCCTTCATAATTAGCAGCCACGGCGTCTCCGATTTGTTTTAGCGTATATTTCTTGTCCTCAAAGACCAACTTTTT
>DHJG01000225.1:9862-10104 GCA_002404215.1 Desulfosporosinus sp. UBA4726
AGAAGTTCTCGATGAACCCGCTGGCTGACAATAGTTCCGATGGCGGACAAGCGGATAATATGTTCAATTTGTTTTTTGCAAGCAGCGTCAAATTCTTCATAGGTCCTGATATTGTCTATATCTCCCGTGTCAATGCCTTCCATGGTACCATGCCATTTCATCATGCCGCGATTCAGAACAAATTCTATGGCAATGGGCCATTGGGTATAACCAGTGGATGTCCACTGATAGATTCTGCCGGA
>DHJG01000225.1:10362-17914 GCA_002404215.1 Desulfosporosinus sp. UBA4726
GTTCTCTTCTGTCCGCCAATCGTTAAGTTGATAAACGGTTGATAGCCTGCAAAATATTTCGCTCCCAGTTCACTGGACAGCCACATGACTTCAGAGCATTTAATAATAAAGCTACTCAACAGTTCAAAGGCTTCTAGTTTATTCATGCGGCCAGCTTCCATGTCGGCCTTAAACATGGGATAAATGTATTGATCCAAGCGTCCAACGGAAATCCCTGTCTGGTTTTCTTCCACCACAAACAATGATTCCAGCGTCCAGATGGACTGGAGTGCTTCATGGAAGGTGCGGGGCGGATTGGCCGGTACATGAGTCAAGATATCGGAAATCTTGTAAAGTTCCTTTTGCCGGATTGAGTCATTCTCTCTGCCAGCCAGTTCTCTTGCATAATCGGAAAGCCGTTTGGCATAAGCCAAAATGCCATCACAAGTCTCAATTTCCGCTTTATAGAAGTAAATCTTATCTAAGTCATCCGGATTCTCCATCGACAATTTGCTCAATCTGTCGACTGCTTCCTGTCTTGCACCATTAAAGCCTTTTTTAATCAGTATGACATCATACCCTGGGCAGGTGTCACCACCGCCATTTAGCTGATGATATGAGAGATCGCTGACAAACGATTCGCCTGAAAATGACCATACACCGGCTTCTTCATATTGTTTTTGACAAATCTCATCCAGGCTCTTACCTTCCCAGTAGGGGAAGATCTCCTCCTTCAAAATCCGCTTGTCTTCCTCACTGATTTCAAAGGGATCCTGCATCCGGGTTGACATGGTGTCCAGTTCATCCCGCACCCATCTCCAGGCAATATCCGGAGATACAGCGCCAGCTCTTGGTTTCCCGCAGGGATGCCCTACAATTAATTCATCGTTTTGGATCACCAAGGGAGCTGTCTCACAGGCTTCTCTAAAGCACTTGGCACGTAGCAGAATTTTGGGCAACCCCGCATTCTCTTTGGTCACTTGGGTGAAAGCTATGGCACGATAGATACTGACACTTGGTTTAACCTTTAAATAGGCTGCTTTAAGTCGTTCCAAACGCGGTGTTAGTCCCGTGATTTCCCCTTCATATACAGGCGATTTTGTCATACTGTCCGTTGAAGGAGTGTTCGTCGAAGAACTATTTGCGGACAATTCCTTGGAAATTCCCTGAAACAGTTTCATGATGGCAGCCGTTTCTGCCGGGGACAAGTCTTTTGTTACAGCCGCGAATTTATTTGAAAATTCTTTAATATCCAAGTTTTCTCCTCCTTTTTACTTTATGTAGCAGGATAAGTTTCTTATGGGAGATTAAAATGATTGTCTCAGTACCACTTAAGTTGCTCAAGTAATTTTTCGAGCAACACCCTCAAATCATTCGTGCTTTCAATGAAACTCTGATTGGCAGAGCAACTAGTTCCGCTTGTTCCAACGACTGCCTCCGCCTGCACACCCTTAGTTATATCCTCTAGCTGCCGCACACCGTAGCAAACTTTCCGGATATTAATCAAGTTCATTGGCGTGACATTATCCGAAGTATACCCGCCGCCTGCTGCGCCGGAACCCAAGGTTAATGCCGGGAAGAGATTGGTTGTCGCTCCTATACCCCCTAATGACGCGGGAGTATTCACTAGTACTCTGGACACTGGTTTTTTTAAAGCAAATTCACGGATTACATTCTCATTCTTCGAATGAATAACCAAGGTATGTCCCCTGCCCTCATTTATAAGCAATTCTATGCATTTTTCACAGGCATTCAGCCAGTCCTTTTCAACGTAAAATGCCAGAACCGGGCAAAGCTTTTCTCTTGAATACGGATTAGTAGGAGACACATATTTTTGTTCTGAAATCAATACTAACGTATCTTCCGGGACACATATGCCGCTTAATCGCGCCAACTCTATAGCTGATTTCCCGACAATTTCCACATTCAAACTGTCATCAAGACGGAAAAAAAGCTTACTGAGCTGAACTGATTCCTGTTCTGACATGAAATAAGCTCCATTTCCCCTGAGCTCTTGCCTTACTTCATCGGCGATACAGTCCTCAGCAACAATGGATTGTTCCGAGGCTGAGACAATTCCGTTATCGAACGTTCTGCTGGCTATAATGTCTGCTACAGCCTTTTTTATGTCAGCTGAACGTTCAATAAAGGCGGGTCCATTACCTGGGCCACCATAAATAGTCGGTTTTCCGGATGTATACGCCGCCCTGACCATCTTGGGCACACCAGTAATTAGAATAAGCGAGATGTCTTTGTGGTTCATCAAGGCAACCGTACCGTCAACAGCCACCGTTCGCAAATATCCGATGGCACCACTTGGCAATCCACGTTCTTCCGCCGCCTGTATTAGTATATCGAGCACCTTGGTGATCGTTTTTTTGGCCTTAGGATGAGGAGAAAAAACAATAGCATTACCAGATTTTATGGCAATTAGTGCTTTATATATTGTAGTGGATGCAGGGTTGGTCGAAGGAGACAACGCTACAATCACTCCAACCGGTACGCCAATATCCATGGTCTTGTTTTCTTTATCTTCACCAATAATACCGACAACTTTCATATCCTTGATTTTATTATAGAGAAAATCACTTGCAAAAATATTTTTGACAAACTTATCCTGCCATTTGCCGAATCCTGTTTCTTCATGGGACATAATGGCAAGTTCCCTGGCATATTTATACACTTCTTCAGCCATATGTCCAACAATCTCATCTAGTTTTTCCTGTGGAAAAGCCGCCAGTACCTTTTGCGCCTCACGGGCGTTTTCCACAAGAATCCTAGCCTCTTGGACAGAGCGCAAATCATTGTCAATTCTATTCATATCTCATCACTCCCCCTTTCCAATCGTAGAATCAGAGGTTTAAAAAACTGCGTTATTTACCAGTTGATAACGTATTTAGCGATAATTTTTTCTACGTCCGCATGCGGCCTAGCAATGACATTGGAACTATAGATCTTGCCCACCTTGCTTGCTTCTTTAATGCCAGCCTCTACAGCCGCTTTCACCGCCCCGACATCACCTCGAACCACGACAGAAACCAAACCAGATGCCACATTTTCATAACCAACCAATTCCACATCCGCAGCCTTGCACATGGCATCCGCAGCTTCTAGCACCGAAACTAGGCTATACGTTTCTATGAACCCTAAAGCATTATTTTTGTCCACACGTACTCCCCTTTCCAGAAATCAATCTTCATTTCGCATCGATGTCATGTCTCGAAACAATCTTGCCTACCCGGCTGATGGGGCGCGGCATGACATGGGAGGCCGTCATCTCTCCAATGGCTGCTGCTGCTGCTGCACCACTTTCTACAGCTGACCTCACTGCTGCCACATCACCTTTAACTATGACCGTGACAAGCCCGGAACCCATATTTTCATACGAAACAAGAACAACGTCAGCAGTTTTACACATGACATCCGCCGCTTGAATTGCCGGAACCATACCTCTTGTTTCAACAAGACCCAATGCCTCTTCGCCAAAGTATTCCATTAAAACAACCCCTCTCTTTAGATTCAAACTTCCAAGGATTGTTAATTTAATCTTTTTTCACCAACTGATAGTTATTGTTACTTCATAATATCGCATGCAGAAAATGTTTTTTTGAAGAATAAACATCTATAATTAGCATTATTATATCTAGCAAAATTTAGTTATTGTACTAAAACTACTTTCTTGCATAATCGATACAAAAGTCCATAATTCACTACCTATGGTTAGACATCTTTATGGCAGATTACGATATTACGATTTAATAAAATACTTGATTATTGGAATTTCCGTCCATCATGAAGCATCCGAAATTCATTAGTCCAAAAATACATTGATTTTGTGGATCTTTTTTGCTAAAGTAAATTAACAATAATCCTAAAATACAAGTTTGATAACTTGATGGAGTTATATATGAAAATAGAAGAATTAGTCCAAGACAAGCTGCGCTACGCTTTTCACGATGAAAGCATTGTATTCGATAAATCCCGCTTTACCGGCGGACTTACCAATTACAACTACATAATGAACATTAAGGGTATCGAATATGTCATCAGGCAACCCGGCGGCATGACGGAACAAATTATTGATCGGAAAATAGAGAGGGTCAATAATCATATTGCCTCAGAGTTTGGCGTGAACTCTGATTGCATTTACTTTGATGAATACAGCGGAATCAAAATAAGCACATACATACAAAATAGCCAGACCATGGCCCACGCTAATCCTGGCTCTGCCAAAAACCTGGAATCTGTTTCCAATATAATGAAAAAAATTCACTCCTCTCCAAAGCATTTTCTAAACCGCTTCGATTGGCAAATGGAGCTTTCCAAATACGAGCTAATTATTCAACAACTACACGGCGGCTTCTTCTTTGATTACACACCTCTAAAAGACCAGTTAGTCACTTTTGTACAAAAAAATATTGAAAATACAAGTTTGGCCCCCTGTCACAATGACACAGTGCCTGAAAACTTTATCATTGACGATACTGGCAGAACATATCTTATAGACTGGGAATATTCTGGAATGAATGATCCCTGTTGGGATGTAGCAGCCTACATTCTTGAATCCAAATTATCCGCAGAAGCTATCCACCATTTAATTCAGGACTACTTCAGCTATCCACTGACCCCTATGGAAGAATCGAAAATCAAATGCTTTATGATGGCCCAGGATTTACTCTGGACAGCTTGGGCTTTGATCAGACATTATAATGGCGATGACTTTCTTGAATACTGCTGTATTAGATATGAACGCTTCCGAAAAAACATCAAATTAATGACCAAATCACCCCATTGTTCCATTGCCAGCATGGTCAAGAGTTAAAACTCTTTTATTGGTTAAATTCTTGGCTACCCGCATATTTCTTATCGACTATACGGCTATACGATTCAGTCCTAAAAGGACAGCAATAAACAATAAAAATACTCATCCTTTTATCATAGGATGAGTATTTTACATAACTGAGTAAATCTGAAACCGACTTTTTAACCAACTACGTTTAGTAAATATCAATATAAATATGAGTATGGCAGAGCATGGGCGTCCTCTCCTATTCATCCACGCTTAGTGTGTTTAGTTCCCTATGAATTATGTATAAATAAAAAAAACCTGAAGCCTTCTGTTTCAAGGTTTTCCCAGTGAGAGTTATATTAAACCCCATATAAATTTTATAGCAACCCCATATAAAACAAAGCCAATAATCATTTTAACCTGATTGCTCTTTAACTTGGAATGCATTAGATTGGCTCCGATGATAGCACCCACAATAGAACCGCTCGCCGCTATTATTAGGAGAGTCCAATTGATTTTCCCTAATGTCGCATGCCCCAAAAAGCCACTTAGTGATGCAAATAAGACCACAAATGCTGTAGTACCCGATGCTTTCTTAGGTTCCATTCCGCTTCCCACCAGAGCTGGAATGATAAAGTTACCCCCTCCAATACCAAGAAGCCCCCCTAAATATCCGGCAAAAGCTCCAATCAATCCCCCAACAGCAAGATCACGTTTCATATTTTCCACTCGTTCTTTTTGTTTTGGCCTATAAAACAACATCATGCTCCCGGCGAAAACCAAGAAAGCTGAAAACGCCCACAGCAAGACTGTCTTCGAGACAAATTGTGTGGAATAAGCTCCAAGAGGGGACAATAAGGTAGCCACTATGGCAATTGGAATAGCAATTTTATAGATAACCAATTTATGTTTGGCATTGGCAATCGTCGCAAATATCATGCTTATACCGTTTAACAATAGTGCTATTGCCATAGCCTCTTTCAATGGAACCCCCAACCAGTAAAAAACAGGGATTATTATAAAGGCTGCTCCCAGTCCCGCCATTGTTAACACTGTCGTAAAAAGAAACACAAGTAGGCCGGCCACAATCATGAGCTCAATAGACATAAAATCTTCCCTCCTTCATTATCCGATATAATTCTTAACTGTATTTCCGAAACATTAATTTCACTCTACTGAATTAGCTGATGGTTGAGGTTTAACTCATTGGCGATAACTTGCAATTCAACTTCATTATTTAAAGCTAGCCTGATCATAAATATGCTGCTTCTCTCTTTCGTTCAATAGCTTTTCTGTGATATACGCAATCAGTATAATCCCAGGTATATCAATCATAAACCGAGTCACCATGAACTTCCACCCCATCGAAGAATTCTCAAATAAAAGCATCGGTATTTTAGTTGTTGACCAGGCACCAATAAAAATTAAGACATTAGAAAACTTGCTCCCCTTCTGCAAGAGCACTCCCGCTATGGGAAAAGCGGCATATAACGGCCCGGCTGCGGCCGAACCTAAGAAAAATGCGACTAAAGCCCCAAGGATTCCCGACTTCTCGCCCATCAATTTGATCATTGTTTCTCGTTGTACCCATACATCTAAGAGCCCTAATAGGATAAATATGGGTGGAATAACCGAAAGCATTTCCACAGCATTGCTCCAAGTAATGTCTATTGAATTTTGACCGACTGATGGATACAAACCATAAACTACGATATTGATAACCAGCAGCACTAAGAAATACTTGTATCTTTTAAGCAGCATTTTCATCTCAGCACCACCCCGATTGCTATTGCTACTATAAACGAAAATATGAACGCTAAGCTATTCCTGAGTATTGCAGCCTTTTTCCCGAAATACTTTATCTCCAGAGGGATTGTCACGATCCCAACCATCATTAACGTTGAGATAAATACGGCGATTTGCATAAAACCAGCACCGCTTTTTAACAAAGCTGAAGCTAACGGAAAAGCTACAAATCCAGGTATTAAAGTAACTGAACCGATCAGAGACGCCATTAACATTCCCCGCCACCCAGATTTCTCTCCGATTAAGCCTGAAATAACTTCAGGGCTCAAAACCGCCAGCATTATACCTATAATAACTAAAATAGATAATAACTGGGGCATAATATTTTCAAAGGACTTCCACGCCTTCTCCAAGGCTAGGAAAGTCTTTTTCTTATCCTTTATAAAGGAAAGGACAAGAAAGCCGAAAGCCACAATGTACATCAGAACAGTAAACATTTTCGTAATCTCCCTTCTTAATATTAAGTATATTACTATCCTTTAATATACTTAATATTAAGACTTCAATGTCTGGCTTTTTTAAATTCCCGATTATTTCTTTGGATTCCTTTGTATTCAATCGCCCTTCAATCCTTAAAATATTCCCTTTCTCCCTAACGTTGATGTTCTTCCAAATCCACTGCATAAAGTAAATAATCTATTTATAATATACTAATAACATTATATATTGATTTTTATATTCTTCAATAGTTTTTTAGTGAAAATACAATCAGGAATAGGTGCAACAAGCAATTAAGTTCTATACGCCACTCTAAGTATTGTTCTCACTCAAAAACCCCTTAGAAATTTTCATGTGTACCACATACTTTATCATATAATAATGTCATTATATTTGCTGCTCTGCAAAAAACAAAAGGAGGACGTATATTTCTGAACTGGAAGAGATGATGAAGGACGGAACTATCAAATGCAGCAGTGGAGAACATGATTAATGCAACAGGAGCATCTGTACCTTTCAGTACAAATGCCCCTGTTGCTA
>DHJG01000128.1:0-2977 GCA_002404215.1 Desulfosporosinus sp. UBA4726
CCTTCATCCAATGCTTCTTGTACCAAACCCGGAACGAGCTTGGCTTTTCCTGCTTCAACCATAGTTTTTACTTCTTGGATTTTAGACATTATTTAGCCCTCCTTAATCTTCGTTTTATATATTATTTTTTTTGACCAAATAAACTACCCCTATAGGCTCCAATGTATTCCATGCAGTATTCGTCTTTGCAAATACCCCTCCTTTTACTTTGACAAATCGCTCTGGAAATGTTTAGTTAGAGTGAATATATTTAATATTTCGTTTTTTTAACCTGTAAGCCTTTGTATATACATCTGAAATAATCCGGAATATTTTGTTCACATTGCACGATTCCGTTGCAGGGAGGTATTTAATTGGAACAATCTGCTACTAATTTGAGTAACAGTCAATTTCTCGCCCAAAAATCACTTCAACTCCTCGATGCTCTCGCAGGGGAAAGCGGCTTACAACACTTAGTTGAACTAGGGTATGAAATATTTGGGAACCCAGTCTTGCTTATCGATACGAGTTTAAAAACGATTGCCTTCTCGAATACTGAAGTCAAGGACGACCCTGTATGGAATGAATACGTCACTTCGGGTTATGCATCATTAAGTTCCGTAAATTATTACACTTCAAACAAACTCATCCAGCTCGTTAATCAGAGCGAATTTCCCTTTTTATGGACAGATCCGTATTCAAAATACCCCCGGATTATGAGTAAAATCGTTATCGGTGGCAAACAAATTGCTCTTTTATCGATTATTGCTCATGAAAAGCCCTTTCAAGATATAGATCTTGAACTTGCTATCCTCTTATCTAAAGCTATAGCAATTGAGCTGCAAAAAAATAAATTCATCCACTATTCACGAGGAGTAATGCATGAAAACTTTATTGAAGAGCTTTTGACTGGAAAGACTAAGGATGGAAAAATCATTCAAGAACGGATTAAAGTGTTAAATATCCGCTTCAGCAAAAATCTTTACACACTCGCGCTGGATATCAGTGGTTTCGACAATTCTAAAACATCCTTGGCTTATTTGAGAAATGAACTTGAAAATCAGATACCCAATAGCAAGGCAGTAATTTACGATGATAAGATTGTTTCAATCATTAGTTATGATGATCACGACCAGTTTTATAAATCCGAGATTAAAAAGTTAAAGATGTTTTTAAAAACCTATCATTTATATGCCGGGATGAGCCGCTGTTTTCATAATTTGGAAGAAGTACAGGAGCATTATTTCCAATCTTTAGATGCCTTGAGATTGGGCATGTTGCTTAATAAGGAAGAGTACTTTCATCCCTATGAGGAATATGCCATCTATCACTTTGCAGAGTCTTCCGGGGTTGAAAATCTCAGGAAAAATTGTCATCCAGCTCTTTTGAAATTGATTGAGTACGATAACCAAAACAATACTGACTATACTCGAAGCCTGTATACTTTTATCATTCATTCTAAAAACATCACCGAATCTGCCAAATCCTCGAATATTCACCGTAATACGATGTTCTACAGGCTTGAGAAAATCGAATCCATTATGGATATTGATATCAATAATAGTAATACATTTCTTCATTTGCATCTATCCTTTAAAATTCTAGAATTGTTGAAAATTGATTTGCCCATGTGATAGGTTAAAAACGTGATCCTTTTGCCTGTATATTGTGCCAAAATCTCTTTTTGAGCTCCTAGTTCTTTGATGGGAGGTAATTTTACAGTCATCCCCGATCACGGAATAGACGAAGGGATTAAACCAGTGTACGGAATTGGCTGTAAGCAGAAACAGGAACAGAAGGGTTATTGCCTTTTTCCAGGTAACTGTCGCCCATAATCAGATCGGGCACAAAATAACACCATTTGGCACTGTACTTTTTAATAAAAACGGCGAAATTATGAGCAGTACGACAATGACTGCCGACATGGTGAGGGACTAATAGTAATACGCCCGCCTAACTCCAAATAAACAAACACTGAACTAAAAAAGTCCAGTGCTTAATCCAATAATTCTATTATTTTAGTTTTAAGTTGAGGCAACTCGTTCTGTACCACATTCCAAACAATTTTCAGACTAATTCCCATGTAATCATGTATTAACACATCGCGTAGTCCGGTCATTTGTCTCCATGGAATTTCTTGGTGTTGTTCTTTGGTTCCTTGTGATACTCTCTTTGTAGCTTCTCCGACTATTTCGAGATTCCGAATAACCGCATCCTGAATGAGGCCTGAACTCATGAATTTTTGTTTACCAGAGTTAGTATATGTTTCAATCTTCACGATGCACTCAAGGATGTTTTGAAGAAATACCTTGTCATCTTTCATATGGGTCTAGCCTCCTGTGCTATCTTGTCCTTTAAAGTCCAATGCACAGAATCCGAAGTGACCACATCAATCTTTCTACCTAGAATCTCTTCTAAATCATATTTCAGTGAGATAAGGTCAAACAGAGAACAATCATCTCCACAATCAACCAAAAAGTCTATGTCACTTTCCGCGTTTTCCTCTTCTCTAAGTACAGAACCAAATAGTTTAACATTAAACATTTTGTAATGTGACGCAATATTAATAATCTGATCACGTTTACTAATGATATCTTTAATAGCCTGCATTCAAATCACCTCAGAAAATATTATACCGTATTTTTCCATAATAATAAATACCTTCTAAGCTGTCGTCTAACTTCTGAATCCAACGCCCAATAAAGCTCCGACATAAGACCCCAATAGTTATCTCCGAAATCAACATTCTTTACAAACTCATCGGTCTCATTAACGGCATTTATCAGCTAGCAACAATTTGTTGAACCCCGTTAACCTATAGATGCCGGCTGATGGGAAGGTAATTGTTGATGAAGGAACAGGTCGAAAATAGGGTACTGTCTCTAAAATCATTAAGAGACAGTACCCTATACTATATTTTGTACGTATATCCTCTAAGCCCTGATGTATAAGGCTTAGAAGGTATACGTCTATACTACTTCCCCGAATTTTTTATCGC
>DHJG01000128.1:3251-3523 GCA_002404215.1 Desulfosporosinus sp. UBA4726
TGCCCAGCAGCCAACCGGGCAATAGGAACGCGGAACGGGGAACAAGAGACGTAATCCAGGCCGACTAGGTGACAGAATTCCACAGAGTTAGGTTCTCCGCCGTGCTCACCACAGATCCCTAAGCCGAGCTCTGGGTTTGTGCTCCGACCAAGTTTTGCAGCCATGTCGACGAGCTTGCCAACTCCAGCGCGATCGAGCACTACAAATGGGTCTGTGGTAATAACTTTCTTCTCCAGATAGGTGGGGAGGAACTTACCTTGGGCGTCATCACG
>DHJG01000128.1:3702-4050 GCA_002404215.1 Desulfosporosinus sp. UBA4726
GTTTTGTTCGTTCATAACCTCTTCCGCAGTGTCATCCACAAGCTTGCGCATCATCACGAATTCCTCTTTGCCGAAGATGAGCGGGATCATGACTTCCGGATGGATATCATACCCTTCTTTTACCAAACGTGCACTGGCTTGGAAAATCGCTCGGGCTTGCATGATCGTGATTTCAGGGAAAGACACGCCGAGACGGCAACCGCGGTGTCCGAGCATCGGATTGAGCTCAGATAGGGCACGGACTTTGCGAAGCAAATCCTCTTTTTCACGTAAAGCCGCAGGATCGTTTTTGTTAATTTTCAGTTTCGTGATCTCAACAACCAGCTCCTCAGAATGAGGAAGGAACTC
>DHJG01000060.1:0-417 GCA_002404215.1 Desulfosporosinus sp. UBA4726
AAATTATTACGTAGTTCTAAAAAGTATGTCGTCGTGTTTGGTTGGAGAGAATATTAAGGTTATAATTATGAGTAAAGGAAACTTGCTTCAGATGAAGTTAAACTTATCTGAAGTTAGCTGAAATTATCCAAGGGCTTAGCGCCACGTAACGACCACTCAAGAAGGGGAGTTTCAGTGGTGAATTAACCATTGGGTAAAGGTATAATTTATATTAATGGCATTGGAGATAGGTTGAATGTACATAGAACTCGTGGTTGCTTTCATAGCTTCGCTTTCCTTCGCAGTGGTCTTTAATGTTCCGGTCCGTTATTTATTGCCAGGCGCTTTGGCAGGGACAATAGGGTGGTTGATTTTCAGGATTCTTGGAAATACGAATACGGCTATTTTTCTTGCTTCAGTGGTAATCGGGCTTTTAGC
>DHJG01000060.1:561-5193 GCA_002404215.1 Desulfosporosinus sp. UBA4726
ATGCTTGCTTTGGTTAAAGGCGATTTTATCACTGCGTTAACCAAAGGGACAGGGACGTTGTTCGCGGCGGGTGCAATTGCAGTTGGGGTTGCTTTAGCTACGGTTCCTTTGCGTTTAGTTCGGAAAGGAGGACGTGAGCATGTACGAAAAAATGCGCGCGCACATATTACCTCAATTGATTCCCCCAAACGCTAAAGTATTGATTGCAGTCTCTGGAGGTCCGGATTCAATGGCGTTGAGTCATATCCTTTGGCGATATGTACGAGAGGACCGTTTAAGAGGAAATTCTCTGGTTTTAACGCATGTTCATCATGGCGTGCGGAAAGAATCAGATGACGAGGTACTTATGGTTCAGCAGATGGCAGCGAAGTGGGAGACCCCTTGCATTGTTCATCGTTTTGATGCAAAAGGGTATGCTAAAACGCTGGGGCAATCGTTTCAAGCAGCTGCTCGGGAATGGCGTTATTCCCGCTGGAAAGAGGATATGCGCGAGGAAGGATGCACTCTCCTCGCTACCGCCCACCACCTGGGTGACCAAGCGGAGACCATCCTTTATCGGTTATTTCGAGGAAGTGGCACTGCCGGTTTAGCGGGGATATATCCGACCAAGGATTCAATCATCCGGCCACTTCTGACGTTCTTAAAGACAGATATTTTAAATTACTGTGCGCAAGAAGGTCTACCGTATGCACTTGATCGTTCGAACGATGAACCAGTTTATGTGCGCAACCGAATTCGCTTGGAGTTATTACCTGAATTGGAACTGAACTATAATCCGCGAATGCAGGAGGCACTTGGACGTACGGGAGAACTTCTTCGTTGGGATGAAGACTATTTGTCCCAGCGCGTGGAAGTGGCCTGGAATCATTACCTAATAACGGATTCACATGGCGTGATCGGCTTAAGTCGGGATGTCTTTACTGAGCCTCCAGCGATTCTTTCCCGTTTGTTGCGTAGGACGGCTAAGCAGGTCACTCAAGAACCCCGAGGGTTAGCTTATGCCTATGTTACGAAGATTATGGACTCCCAGGGGAAATCTGGATGGATGCAGGATTTACCAGGCCTGACGGTCAATATTACGGATGAGGGGATCTGGTTTCGTAATTCAGTTCCAACCTTAGGGCAGTCCGGTGATGATCAACCAGATCAAATGATTTCGAATCCCAGCTTCAAGGAAGTCGTCTTGGACATGGGTCGATGGTCCAAAATTCCAGAGCTGAATATGAAGATCGGATTGTTGGAGGAAAGAGATGTTTCCTCAGACAATGGGAATTTCGAGAGAAAAGAGGACATGGTCGCAGTTTTTAATCGCATTCTCTTAACCCAGTTTCCGGAGCAGTTGGTGTGTCGTACTCGGCGACAAGGTGATAAAATGTGGGTTCAAGGTGTAGGTCATAAGTCACTGAAAAAAGTTTTTCAGGAAGAACGTATTTTAGCTGAAACAAGAGAGAAACTACCACTAATCGCCTGTGGAACAGAGGTGCTCTGGATTCCTGGAGTTCGTCAAAGCGGCTTGTGTCAGGCAGATCAGAACGCTGAAAGGGTTTATTGTATTCTCAAAACACAGGCAAAGGGCACTAATTTGGATTCATTGTAAAACCCAATACTGCGTGGTATACTATATGATATTGCGCCGTAACGAGTTGGTTTGCCAACTAGAGAGGAGGACCATATTTGAAGGTCTTTAAGAATGCTAAGAATGCAACAATTTATGTGCTTATAATTGTCATGGCGATTATGTTAATTAAATGGACCACCCCTCCAGTTAGTAAAGTTACAGAACTGGATTACAATGCTTTTAAAAAAGCTGTTGTTGCGGACCAAGTCAAAACTGTCGCAGGTGTAATTGAAAACAATACCATTAAGTATACTGTTACTATGAAGGACGACAAAACGCATGAGGTGGTTGGGTTTGCCAATGATCCACAATTTGCGGACGATTTGTCAGCCAAGGGTATCCCTTTAAAGTTATCAGAGCCTCCGGAGACTCCCTGGTGGGTCGGTCTATTTACGACAATGCTTCCAATTATAATCATCGTCGGTTTGTTCTTCTTTATGATGCAACAAAGCCAGGGCGGTGGAAACAGGGTGATGCAGTTTGGTAAAAGTAAGGCCAAGCTTGTCGGGGAAGATACTAAAAAGGTGACATTTGCAGATGTTGCCGGTGCGGATGAGGTTAAGGAAGAGCTTCAGGAAGTGGTTGAATTCCTGAAGTTTCCTAAGAAGTTTAATGAATTAGGGGCGAAGATCCCCACGGGGGTTTTATTATTTGGGCCTCCTGGAACAGGTAAAACCTTACTCGCCCGCGCTGTTTCCGGAGAAGCTGGCGTTCCATTCTTTAGCATCAGTGGTTCTGATTTCGTTGAAATGTTTGTTGGAGTCGGTGCTTCTCGGGTGCGTGATTTGTTTGAACAGGCTAAGAAAAGTGCTCCTTGTATCGTCTTTATTGATGAGATTGATGCAGTTGGACGGCAACGGGGTGCTGGCTTAGGCGGTGGACATGATGAACGTGAGCAAACACTAAACCAGCTTCTTGTAGAGATGGACGGCTTTAACGGTAATGATGGAGTTATTATCATTGCGGCCACAAACCGGGCAGATGTGCTTGACCCAGCTCTCTTGCGACCAGGTCGTTTTGACCGACAAGTAGTTGTTGATGTTCCGGATGTTAGAGGGCGCGAAGAGATTCTTAAAGTCCATGCTAAAGGTAAACCTTTGACTAAGGATGTTGATCTTGAGGTTATCGCTCGCCGAACTTCTGGTTTTACAGGTGCAGATCTGGCTAATCTGATTAACGAAGCGGCACTACTTTCTGCTCGGCGGGGTGAAACTCAAATTAGACAACAGGCGATGGAAGATTCTATAGAAAGAGTTATCGCGGGACCGGAGAAGAAGAGTAGGGTGATAAGTCCTTTTGAAAAGAAACTCGTCTCTTATCACGAAGCTGGGCATGCTTTACTTGGAGAGCTCCTTGTCCATACAGACCCATTGCACAAGGTTTCTATTATCCCTCGCGGAAGGGCTGGGGGATATACGCTCCTTCTCCCGAAAGAAGATCGTAATTACATGACTAAATCTCAACTGCTAGACCAGGTTGTTATGTTACTCGGTGGTCGCGTGTCTGAGGCTTTGGTGCTTGAAGAAATTAGCACGGGCGCTTCAAATGACTTGGAACGGGCTACTGGGATAGTTCGTAAGATGATTACTGAGTTAGGGATGTCAGAGCTCGGTCCACTCACATATGGTCACAAGGAAGAGCAAGTCTTCCTCGGTCGGGATATTTCACGTGACCGTAGTTATAGTGATGCTGTAGCTTATGAAATTGACAAAGAGGCGCGTAGGACGATCGATGAGTGTTACATGAAGGCTCAAAACCTAATCAAGGAAAATATTGATAAATTGCATGCCATTGCCGAAGCATTGATGGAGAAAGAAACGCTTGATGTTAAGAGCTTCGCCGCTCTGATGGCTCAGTTTGATGCTCCAGTGGAGGCGGGAGATCCTACGGAAGTTTCAATAAATTTAGAGAAGACTGTAGGAAATACGCAAGATACGCTAGAAAATGAATTAAATAAAATTGAATAAGGCTGGAGAATGAGAGGAGACTATTAGTATGGAAAGAACATTTATTATGCTGAAACCGGATGCGGTTCAGCGGGGATTGGCTGGAGAAATGATCGTGCGATTTGAGAAGAAGGGCTTTAAGCTTGTTGGGATGAAGTTGATTCAAGTGGATCGAACTTTAGCGGAAGAACATTATGCAGAACACCGAGGTAAAGGCTTCTTTGAACCAACGGTTGCCTACATTATGTCCTCTCCAGTCGTTGCGTTGGTATGGGAAGGGAAAAATGTGGTAGCTTTGGCTCGTGAGCTGATGGGGGCAACCAATCCAGCGAATGCCAATCCAGGTTCCATCCGAGGAATGTACGCCATGGATATTAGTCGCAATGTGATACATGGTTCAGACTCTGTTACAAGTGCTGAACGAGAAATTGCGCTTTATTTCAAGCCGGAGGAACTGGTAGACTATCGCAAAGCTAGCGATGAATGGTTGAGTGAATAAATAAGTAAATAAAAGGGACGCCCCGCAGGGGTGTCCCTTTTCCGAAGTAGATGCAGTGGAGGTGTGACAATGAAGTTAGAGAAAAGAGAACAGTCTCTACTAGGGTTGGCTTCTATTTTGCTTGGTTTTCTTTTCATAGTCTTGCTCAAAGCCCAGGGGGTTGCGGGCAGCCAGATAGCTCGGTCAGAAACGGCTGTCCCTAGCTTGATTCAATCCGAGCAAGCTAACCAACAGCTTTCTGCCGATAATGAAAAGATACAAGGGGAATTGGACAAATACGCTCAGGGCCAAAGTACATCGGTATTGGCAAATCAGCAACTTCAAGAGGCAGAAATGAATGCTGGTTTGGTTGCGGTTACTGGTCCGGGTTTAAGGATTACCTTGGATGATTCGAAGAGTGTCACTAAAGCTGTAGATGCGAATAATTATATTCATGAACAATATATTCGCGCAATCTTTAACGCGCTATGGAATGGCGGAGCAGAAGCTATTGCGGTAAATGGCCAGCGCGTGACGACAAATACAGAGGTATTCTGTGCCGGATCGTATATCCAAATCAACGGAACCCG
>DHJG01000108.1:0-17728 GCA_002404215.1 Desulfosporosinus sp. UBA4726
TTCCGCCATGTGGCGCTACTAGTTTAGACATGGTCAAGTTTTCGTCCTCCTAAATTTTATTTCGAAATAGGCGAGTCTACAACAGAAACGGGTGTTTATCAGAGTCAAAGTCCATAATGTCTTTCTGGAATAGACCCAACATAAACAGAGGTTCCTGGCATCCCCCCTTTCGAATCAACAAACATTAATTCAATTATGGCACTTAAACCAACCTACATCTACCGGTTATATAGAAACTTTGTTATCTACTGTAGTTTAGGTTGGCTAAATGATCTTATAAAGCTTTGCTTAGGAATTCCGACATTTCCATGACTTGTAGTACATCGCCCTTTTCCAGACCTGCGCATGCATCAACAAGCATCGTAATACAGTAAGGGCAAGCGGTCACTAAAATATCCGCTTTCTTATCCACAGCATCCGTAATCCGCAATTCGCTAAACCGTTCTCCCGCTGGTACCTCAGCCCAAACCCGGGCTCCGCCACCACCGCAACAAAGACTATTGCACTTAGTTCTCTCCAACTCTACAAGTTCGACACCTGGAACAGCCTGAAGAAGTTCCCTTGGGGAATCGAAAACCTGATTGTGGCGACCCAAGTAACATGGATCGTGGAAAGTTACTTTTTTAGCTTGTTCTGCCGAAAAAGCTAGCTTTCCTTCCTTTAGAAGATTGCCTAGTAGCTCCGAATAATGGATTACTTCATATTCTCCGCCAAGTTCAGGATAATCTTTTTTGAATGTATCCAAGCAATGAGGAGACGTTGTTATAATTTTTTTCACGCCTTTTCCATTGAACAAACCAATGTTTGATTCAGCAAGCTTTTGGTAAAGCTCTTCATCCCCAAGCTTACGAATGCTCTCACCACAGCATTTTTCTTCTGCTGTCAAAACACCAAAGCTAACTCCAGCCTTTTGTAAGAGATTGACTATACTTTTGGCAATTTTTTTACCGCGTGGATCATAACAAGAGTTACAGCAGACATAAAGCAGGTACTCAGTATCCTCAGAAAAAGCTGGGATATCCAAGCCTTCCTGCCATTCAGCACGTTTACTCTGTTCTCCCATCCAAGGATTACCGTTAGAACGAACACTACTCACGACAGGCTTCAAAATCTTTGGTATAAAGCCCGCACCTGCGGTAGTATTGCGCATGCCGATTACGTTCTCTATGATTTTGACTTCTCTGGGACAGTTTACCTGACACATACCACATGTGACACAAGCAAAAAGCACCTCTTCTTCATCAAAGCCATCTAGACCAAGTTGGGCCTGCCGTTGCATCTTACGGATGTTGAATGACTCACTAACCTCTCCATGAACTAGTCTCCAAGGACAAAGATTCGTACAGAGACCACACTGCATGCATTCACTGAGCGTCTCGGCCCCTGAAGAAACTATATAATCTCTCATTTCCAGAGATACGTCTAATATTTCAGCCATAATAATCCTCCTTTCCTATTCAAGGGCTTAGAACCCTTTGTAAGGGTTGGGGCCGAGTTCGTCCAGCCTCTTTGCAAAGCTGTCCAATATATCTGGTATTTTGTCATAATCAGCGATGGATATCTGCTCCATTCGCACCCGATCAGACTCAAGGTCCAGTCTGTTTAAGGTTTCTGCGACCTTACCTAACCTGACCTCAGCTAACTCACTACCTTGGATGAAATGGCACTGATAATCATCGCCATGCTTACATCCGAGGAGAAGTATTCCATCAATTCCCTGTGACATAGTATCAGCGATCCACACTATGTTCAGTGAACCCAGACATCTAACAGGGATAACACGCACCCATGCATTGTAACTGAGCCGATTAATACCTGCCATATCTAAAGCAGGGTAGGCATCATTTTCACAAGCAAAGATTAAGATTCTCGGTTTTTCCTCATCTTCCTCGGGCACTTCGATAGCCTTAATCATGTTGCCGACCATGGGCACGGAGTAATTCTTAAAGGAGATAATCCGTTCAGGACAAGCGCCCATACAAATTCCGCATCTACGACAACGTGTAGGATTCGGCAAAGGATTGAATTTATCGTCTTCGTTAATAGCACCGAACGGACATTCCACTGTACACCGTTTGCACTGAGTACATCGTTGCATAGCGAAATCTGGGAAAGACATATCCCCCACTCGTGGATGCACTGCTGCACCCGTCGCGCTAATTTCGATACATTGAACGGCCTTCATAACCGCTCCTGTCGCATCTTCAATGGAAGAAATTTCGTCCATCGGCGCTCTCACGCTACCAGCTGCATAAATGCCTGTACGGCGAGTTTCATACGGGAAACAGATGAAATGGGAGTCTGGAAAACCATATTTCAAAGTCGGCATTTCAGGTCCCTGCCGATAAGCGAGGTTCAGGAGGTTAGACTTTAGAATAACTGGTTCAACAGATGATTCACCATCTGTTTTATCACATTCATCCGATTCACCCTGCTCGATGAGATTTTCTCCAAAGGCAGTTGTAGGCACCATTCCGGTAGCCAGAACCACCAAATCGACACTCTCTGTGTTGATTCCCGATCCACTTAAAACATCGGCTGCTTCTATGACCAAGTTTTTTTCATCATCTTCTTGGATACTGGTAATTTCTCCTCTGACGAAAATCGCTCCATCTTTCTGCACTCTCTTGTAGAGACGCTCATATTGGCCAGGCGTCCGAATGTCTTTATTGAAAATATAGACTGTAGCTTCTGGGTTTTGTTCCTTCAAGTAAGTCGCCTGTTTCAAGGACTCCACGCAACATGTCCCTGAGCAATATGGTAAGTGTTCAGTATCCCGTGAACCAGCACATTGAATGAAAGCAATACTCTGAACTTCTTTACCGTCAGAGCGCAATATTTTACCCTTAGAAGCTAGTTCTTCCAATTTTTGCGACGTGATCACATTTTCGTATTTACCATAGCCCAAGTGGCCTAACTTTGTCGGATCATAAGGAACCGCTCCTGTAGCCAAAATGACCGAACCGATTCTTTCTGTAATGATCGTTCCATTCTGATTGATGGTTGCATCAAACATACCTGGAGCACCAGCAATCTCTTGCATTTCAGAACCGACATAGACTGTTACATCAGGATGAGCTTCAAGTTCTTTAACTCGCTCAGCAATATCAACCTCTTCCGGAGCAGTATAAGGCGACTTCTGCGGAGCTTGTTTGTATAAACCGTTCATCCAGCCACCAAGAACCGGACTTTTCTCCACTAGAACTGTTTTGTACCCAGCTTTTGCCCCCTCTAGAGCGGCAGTTATACCAGTCAGGCCTCCACCAACGACCAATATGGTTTTCACCATATTTTCGCCCTGGTAGGGCTCGGTTAATTCAGTGTGTTTTGCTTTGGCGAGACTCATCCGAAGACTATCCTCAGCCATCATCTGTGTATCTTCATCATTAGCCGGATGACACCAGGTAATTTGTTCTCTTAGATTTGTTCTTTCCATTATAATAGAAGGTCCAAAATCGAAAACATCATAATTGACGCGGGGTGAGCAAGCGGCGATAACGACTGTATTAACACCCTCACTCTCAATATCACTCTTAATTAGCGCTAAGCCTTCTGAGCCGCACATAAAGGAGTGCGTCTTGCAGACTGGAACTTTGCCTTCCTTGGTGGCAACCTTGGACAGGGCCGCTATATCAAGCGAATCTCCAATCTCACAACCTGTGCAGATATAAACACCTGTTTTTTTATCCATTGAGCTACCTCCTCACCGTAGATTGAATAGCCTTAAGCGCTGCAGCCGTGGCATCTTTTACCGATGAGGCAACATCCATTGGCTTCTTAACGCATCCAGCGCCGTAAATTCCGGGTTGCTGTGAATCAGTAGCAATAAAGCCATCCTCATCATAAGTTATTTCGACAGGCACTTTTATCCCGACTGTAGCAGGTACCATTCCTGTTGCCAGAACAACCATGTCGAATTTTTCCTTCATAAATTCACCAGTTTCCTGATTCTCTACTTGTACAAACAAATCGTTTGTCAGAGGATCAACTGTAATCTCGCCAACCTTACCTTTTATGATAGTGAGATTTTCTTTTACTTTAGTGTAAAACTCTTCATGTTTGCCCATCGCTCTGACATCTATATAGAACATAGAGACCAAGGCATTGGGATTTTGTTCCTTAACATAAGTTGCCTGCTTTAAAGAAGCCATGCAGCAAACTCCGGAACAATAGGCCAGGTGGTTTTCATCACGAGATCCGGCACATTGGACAAAAGCAACACTTTCAACAGCTTTGCCGTCTGACGGACGTACAATTTTACCTTTAGTTGGACCATTTGGAGCCGCTAATCGTTCCATGATTACATTCGTGATCACATTCTGATGCTGACCATAACCATAATAACTAATTTTTTCAGCTTCATAAGGTTCCCAACCCGTTGCCCATACAATAGCGCCAACATTTAAGCTGATGCTTTTAGGTGCCATGTCTAATTCAATGGCATCATACTGACAGGCAGATACACATTTTCCACATTCTTCACCCAGACAAACCTTATCGTCAATCACGTACTTCATAGGAAAAGCAAACTCATGAGCTTTGTAGATAGCCTTGGTTTTATCTAATCCGTAATTAAATTCGTTGGCTCTCTCTACTGGACACGCCTCAGCACATTTGCCACAAGCAGTGCAATTCTGGTTTACATGACTGGAATTCGTTTTTACTGTGACTGTGAAATCCCCTTCTTTACCCTCAATTTTTTCAATTTCAGATAAGGTAAAGATGCTGATCTTGGGATTTTGCTTGATCCTTTTAAAATTAATTTCCAATCCACAGTTCGGAGGACACAGTTTAGGGAAGTACTCGTAAATTTGGGCCACTTTGCCACCAAGATAGGATTTTTGTTCAACTAGATAGACTTCACTTCCAGCCTCGGAAGCTTCTATTGCGGCCGTGAGTCCACTTACTCCCCCACCGACCACTAAAATACTCTTATGAGCCATCCTTCTACCTCCCTTATATAATAATAAATTCCCGGCTCTCACCGAGACAGTTGGCACAGGGGGTTCCCTGAACCAACCTTATAGCATTCCTCCCGCTTTAATAGTAGTAGTAGGAGGATATTTGCTTTTTTTTAAAATAAACCGCTGTTTCAAAAAAACCGCTGTTTTAAATAAGATTATCTTAAAGTACCAAAGAACATCCAGAAACAATTTAATATTTCGGAACACCCCCTATTGTCACGTGAGTACTCATATGAATGTTTTCACACATACGAATAAAGAATGAGTCTTCTCCTCACAACTACTAGTGCATGTCCAATTAATCTTTAAGTGTGACAAAATGCATTAACTAATTGTAAAGTGTCCTTCTCACAAAATTAAGATTAGCACTGAGGTCGTAATAAGTCAATATGACCGTAATTAATATATCAGGATAGTTGATTCATTCTATTGTAATTTCTTATGTCAAAATAACGCTAATACCGCTATTCTTCGTTCTATAGGTCATTAACACACTAGGAAAAAGCTACACTCAGTTGTGCCACCATAATAATTATTAATTAAGCTCCTAATCCTGCCATGCAATTTAAGAAGCAGTATTGTTCCAGACGATCCAAATCCTGCCTTTTCCTTCAGCATCTTTATTATAATCTTTGGAACAATAGCAAAAGCACTGATTAACCTTGCTTTGCAAGGTTAATCAGTGCTTCGGGATTATATAATAACTACGTTTTTGATAATTGAGCTTAAATCATCTTAGCAATAAGCTCTGCAGGGTCAACTACTCGGATGTTTTGGTCAGGATCCGTCGTGTCTTTTACTCCATCTTCCAACATGGTAATGCAGAAAGGACAATTGGCACCAATAACTTTTGCATTCTTGTCGACCGCCTGCGCCACTCTTAGATTATTAACTCGTTGATCAGCATGCTCCTCTAACCACATCCGACCCCCACCAGCTCCACAGCAAAAGCTTTTGTCATGGTGACGTTCCATTTCCACTAACTTCACACCTGGAACCATATTGAACAAAGCCCTAGGTGCCTTGTACTCTTGCTGGTAACGACCTAAATAACATGAATCATGATAAACTATTTCTTGTGGTTCAACGTTTCCAGTTTTGTTAAGGACGAGCTTTCCTTCTTTAATTAGATCTTCAATTAACTGAGTATGATGAATTACTTCATAGTTGCCACCGAATTCCGGATACTCATTTCTCAAAGTATTCAAGCAATGCGGACAGGTGGTGATAATTTTCTTCACTTTATAGCCGTTTAAAAGCTCTACATTTTCAGCGACCATTGATTGGAACATATATTCATTACCTGATCGGCGAATAAAGTCGCCACAACACTTCTCTTCATTTCCCAGAATAGCGAAACTCACACCTGCTGCTTTGAGGATTTTTGTGACTGCCACGGTTATTTTTTGGGCACGGAATTCGAAGGAACCCGAACAGCCTACAAAAAACAGGTATTCTACGTTAGAGTCTTCGCTCATTAGTTTTACATCCAACTTAGCCGCCCAATTCTCGCGCTCAGTAAAGCTTATACCCCACGGATTGGAATTTTTCTCTACATTACGGAATGTAAGGGCTAACTCAGGAGCAATTTTACTATCCATCATAACTAAAGATCGACGCATATCAATTATCTTATTCACATGCTCGTTTGAGACTGGACATTGTACTTGGCAAGCCATACAAGTTGTACAAGCCCAAATTTCATCTTCAGTGACTATATCACCAATTAATTTCTTTTGTAAAATTGCATAAGCCTCAGGATCACTTTCTGCAATCTTTTCTAGTTCTTCTTCATTTTCTTCACCGGTTGATTTTAACCCTTTCAGGTTCATGATCTTGCCTTTTTCCAAAAGATGATCTTTCAACTGATGGCTGAGTAGTTGCTTGGGATTCAGAAGCTTCCCAGATAGGTTAGCTGGACAGTTAGACATACATCGTCCACACTCGCCACAAGCGAAACTATCTAACAATTGTTTCCAAGAAAAACTTTCAATCCTTGCTACACCATACTCGACTAAATCTTCATCTTCTAGGTCCATTGGATTCATTTGTCCACCGATAGGTTTTAGTGAGGAAAAATAGACATTAGGGTGTACTGCTAAAAGGTGCATGTGTTTTGAGTTAGGAATATATACTAAGAAGCCTAAAACTACCACCATATGAATCCACCAAAAAGAATCGCTAATTACCCTCAATGTCTCAGTGCTAAAGTTATGAAAAAGAGAAGCAAAAGCCTGATACATTATTGCCAACGAGTAAGCTCTATTGGGTTCTAGCATGCTGGCTTCTAATGCTACTTTTGCACCACTTGAGATCCATTCTGTTACAATTACACCAATAATCAAGAGAACAATAATTGCTGCTTCTGGCGTCCTAGATAAACGAGCAGGTTTGAGTATCCACCTTCTATAAGCTCCCCCAAATAAGCCAATGACCACAAGTGCTGTGAAAATATCTTTGATCATATAGAAATAGGGGTTCGTACCCAAGAAAGGGAAGCTATAATCAGGAAACAGGCCTTCAAATATTAACGGAAGTTCACCTAAAACAATAAGTATGAATCCCCAAAAGATAATAAAGTGAACTACGCCATAAGGTTCGTTAAGCATTTTCTTCTGAGCCAATACTTGTACGACAAAATTCTTAAAACGCGTACCCGGGTGGTCATATCTTTCTTCTTTAGTACTTAAACTTAAAATTTTGACTTTATTATAAAGGGCATAACTAAAGGCCACAGCCGCAACTATGAGCATTATTGAAAATATAATAAGCCATTCTAAACGCATTTGATACCCTCCTCTTAATAAAAATAGTTTTCCGGCTATCTAAATGGATTGCCTTGGGTAATGTGGATAATAAGTGATAAAAAAATTACAAGAACTGACAGAGATGTTGACTTGGCCTGCGGTACTAAGAATTCCTGTACCACTCCTTTCTTAAAAAGTGAAATACGGACGTACCAACCAAACCTACATAAAGGACACCTTATGGCCGTTTCGTAAGACGCATATAACGCCACTATACATGAAAGAATGATCTAATCATTCTGATTAAATTAAGATTATCACTAAGGTTCCACTATGTCAATATTACTATGATACAATCATTAATTTCTATGTCACATTTTACTACTAATCGTGTAATTCAGTAGGCCTTGCAAGCAATAGAGGCCTCTGAGTATCATCATAGGGATCTTCTTGATCTGATCATTTTCACTTTTTAAAGAAATATTGTCTCTCATATTTGACACATTTTTTCTTTTTATCAATCTAAATGAAAGCAAGCATATCATGTTGCACCTAAAATCTCAATACAAATTATTTCATTATTCACAGTTAGTCGACAATATATGCTACTTGATTGAGTTAGCCTTATGCAGTCTGTTTAATTTTCGCTCATGCCTTCGCATAGATTTCAATAATTTTAACAATTACTTCCACTGCTTTTTCCATGGCGAATGTAGGGATAAACTCATATTTACCGTGGAAATTGTGTCCGCCAGTAAATATATTTGGGGTAGGTAAGCCCATATAAGAAAGCCTCGCTCCATCAGTACCACCACGAATCGGCCGAATATCTGGAACAACGCCCACCGCTTCCATCGCTTTTGAGGCAGTTTCAATAATATGTTTAACTGGTTCAATCTTCTCCTTCATATTGTAATATTGATCCTTAATTTCAATACTAAATATTCCTTGCCCATATTTTTCATTAAGTTTTGCAACAATATTCCGCATGATTTCTTTTCTTTTTTCAAAAATGGCTGAATCAAAATCCCTTATGATATAACAAATTTCAGCTTCTTCGACATCCCCTTGAATATTGGTAAGGTGATAAAATCCTTCATACCCTTCCGTCTCTGAAGGTGTTTCGGTCTTTGGAAATTGATCGATATATTCTTGAGCAAGTAGACTGGCATTGATCATTTTCCCTTTTGCCGACCCAGGATGAATATTTCTCCCCTGGATTCTTACTTTTGCCCCAGCGGCATTAAAGTTTTCATATTCCAATTCTCCAATTGGGCCACCATCAATAGTATATGCAAACTCTGCACCAAACCTCTCAATATTAAAGTGATCAGCGCCCCTTCCCACTTCCTCATTTGGCGTAAATGCTATACATATCTTTCCATGTAAGATCTCTGTGTGGTTTTTCAGATACTCCATCGCTGTTAGAATTTCTGCAATACCAGCTTTATCATCTGCTCCCAGCAGTGTTGTCCCATCCGTTGTAATCAGCGTTTTTCCAATATAGTTCTTCAGTTCAGGGAAATCATTTGGTGATAATATAATTTTCTTATCTTGATTAAGTGTAATATTTCTGCCATCATAATTTTGAATTATTTGAGGATTTACTTCCTTACCAGCAATATCAGGACTTGTATCCATATGAGCAATAAAACCAAGGGCCGGAATATTCCTATCCGTATTTGCCGGCAAATGCGCCATTACATATCCATTTTCATCTAAGGAAACATCTTTTAAATCCAAGTTCTTTAATTCTTCCACGAGTATTCTAGCTAATGTTATCTGTCCCAGTGTCGTTGCTTCGGAATTGTCTTCAATAGACTGGGTATTAACTTTGACATACTTTAAAAATCTCTCAATCACCTTTGTCATATTTTAATTCCTCCAATATCTTGACTATTTATCCACAGTATCTTAAACATTATTTTGTATCAATATTTAAGCCTCAAAGCCTTACAAAGGCTTGAGGCTTAAATATATTTGTCTTAATCAGGACCCATTTCCAGTGGTCTCTTTGGCTTTTTTCTGCTCCTGTTTAGATTCTGCACTTCTAGAATCATACTTGGCACTGGTGAGACCTTTCGCTCTTTTTTGGATTTCACCTGATTTTTTCATAGTTCTTTACCTCCATGTTCCTCACTTTTTTAAACCTATATAATTTAGTATGTTTCAGTAAGCTTGAAATCATGTACTCAAAATTATCATTTTCGACGGAGTTATTAGTCGTGTACGTCTATTTAATATTTTCTATTCATATATATTTACTTTATCATGTCATGGGTAATATTGATGTCTAACATCTTACCTTATTTATGTCGCCTAACTTACATAACCATCGTTTGAATGATTGCGTGCCGAAAGTATATGACTTTCATTTATACTTTTCATTAGTACAGTAAAACTTTCGTCACCTTTTCTATGAAATTAAATATGATGAGAAGAGAATAAATGCCCGAATTTCTTATAGATTGAGGTGATTGTATGAATTATAAATTGGCGCGGTCCAATTACAGACATCTTATTGTCGGGGCGGACACCAAGGTCCCGCTCTACAACGGTCAATTAACAACTGCTATCAACTTCGATAATGCGGCTTCAACTCCTCCCTTTGTTTCAGTAATTGAGGAAATAGTGAAATTTTCGGCCATGTATTCTTCCATACATCGTGGCACAGGGTATAAATCACAGTTTTCTTCCAATCTTTTTGAAGAAGCAAGGTCAATCGTTCTAAAATTTGTCAATGCCGATCCACTCCAAGATACAGTTATTTTTGTTAAAAATACGACGGAAGCGATCAATAAATTAGCTTATCGTCTTTGGGAAGGAAAGAAGAAAAGTGTTATCCTATCAACTTGTATGGAGCACCATTCAAACGATCTCCCGTGGCGAAATAAGTTTCAAGTAGATTATGTTCAAATAGACCCCTACGGAAAATTAAGTCTCGAAGACCTAGAAAGTAAATTAATCAAACATAAAGGCAATGTGAAGCTCGTAACCGTCACCGGGGCCTCGAATGTTACCGGATATGTAACCCCAATACATAAAATAGCTGAACTAGCTCACCGTTATCGAGCGAAAATACTTGTCGATGGGGCTCAGCTGGTACCTCACAATGGCATCAACATGAAGCCGGAAAATCCGCTTCACCATATCGACTATCTGGCCTTCTCAGCCCATAAAATGTATGCCCCTTTTGGCATTGGTGTACTCATTGGCCCAAAAGAAACGTTTAGACAGGGTATCTCTGAAATCGTAGGCGGAGGTACAGCGGAAACCGTCACCCATGATTGGGTAGTGTGGGATAACCCTCCACACAAGGAAGAAGCTGGTTCCCCTAACGTTATGGGTGTTGTTGCTCTCGTAGCTGCGATTAAAACGCTAACAAGCATAGGCATGAAGAATATTGATCACTATGAAACTCAACTTACAAACTATACCAATTCCAAGCTTAAATCAATCCCCGGCATTACGCTTTACTCCCAAACTGCCCCAAATGAACCACGAATTGGGGTTATACCTTTTAATATTAAGGGAATTGCGCATGAACAAGTTGCAACTATCCTATCTAATCAGGCGGGTATTGCCGTTCGCACTGGTTGTTTTTGTACTCAGCCCTATATCCAAAAGCTTTTATCTATTTCTTCAAAACAAATGGATTTCTATAGAAATAACACGAACACTTCTCGCCCAGGTGTGGTTCGAATTAGCTTCGGATTATACAACGACTTTGCTGAGATTGACGCTTTAACCCAGTTACTGGAAAAAATCATTAAGCACCCAAGAACTTACATCTAATAGATGTTATATAATTCCTATTTCTACTTATAATAGGTTTTGTACATTGAAACTAAAGGGGTGCGAAATATTGAACAAGAAAATGAACCTTCTCATGTTTAGCGGCGAATATGATAAAGCTTTAGCCGCACTGATACTTGCCAACACTGCCAGAGAGCTGGAAGTCGATGTGACCATGTTCTTCGCGTTTTGGGGGCTTTTTCTAGTTCGCGATCCAGAAAAAGCGACATCAGAGGATAAAACGCTTTACGAAAAAATGTTCGGAATGGTCACTCCCAAGGGACCTGAGGAGTTGCCTCTCTCACGGATGAACCTGGCCGGTCTGGGGAAGCAAATGCTTCTTGACATGATGGACGATGACAAAACCCCTTCTTTAACAGACTTTCTAAATGGCGCAAGAAAAAAAGGGGTGAAATTTTACGGGTGTAAATTATCCGTGGATGTCATGGGCTTTAAAGCGGATGAACTACTTCCAGAAGTTAAAGTCATCACAGCAAAAGAGTACCTAGCCGATGCCCTGGACTCAGACATGCAACTCTTCATTTAGTTACTTCGTACTTATTCCCAGAGCTAGTTTGGCAAGCCGGTCTACGTAATCGTTAAACCGATCTCCGCTGTGACCGGTTACCTTTTTAAATTCGTACAATCCATGATGCTCTCTCATAAATGCCACATAGGCTTGCGTAAACTTATTTTTTGCTTGCCAATCTCCAGTAACCCAATGAGAAACTCCGGAATAGTCGTGATAGATCAGGATGCGAGCACTCAGCTTTTTGGCCTTTTCCACAGCATGCACCACAGCCGCTAGTTCTCCAGCGACATTTCTCATGCTTGCTGCTTCTAGATCTTCCCCTACCCCATTGCTTTCAAAAATCACCTCTCCATCCTTGATAAAGGCATAACCATAGGAGTACCTGCCTTTGCAAAAGCTTCCGTCTGTATAGACCTCGTAGTCAATAGGTCCAATGGAATCGAGTGGAATATATTCCTTGCTACTCTCGCTATGATCACTAGAAACACTGACGCTACCATTTTGCCACTCAAGTGCTTCAGCCTTCGTTTCAAACCCTTTAAACACAGCCCCCTTGTAGCCCTTAACTGATGCCTGACATTCCGCCCAGTTAGTGAAGATTCCTATTTTGGCCCCTTCTTTAACTACGTAGTAATTTTTTTTACCCAAAGCTTGTCCCTCCTTAAAACCTTAATCTCGATAGTTCGTCTGATATAAACCATTTAATGAATGATATTCCTTTAATAATAAAATAATAAGTTATAGTCGAGCAAAACACAAATGAAGGAGGTCTGTCTTCGTGACTAAAGTAATGAAAACTATGGATGGAAATCAAGCAGCCGCATTGGCTTCTTATGCGTTAACCGAAGTCGCTGCTATCTTTCCAATTACACCTTCTACGCCGATGGCTGAAGGCGTTGACGAGTGGTCTGCACATGATAGGAAGAATTTATTCGGCCAACCCGTAAACGTCTCTGAAATGCAGTCTGAGGCAGGTGCTGCCGGTGCCTTGCACGGTTCTTTGCAAGCAGGAGCACTCTCGACTACCTATACTGCTTCTCAGGGTCTACTCTTAATGATCCCAGATATGTACAAAATAGCCGGGGAACTGTTGCCAACTGTATTTCATGTAACCGCTCGTGCTATTGCTGCACATGCTTTGTCCATCTTTGGGGACCATCAAGATGTTATGGCTTGTCGCCAAACTGGTTTTGCCCTCTTGGCTTCTTCAAGTGTTCAAGAGGCTCACGATTTAGCTTACACTGCCCATCTCTCGACAATTAAATCCCGAATACCCTTTCTGCATTTTTTTGATGGATTCCGAACCTCTCATGAGATTCAGAAGATTGAAGTGATAAATGAACAGGATATTGCCAAAATTGTGGATTGGCAGGCCATCCAGACTTTTCGTGATCATGCCCTAACACCAGACCATCCAGTTGCACGAGGGACAGCCCAAAACCCAGACATCTATTTCCAGGGCCGAGAAGTCGCTAACCATTTTTATGATGCAGTTCCAGACATTGTCGAGAACTATATGCAAGAAATCAAACAAATTACGGGTAGAGAGTATCATCCCTTTAATTATTACGGTTCACCTGATGCGGAATATGTTATTGTCGCCATGGGCTCTGTTTGTGAAACAATTGAAGAAACCATAGATCACCTCATGGCCAAAGGGGAAAAGGTCGGCGTAATGATTGTCCACCTCTACCGGCCGTTCTCTGGAAAATACTTCATGAACGTTCTACCAAAAACAGTGAAAAAAATTGCCGTCCTCGATCGCACCAAAGAGCCAGGATCGTTGGCTGAACCCTTATGCCTCGATGTCGTTCATCTCTTTTATAAGAGCGAGATCAAGCCGCTTATAGTAGGAGGTCGTTACGGCTTAGGTTCTAAGGATACCCGCCCTGCCCAGATTATTGCGGTCTTTGAAAACCTCAAACAAGCTCATCCCAAAGATGGATTTACCATTGGAATCACGGATGATGTCTCGAACACCTCTCTTCCTGAAGTGGATCTTGTAGAAACAGCACCTAAAGGAACCATCAGTTGTAGATTTTATGGCTTAGGTTCTGACGGAACAGTCGGAGCCAACAAATCCGCTATTAAGATCATCGGTGATAAGACCCCTCTTTATGCCCAAGGTTATTTTTCTTATGACAGTAAAAAATCGGGTGGCACCACTATTTCCCACTTACGTTTTGGCAAGAAGCCCATTCAATCTACTTACTTGGTGGATCATGCAGACTACATTGCCTGCCATAACAAATCGTTTATTTACAACTACGATTTATTAAAAGGACTTAAGCCTAACGGAGCGTTTGTTTTAAATTGCCCCTGGAAACCTGAAGAATTAGACAAGGAACTTCCAGCCTCACTGCGCCGACATATCGCCAAAAACAATATCAATTTCCATATTATTGATGCAGTTAGCATCGCCTCCGAGATTGGTCTAGGCGGAAGAATCAATATGATTATGCAGGCTGCCTTCTTTAAGCTAGCCAATGTTATCCCTATCGACGATGCCGCCAACTACTTAAAAGAATCCATCGCGAAAACATACGGTAAAAAAGGCCAGAAAATTGTGGATATGAATAATGTCGCTGTGGATCGCGGCCTAGAATCTTTGCAAAAGGTCACTATTCCAGAGTCCTGGGCCAATGCGGAATCAGAGGAAAGCCCGACGGTTGACGAACCTGATTTTATCAGAGACATCCAACGTCCTATGGCTCGAAACGAAGGAGACGATCTTCCTGTCAGTACATTCGTAGGCATGGAGGACGGCACCTTCCCCGTGGGTACAACGACCTATGAAAAACGCAGAATTGCTGTCATGATCCCTGAGTGGCAAATTGACAAGTGTATCCAATGCAACCAGTGTTCCTTAGTTTGTCCGCACGCCACTATTCGACCATTCTTGCTTACTAGCGAGGAAAAATCCAAAGCCCCAGAGACTTTCCATACGAAAAAACCGATTGGTAAAGGATTAGAAGGCCTATACTATCGCATCCAGGTCGATCCTTTAGATTGTACGGGATGCGGTAACTGTGCTGATGTCTGTCCTGCCCCTGGAAAGGCTATCATTATGGGACAGGCCGAACCCCAAATCAATGCACAGACGGACAACTGGTACTTTGCTTGCACCGTTACCGAGAAGAAAGGTTTAATGGATTCAAAAAGTGTTAAAGGTAGTCAGTTTCTGACTCCACTCTTTGAATTTAGCGGAGCCTGCCCAGGGTGTGGAGAAACAGCTTACATCAAGCTTCTTACTCAATTATACGGAGATCGTATGATGATTGCCAATGCCACTGGGTGCTCTTCCATATACGGTGCTAGTGCTCCTTCAGTTCCTTATACTACAAATCCAGAGGGCAAAGGCCCTGCATGGGCAAATTCGCTATTTGAAGATAACGCCGAATACGGATATGGAATGTACCTAGGCGTTAAACAAAATCGAGACAATTTAGCGAATTTAATTAAACAATCCTTAGATAGCCCCATTTCTGAGAGCCTTAAATCAGCCTTCCAAGAATGGCTTGCCGGAAAGGATGATGGGGAAGCATCAAAGGCTGCAACTGCAAAAATATTGACGGCCCTTATGACTATTCCAGAGTCTGACAAGGCACTTGCCCATGCTATCTTAACCAAAAAAGATTACCTCATTAAGCGGTCACAATGGATGATCGGCGGGGATGGCTGGGCGTATGATATCGATTACGGTGGATTGGACCATGTTTTGGCTTCCGGTGACGATGTCAATATCCTCGTACTCGACACTGAAGTTTACTCCAATACAGGCGGCCAGTCCTCTAAATCCACGCCAACAGGCGCCGTGGCCAAATTTGCGGCCTCTGGTAAAAAGATTCGTAAAAAGGATCTCGGAATGATAGCGATGACCTATGGCTACATCTATGTAGCTCAGATTGCACTAGGAGCTAATATGAATCAAACGCTTAAGGCCCTTACTGAAGCCGAAAATTATAAAGGACCCTCGCTGGTAATTGCTTACTCACCTTGCATCAACCATGGGATTAAGTCTGGTATGGGAACCACGATTGCCGAAGAGAAGAAAGCGGTTGATGTAGGATATTGGCATCTGTATCGTCATAACCCTCTACTTAGACAAGAAGGAAAAAATCCCTTCATCTTGGATTCCAAAGAACCTACAGGATCATTTAAGGATTTTATCTTAGGTGAAGCACGTTACACCCAATTAATTTCTACCTTTCCCGATATTGCTGATGAACTGTTTAAGGTTGCTGAAGAGCATGCCAAAGAACGATATCAAAGCTATAAACGGCTGACTGAAATGCAATACTAAGAAAACTTCAAAGTTGTAAACTATAACGAGCGGGCGCAAAGGCGACCCGCTCGTTATAGTTTACAACTTTGATATTACAAGGTATTTATTATTTTTGATTTGAGTCGACCCATTCTTTGGCATTGCCCACTTCAACTTCGCTGGGGATGGTAACATGCGATATTTCCTTTATTTTCTCGATATTTGCCCAAGCTGCCGTTGTATGCTGTTCAATAGGTCTTAGCTTTTGAGTCTCAGGTTGCTTTTCATTATTATCGTTCATAAATTGACATCCCTCCTTCTTCTATTTATTATGATCAAAATGCAAGAATAACATTCTTCAGCACCTGATCCTATGCACAATACATGCCTTCTTTCAGCTTTTATCTTTAATGCTTTAGTGTGTTCAAACTATCAGTGTTATGATATATTAAAATTTAAAGTTTTCTTAATTATTTCTCTTAGGCTTTGATGAGCATCGCCTTAATTGCTACTCTGACTTCCCTAAAATGAAACCCCTTGAAAATGAGGAGTTGTTATTGTGATAAAATTAATTTCATGGAATGTAAATGGTATCCGAGCATGCATTACCAAGGGCTTTCTTGATTATTTCAATGAAGTTGATGCTGATATTTTCTGTCTTCAGGAAATCAAACTATCTCCCGATCAGCTTGAGCTAAGCTTGGCCGGGTATCAGCAATATTTTAACTATGCAGAAAAAAAAGGCTACTCTGGAACTGCTGTGTTCACAAAAATCCCGCCTCTAAGCTGTACCTACGGCATGGGCATATCTGAACATGACCATGAAGGAAGAATAATCACCTTAGAATTCGAAGATTTTTATCTGGTCAATGTCTATACACCAAATTCTAAGCAAGAACTGGAAAGACTAGATTATCGAATGGTTTGGGAAAATGATTTCCGGAATTATTTACAATCACTGGATGCAAGAAAGCCTGTGATTTTGTGTGGAGACTTAAATGTAGCTCATCAGGAAATCGACCTAAAAAATCCTAAAGCCAACAAGCGCCATGCCGGCTTTACCGAAGAAGAAAGAACCAAGTTATCAGAGCTTCTAAATGCCGGATTTATAGATTCATATCGCTATTTGTATCCCGACAAAGAGAGCTACTCCTGGTGGTCTTACCGCTTCAATGCCAGGGCCAAGAATGTGGGCTGGAGAATCGACTACTTCTGCACTTCAGAACGGCTTAAAGACAGAATTTCAAAAGCAGAGATCCATGAATCCGTGATGGGTTCTGACCATTGCCCTGTTGAGCTTGAGATTATCACATAAGTCTCTCTATTTCTTGAGTAGGAATGGGTTTATCGTAAAAATAACTTTGAAAGGCTTAACGGAGGATTACCCTATGAGAAAAATCTCTGCTTTTGTGAATCAGTTGTTTTG
>DHJG01000108.1:17859-23369 GCA_002404215.1 Desulfosporosinus sp. UBA4726
AACAAAGGTTCCTGCTCTACAGAAATTCTTCCTTGATTGGATTGGTCTCATTCAACGGGCAGCTATTGTGCCGTATATGATTTGGCTATGTACCTTTGCATTGGGCCTCTACAGGCAAAATGATTAGTACTATCACAACAAATTACAGATATCAATTATCAATTAAAGAAGATGACTCCTGTTTACAATTCAGGAATCATCTTCTTTAATATTGTAGCCTTCTTTTAAGTTCTCCTTGACAGGATATAGACTTTATAAAGACTACTGGTTTTCTTTATGTTATTCAGTCACCCAATTATGCGTTTGGCTGCAATAATAGTTGCCGGCGAATCAACAGTCCAGGCATCTTTGTCAAAGTTCCCCCACTGTCCAGACACTTCCCAGCCAGCTTCCAGCAAGGCTTCTTTCAGACTAGCACATTTGATCGGCAAAAGAAGGTTAGTTCCCGAGACAACTTGTTTCGTATCCGGAAACTCAATCTTCATGGCGAAATCTAACAAGCCATCTACCCTATGCGTATAGTACCGATAAAATATTAAGTGTTGAGTCTTAATTACGGGCAACTCTTTGACAAGCTTTGCCAAAATCCGATCATAGTTTACCGTTTGCAATAAGAGGTGAGTTCCCTTTTCCCCAAATTGAGTCAAAACCTCTTTTAATTCAATATCTCCAGATACATGTGCTAGCGTATTTCCTAAGCAAAATACTCCATCAAATTTATCGTTGATACCACTGAGGTCTCGCATATCCGCCAGAGAAAACGTTGCAGCGCTCCCTATCTCTTGGGCCTTTTCTTTAGAAATCTGGACCATCTCATCGCTTAAATCCACTCCGTGAACTCGCACCCCAGTTTGGCTTATCTCTAAAGCAAATGTTCCTGTTCCGCATCCGATATCCAGTACCGATGTTAGTGATTCTTGTTTCAGAAAATCATGTAAAAATGTTTTCTGTGGTCCCTTTAACGGAAATATCTCGTCATAATGCTCTGATAAAGCGCTGTAAAAATCCACTCTACTCATCCGTCCTCTCTCAAGTTGCACCTTAAACTCGGAGGTATCACGTCCAAATCGATTAATATTTACAGCGTTAAACGAACTGTATGGATTTGACCGTCGTTCTTTAACAAAATCTCAGGCTCCAGCAACACTACGTCATCCAACGTGATCTTTTCACACCCGGTCATTCTACCCATAGGATTCTCGACGAAAATCTCATATTTTGCCGTTTGATACTGATAGGTTAATCGATAGCTCGGCCAGCGGCTTGAAATACAAGGCTTCAAAACCAATTTATCGCCGTGACGTTGAAAACCTAAAATCCCCTCAAGTCCAGCCTGATACATCCAGCCGGCTGCTCCAGTATACCACGTCCAGCCGCCTCGACCTATATGAGGGTGCGAGGCATAAACATCCGCCGCAATCACATAGGGCTCAGCTTTATAGCGATTCACTTCATGTTCTGTCCGGGTATGATGGATAGGGCTTAACATCTGAAATAACTCTAAAGCCTTATCTCCTTCTCCCAAACTTGTATAAGCCAAAATGGCCCAAGTTGCTGCGTGTGTATATTGTCCACCATTTTCACGGACCCCAGGAACATACCCTTTGATGTATCCCGGATCGGGTAGAAACTTGTCAAAGGGTGGCGTCAGCAAAAGGAGAACGCCGTCTTCTTTGCGCCACAAATAGTGTTCTAAGGCCAACATAGCATCCTTGGCTCTGGTAGGTTTGGCTGCCCCAGAAAGAACCGACCAAGACTGTACGAGGGCATCGATTTGACATTCTGAATTTTGAGTAGATCCTAACGGTGTCCCATCATCGAAATAAGCACGCCGGTACCATCCACCATCCCAACCATGCAATTCCATATTTTCTTGGAGCTCCACTGCCAATCGACGATACCGAGTTCCCCTCTCCAGATCTTGGCGAGCATCACATAGGCCAGCAAAACGCGTCAAAACAAGATACAGAAACCACCCAAGCCAAACACTTTCTCCTTTTCCTTTTGCTCCAATTTTACTGAATCCATCATTCCAGTCTCCAGTGCCAATAAGAGGTAACCCATGTACACCAAAACGTAGTCCTCTTTCAATAGCACGAACACAATGCTCATACACACTCCCCTGCTCGCCAGAGATTCTAGGAATCGAATAACGTTCATCTTCATCCTCTTTAAGGGGCTGGTCCTCGAGGAACGAGTTTAATTCATCCAGAATCCCATCGTCGCCTGTGCGATCAATGTAATGGGCAGTGACGAAAGGTAACCATAACAAATCATCTGAGAATTTGGTGCGGATCCCTTTTCCTTTTCCAGCGTGCCACCAATGCTGCACATCCCCCTCAATAAACTGATGCCCACAATGAAGAATAATTTGTTTTCGCGTAGACTCGGGATTCGTATAGACAAGGGCCATTACATCTTGAAGCTGATCTCTAAAACCAAAGGCTCCTCCTGATTGATAAAAAGCTGAACGGGCCCATAGGCGGCAGACAATCGTCTGATAAAGTAGCCAGCGGTTTAGTAATAGATTCATTGAAGGGTCAGGCGTGTGAACCTGAACCTTACCCAACAACTCATCCCAATACTGCGTTACTTCCTCAAACGCCTCCATAATCTTTTCGGCTTTTCCATAAGCAGATATGATTCTATCCATCTCTGGAATGCTTTCTGTTTCACCCATTAAGAACGTGATGTTCTTGGTCTCCCCTGGTGAGAGTGGAAATTTGAGTTGCAAGGCAGAACAAGGATCAAGTCCTGCTCCAACTGTTTCTGAAAAGAGGTCAAGTCTCAACCCATCGGGATCCTCCAAGCTGCCATTACGTCCGATGAATTCAGAACGATCCCCAGTATAACTTGTCACCGCCGCTCCAAAAACAGTTAAAAACCCGATGCGTCCAACAAACTCTTCTTGATATGTGTTTCGAGCCAAGAAGATGTTGCGTTCTCCATCATATTCCGTCACCAGATACGGAGCAGTCTGTTCGCGAGCCACGCCCATCACCCATTCAACATAATAGACCGCACTTAAGCTTAAATCATGATCCGTCGTGTTCGAAATCGTTAATTCGATGACCTTCACAGGATCCTTAACCGGAACAAAGAGACGTAGGTTTTGCTTCAAGCCATGACTAGCGTGTTCAAAAATTGAATACCCTTGTCCATGCCGAATCGTATAGGAACCCTTTCCACGCTTAGGATTAGCTGTGACAGACCAAGCTTCACCGGTCTCTTCATCACGCAGATATAAGGCTTCACCCGTGGGATCAAGAATTGGATCATTTGACCAAGGAGTGAGTTTATACTCTCTACTGTTGAGAGACCAAGTATAACCAGCACCCGCTTCAGATACCTGAAAGCCGAACTTAGGATTGGCAATGACATTAATCCAAGGCAGTGGAGTGTTCTTATCTTCCTGCAACTTGATTATATACTCTTTGCCATCTTCACTAAACCCACCGTATCCATTAGCAAACTGAAGTTTGGGCATCGGATCTGACGCCTCTTGTCGACTCTCACTCAGTCCCTCTCGATCTATTGAGAGCGGTTCATCCTGGGCCTTTTCTGCGATATCCGCCTTGTGACCTATAACATTCCTAATAACCTTCCCCTTTTTACGGACTTGAACAGAACACGATCCGCCCTCTCCATTAAACGTTATTCTCGCTACGGCACAGAGAAGAACGACATCATCTGGATGTACATGACCCTTTTGCAATAGGAAAACTCCACCCGACTGATTTAAAAGGTCTCGGGCGTGCCCCATTGAGACTAAATCACGTAGGTTATCCTGGAAGGCCTGAACATAACCGCTCTCATCTTCATTCAGAATGACAAGATCAGCAAACAGTCCTTTAAGCCTCCAGTATTCATGAATTGTCAAGAGTCTCCGCACCAAATCTAAACTATCTGCATCTTTCACTCGTACAAGGACGATGGGTCGATCTCCCGAAATAGCATAAGGCCATAAAGAAGACTGTCCTTTGCGATTATGCTCGATGCATTCCGCCACATCTCTCCGGCAAGGGCTAAGATAAAGTAAATGACCGCCCAGACTCAAAGCCTCGTTGGCTTGTGCAGCCGTTAAATTTAGATGGCGAAGCTCCATTTTACTATGTGTCCACGCCAGCTCAAAAGCCCTATTAACTGAGAGCGAGTCCCGATATTTTTCGGCAATACGAATTATCTCCTCACGGTTGTCCGCGTATCCAACGGAGAAAGAGACCCGAACGGTCTGCCCTGGACCAATCTTAACCCGCTGACGCAGGCTCATCATTGGATCCAGCACCGCTCCAACAGTATTAGACAAGGGGTGATTGGCATCTAAGGCTTGAGGCTTAGCGAGGCTTCTCCCCCGTCCTATAAATCGTGCACGGTCCGTCTCATACTGAAGAGAACCAACCTTTTCTCCCTCCGTAGCAACCGTGTGCATTAGCCATAAACGAGGCTCATTTTCACTTCGAGGTCTACGGGAAGCAAATAAGGACTCATGTGCAAATTCGGTTTGAATAAAGAGATTGCTAAATGCCGGATGTGCTGAATCTTGGTTTGCTCCAGCCAGAACCACATCGAAACAGCTGGTTACTTCAACTGTCCTGTCATACTTACTGTGATTTGTCAAAGAAATACGACGCATCTCCGCTTGGTCTTCAGGAGATACGACGACTTCGGTACGGGTTGTAATGTTACCATCCTTGCGAGAATACTCTACCTGATCTGGTGCATAGGTTACTTTATAGTCCTCGCCAGAATTCCGACAAGGGTGGTGTGTTGCGGACCACACGTTACCAGAATTCAAGTTTTGAATATAAAAGTACATTCCCCAAGTATCCCTCGTCACGTCTTCTCGCCACCGGGAGAGACTAATCTCCTTAAAACGACTAAATCCTGCCCCAGAATTCGTTAGCATGACAGAATACTGTCCATTAGAAATACAGTGTGTGACAGGAATAGGGCTCATTGCCGTATTCATGAAAATAAACTGGTTTTCTTCCAGATCGGCACCCTGAACTCGGCGTTCTCTAACAGGATGTTCATCCTCTGGTTGAGGAATAACCGAAGTAAATTCAGGTAGACGTTCTTGTAGCAGAAGTTCTGTGGCCTGAATCAAGGCTTCGCTGTGTAAACGCTGTTGCATTACATTTCCATATAAAACGTTGTCTATAGCTAATAAACTCATTCCTTGATGATGAGCCATAAAACTCTGGATCACCTTGAACGAAGTCCCGACAGGGATTCGTTCGCTGGTAAAATCAACCGCTTCATATAACCCATAACGCCCCACAAAACCTCTTTGTTCCATCGTGGATATATTTTTTAATGCCTCATGCGGAGAAACCATCAGAGCCAAGAAACTTGCATAAGGCGCAATCACAAGATCATTGATTAAGCCCCGTTTAAGACCCAAACCCGGAACTCCAAAAGCTTTATACTGATAATTGAGTTGGGAATCAAAAGCGTAAAATCCTGACTCTGATATACCCCATGGTACCCCAAGTTCCAGTCCATACTTC
>DHJG01000108.1:23532-30436 GCA_002404215.1 Desulfosporosinus sp. UBA4726
CATGACCAATAAGGGCATTAGAAATTCGAACATCGTTCCACTCCAGGAAACTAAACTTCGTTTTCCTTTGGCCAGTGTCAAAGAACGTCCCAATTTGAACCAATGACTGTGGGGCACATCCCCTTTAGCGATCGCAACAAAGCTAGCCTGGCGAGCCTCGGAGGCCAACAAGTCATAATAGGACTTATCAAGCATGCTTTCTGCAACACGATAGCCAATCGAAAAAAGTTGACGTGATTTATCAAACAGCGGACAGAAATCTGTAGCCATGGCCATCGCCTCAAGCCGCTGCTGTAAATCCTCTGACCTCTGAATATAATCCTGAATCTTGATAAGTGCCGGCTGAATCATCTTCTCGATCTCAGGGGGGAAAACCCCTTCCGTCAGTCCATCGGTATAGCCTTTAGCAAGTCCAACTAAACTATATTTTTTGTAAACATGCATGTCTAGAGGTGCCTGTGTTACCAAGTATTTGGAGTTAAGCACCCATGGGAAAATTTCTCCCATCTCCTGACGAAAGGATTGAACCATTGTATCTAGACGACGTGCCCAATATAGGCCCTCTTGACTTAATTCATATTCTAAAAAGAGCGCTGGCCAGAGGGACAATAGATTCATCCAACTCTCAAGATTCCAAGCCTCATCTGAAGCAAGAACCTGATCAAGTGTCTGCTCGAATCTATCAAGCTCTTCATAGGTACCCTTGCCTACCACCTCAATCAATAAGTTATAAGTATCCTTAAGACCACGGGCTAATTGCTGATCTAACAACGGTTTATCTCTTATAGTTTCAGCAAGCCCGGATTTCAGGGTCAACAAATACACCACAAAGTTTCCGCTATCAACCGTAGACACATAACGCGGCTCTAAGGGCAAGAGACTCTGGGTATCGTACCAATTGTAAAGATGCCCCTCCCATTGCCCCAAACCTTCAATAGTTTGTAACGTGTGCTCAATTCGTTCATACATAGATCCTAAGGTGATGTACCCGAAGTCCCTTGCTGACAAATTTGTCAAAAGTGCTAGTCCTATGTTCGTGGGTGACGTCCGATGGGCGACGCCGTTCGGGGGATCGATTTGAACATTATCTGGAGGAAGCCAGTGATCCTCGAGACAGACAAATTCTTCAAAAAAGGCCCATATTTTTCTGGCAAAGCGTCGCAACGCGATTTGTTCCGATAACGAGAGTATTTCTTTAGTGTGGCGATTGGGTACGCTTACGCGATAAGCAACCCAAAGGGAGGACATCCATACAATCGCTAAAGGGATAAATTGCCCTAACTTCGTTGGAAAAGAATAGCTAACTGTTAAAACCGCTAACAAGACAAATAGAACAACCGGCCACATCGTACGATACATTGTTTTGAAGCTGACATCTAAACGTTTATCCGTATCTGCGGCAGTTTCCCATTCTAACAGATATCGATGTGAAATAAACTGTCGATATATGCTTCGCGTGATTGCATCTAGCATGATTAATGCCTGATATGGAAGGAACACAAACTGGAGCGCAAATTGAGTTAGCAAGGTCAAGAGATCTTGGCCAATATTTCCCTTTTCTGGTCCTTCCATAAATAATTTACTAAACATGAATAAAACCATCGGCCACATTAAACTCAGGGAAATTATTCCTACCCACATCCACGGCTCCCCGGATAGGACCGTAAATGCTAAGATAAGCAGGAGTAACTGTGCCGGGGCTTCTAGACTTCTTCTTAAATTATCGAAAATCTTCCAGCGTGAAACACAAGGAATCGGTTTAAATAGCCAAGGTAAGAGCTGCCAATCCCCTCTGACCCAGCGGTGTTGTCGGCGCATATACGCAAGATAGCTAGCTGGATAACCATCGACCAGCTCTATATCTGTCACGAGTCCTGCTCTTGCATATAGCCCCTCTAACAAATCATGACTGAGAATAGTATTCTCCGGAAAGGCCTTATGCGTTACCTGATGGAAGACATTTACATCATAGATTCCCTTACCTGTAAAAATCCCTTCTCCAAACAAGTCTTGATAAACATCCGACACCGCCGTTGTATAGGGATCAACTCCAACTCTACCAGAAAAAATACGGGTGAATTTAGAAGTGTTTGCGCTCAGAATTGAGACCCCTACACGCGGTTGCAGAATCCCATACCCTTGTACCACTCGACTTCCATCCTCACTCAGATGCGGGGCATGCAGAGGGTGGGCGAGCGTTCCAATCAGTTTTTTAGCCGTCCCCTGTGGTAATTGGGTATCTGCATCCAGCGTAATAACATAACGGAAGGTTGAAAGGATTGATAATTCACCAATTTGAACATCGTAGCTTGTTGCCCCATCTTGGCGCAAAAGACAGTTAAACTCGGCAAGTTTACCACGTTTTCTCTCCCAGCCCATCCAGGCAGCTTCGGCAGCATTGTAAATCCGTTTGCGGTGAAAGAAGTAAAATCTACTTTGGCCGTACTTGTGGTTTAGAGTTTCAATCGCTACAGTTGCCACCGCAATAATTTCCTCATCGCCTTGAACAACTGCAGACGACGCGTCCATAAAATCGCCCAATAATGCAAAGTGCAAATTTGTGTCTCGATTGGCAAGATAATAGACTTCGATTTCGTCAATGAGTTCTTTGACCCGCTCCACACCCGTCAAAAGTGTAGGTACCACGACCATTGTTCGTAGTTCTTCAGGAATCCCTTCCCTCAACTCTAATTTTGGTAAGAAAGTTGGAGAGAAAAGTTTTGAAGCAGCCCAATTAATCAAGGGAATCATCAAACTACTTGCCCAAATCAACAGCCCTAGAAGTAAAACAACATGGACCATGGAGAGTGGATTTACCTGTAAGGCGTACGATAAAATCCAAGCACATAGACCTCCTGTTCCGATCAACAAACTACCAAAATAATATAAAACAGGCTTCTTTCGAATCGCGCCACGAATCTTACTTCCAAGGCTTTGGGATTCTCCGTAGTCGTGTCTCAATTCCTGTTCGAGCTCAAAACGTCCGAACCCAAGCAAATCATAACCCACATGGGACGATACAGACTCCCCTTGCTCAAATGCTTTTTCCGCTCGGGATAGCACTTTTCGAGCAACGACCAATTCTGAAACTTTGAAGCGTAGAGCAATTTTTTCCACCTGATGGCGATAAGCGTCTCGTGATTCGAAGTCCATTTCGCTATAAACCCCACTCGGGTCCTTTTTAAAAACACGCTCCACTAAGCTAACTTCTTCAAAGAAGCGAGGCCAATCTTCAGAGGTGATAAGATGAATGCTCAAAATAGCATGCCCCATAGTCACCTGATACATAGTCTGACGTTGACGCTCAAGTTTTGCTAGTTCTTCAATCGTTGTGTCTTGCTTGGCAACAAAACGATCGACCCAGTGTAAAAGCGGTGCTGCGTCCACGCCGAGGTCCCGCAGGCGTTTAAGGATTTGTTCGGCATAGGCCGAAGAATATTCCTCTTGGGGACTGAGTGTTTTCAGTATTACTTCCCATTCTTCTGGTCCATGCTCTGATTCCAGAAAAGGCGACAACCAATGGTCCGCGGCATCTCTCTCCTTTTGTGTAAAAAGAATTTGCTCGGTTAGCCTCCTAATGTTCTCTAAAAGCACAATGCGTAACATAATGGGTATTGCCCATATTTCTCCGCTTGACAAGGGTACTTGCACCTGATATGCGTTTATAAACGCTTTGAGCGTGTCGCTTTGCAATTGACTATCTGTATGTTCGATGAGTTCAACTAATAACCCGTAAATTCGCGGGTAACCTTGAAAATCGCCACTGGAGTTTCTTGGCAATTGACGTTCAAATTTACTAGGCAGACTTCTTAGAATCTCCTCTCTTAAGTCTTTCAAACTGTAGAAGTTGTCTAATAACCATTCCGTTGCTGGTACAATATCCTGTGTTCGCGATGAGTATGCCGTAATCTCACGATAAGCCTGCTTTAAGTACTTCATATTCTGCAAAACCCTGGGTAACAATGTCCGTTTTGAATGATCGGTTCCCTGATTGGCATTAAATTTTGCAATTTCTTCGGCATGAATAAGCAAATCTTCCCCATTAAGGACAATATCTTTATATGGTTTATCTTTCGTAATTGATCGTGTGAAAAACTTCATTCTTCGTCTCCATCTATTTTTTACATCCATTTAAGCATTATTCCCACTTCTCCTTACTTCATTCATCATAAAGAAACATCCTAGCCATTTATCATGGCTAGGATGTTTCAAAGTTTATCGATAACTAACTGTCACTAATACTTCTTTATCCAAAACGCTCATTAAATTCTTCTAGGGTTAAGAGCACCTGCCGAGGCTTACTTGCTTCGTATGCTCCGACGACCCCTTGTTCTTCGAGCATATCCATTAAGCGTGCCGCACGAGCATACCCTAATTTTAAGCGACGTTGAAGATAGGATACCGATGCAATGCTCGTCTTGATAAAAAGCTGACCTGCGTCAATAAATAAGGCATCATCCGGTCCATTGCTCTCTTCGTTTTTCAGGGTTGTTTCAGCAAAAAGTCGTTCTGGATCGAGATACTCCGGTCTACCTAATCCTTTCCAATGCAAAATTACCCGGTGTACTTCATCATCCGTGACTAAACAGCCTTGCACACGCAGTGCTTTATTCACGCCCAGAGGGGAATAAAGCATATCTCCTCGCCCGAGAAGTTTTTCTGCGCCCGTTGCATCAAGAATGGTGCGCGAATCGATCTGAGACGAAACTGCAAAGGAAATCCGGCTCGGTATATTGGCCTTAATCACCCCGGTAATTACATCAACTGATGGGCGTTGTGTCGCAATCACCAAATGAATCCCTGCTGCCCGAGCCATTTGAGCTAAGCGACAAATAGCTTCTTCAACTTCCCCAGCTGCAACCATCATTAAATCGGCCAATTCATCGATGATCACAACAATAAAAGGCAGTGCCGGTGTTTCTCTTATAGTTTCCAATGCTTTAAATTTGTTATAACGTTCGATATCCCGAACTCCTGAAGCTGCAAAGAGTTCATATCGGTTTTCCATTTCTTTGACAATCCATTTCAAAGCACTGGCTGCCTTCTTAGGGTCTACCACGACCGGCGCCAAAAGATGAGGAATACCATTATACTGACTGAGCTCCACCATCTTTGGATCCACAAGCAGGAACTTTACTTCATCAGGAGTTGCATTGAAGAGAATGGAATTAATGATCGTTGTAATACATACACTTTTCCCCGAGCCTGTGGCTCCGGCCACAAGGAGATGCGGCATTTTTATCAAGTCTGCAATAATCGGTTGATCTGCGATATCTTTCCCTAAGGCTACCTTAAGTTTAGAAGGATATTCTCCGAAGCTAGTTGTCTCTAGCACCTCTCGAAACGGTACAGAGCGAGCCTGTTTATTCGGAACTTCAATCCCTATAGCTGCTTTTCCAGGAATTGGAGCTTCAATGCGTACATCCCGAGCAGCAAGGCCAAGGGCAATATCATCGGAAAGATTCACAATCTTACTGATTTTAACACCTGGTGCTGGGGCTAACTCATACCTAGTGATAACTGGTCCACTTGTTACACGAATAACTTTGGCTTTGACTCCAAAATCCAAGAGCACTTTTTCTAACAGCTTAGACGTTTCAGTATCCTGAATTATTACTCGCTCTGGCACTATATCTAGTAAATCGAAATTGGGGAATTCCCATTGATATCCCCTTTCAACGGTGTTCACAACCTGTGGTTTTTTCGCCTCTTCAAGCCGAACTTGCACTTCCTCAACTAACGGAGTAACTTGCACCGTACTGTTTGGTTTCAATTCTAAGGCAGCAGCCACCGGAGCTACTAACTCATTTATTTCTACAAATGTACTTACCGTCTCCAACGACTCGTCCTCCGTATCGTTTTCCGTATCGTCCACTAACGCAGCTTGGTTCGTTAGTTCATTGGTTGGTTCCTTCGGCTCAATCGTCAATTCTCCTCTGGAATTTGCATCTAATATTGATATTATTTTCGTATCAAGCTCTAGCTTGGAAATCGAACACTCAACAACTTGAGCTATCTGCTCTGCCTCGTCGATTGTTCTACTCCCTTCCCTCAAATCACCTACATAATCCAACGTCTCCGGATCTAGGGGCTTTTCATCTATTCGAAATTGGGCTAAAAATTCTTCTTGATCTGCTTGTGACTTAAACGCCGAAGAAAACGGTTTTGGTTTTTCAGGCGATATTCTCGCTACTTCCTTAAGTATAAAACTATCCTGAGGGATCCGTCGTTCCAATTTTTCCTCATGGTCAACTTCCTCAATATAATCTTCAAGCCCTTTTAAAGTTGCCATTTTACGAGGTTTATTTGGAAAATTTGAGTTCCCTATCCCAAAATAAGATGGAAAGTCCCGCCCTAATTCTTCCATTTCTTCTGCCTTTTGAGCATCTTCATCCTTCATTTCAACCCATTCCGGTGATGAAAAGTATTGATTAAACCCCTGCAAACTAACAAGTTGCCCAGCTGGAAGAGATATACCACCTTTAGCAACATTGTCATGTTTGAAGATTGATTTATTTGCTTGCGCTGGACTCTGATGACCATACTGCCTCTCTCTGCGCTTCCCCGGCGCCTTAAAGCCCCTTGTAGATATTAGAGGTCCTGATCTCGTCCAGAGAAAGAATGATAATACCAAACATAAGAATAGCCCAACCCAGGCCATACTTCCCATAATCGATGAAAACATGGAATAAATCTGTTTTCCAATAAAAAGACCAAAAGCGCCACCTAACAACCCTATCAAAGAGAACAATAACAAAAATACACTTAAAAATTTGGACCAAGAATGATTTGGACCTTTTTCCCTTTTCGGCACACCTTTCCACCTCCACACTTCTTATCCATTATGGTAGATGAGCTAGGAGAATGTCAAAAGGTTTTTTTTATACCTGTGCAGAAAGTATAA
>DHJG01000108.1:30528-41943 GCA_002404215.1 Desulfosporosinus sp. UBA4726
CGCCAGCCAAGTTTTCTTTAAAATCAAGAGTCGTTTAGATTTAGTAATTCACCAGTACACCTTCTTGATTAGGCAAGAGATGAAATATTTCCTGAGATATTTCTCCGTCTTCATTCAAAATAACCTTACCCGAATACAAAAAATCCCCTTTAGCCCAGTATCGTAAGTCTAGAAATTCAACGTTGCATTCTTCAGCCTCTAAAAAATGGGCAATCACGTGGTAATAAGGAGTGAATTGGCTAAATATTTCAGCTAGGTTTCCTTCAAGGGCATTCAAAACAGAGGGATTATCCTCATCAAACTTGGGTAAAACTCGGCAAATCAACGGTGTTTGATTACGTATAATACCAAAACGCACAAAGTTCTCTTGAAAAAGAATAAAGTTCCAGGTGAAAGGATGAAACATCGCAGGGAGAACTTTGACTTGATCCCTTTTATTCATATTATAAATCCCCATTAGGCGATCTAGTGTTTTCCGCTGCCCTAAATGACGATATCCCAGATATAGCGCACTAAACAGTAAAGCAGTAAGCGAAGAGATTTCTGCCAAGTTTGGAGTTTTTAATGAGATTATAAAAGACGCCAAGAAAGAGCCTAAGACGACGGGGTCGGTGAGCATAATCATATCGACAGTGATCTTCTTGCGTGAAAAAGGCCATAAAAGCTCAGCTCCATAAGAATTTAATAAGTCCATTATTCCATGGGACATTGTTCCAATCAGAGTCCAAGAAAAAACAGTCATCCATGAGGTCGTCGGAAACAGTAAATAAAGTCCTGAACTCAAGCCCAGAGCCATACCGGTTAATGCAATCAAAGAATGACTGGCTCCCCGGTGTTTTAATAAATAATTTAAGCGACCTTTTACGTGAGCTATAATATCTAAATCTGGGAGCATTGCACCCAGTGTGCAACCCAAAAATACAGGATCATTTAGTTGCATGGCATGACCCGAGAGTGTACTCAAGGCAATTCCAATTAAACCATGTGTTATTGGATCCATATTAGCACCTCCACTATATTAGATCACAAAGCATCATCAATGTTAGACAAACTTACAGTCGGTAGTAATGACTTTTTATTTTTCATTATTTTATTTAATAAATCCACTTCGGTGATGCATTATTGAAAATTCAACGTCCAAAATAGTACCTTTGCCGTATGTGCAAAGAAAGAAGCCGCATTAAATTTAATACGGCTTCTTTTGATCAACCTTTGCTCGAATGTGCGGCTACTTTTATCGAATTATTAACCTCGTGAATTTCCGGGATATATTGAATCATTTTCTCTGCAAATTCTCGATCTTCCTCGGAATACACTTCACCTGTCAGAAAAGCAATCCCATCTTGAACAAAAGCTCGAATTTGTCCAGAATTCAAACGATGTTGGCCAAGCTTAGCGACTAACTGTTCCGTTAGCCATAAATCGTCGCCTTGCGAGCGATGACGGGTAAATACTTCACTGACCACCGCTTTTACGCCCGGTACCTGATAAGCTGTTTCGACAGCCCATTCCATTGCTTCCTGCGTGTTAACCATTCCCGTTAGAGTAATCAGTCCATTTCGTGCCTCCGTTTTGATTTCATGGGCATTCACCCAGGGAGAGGCGACTAACGCATTCTCCACACGATTTACCAAAGTTGCATCATCAACTGCCTTTTCTAAGAACTGGATTTCGCTTCGGATTTCTTTAACTCCTCGAACTTGAGAAGCTAAACGTTTTGCCAGCCGTTCTGTGCTCTGAGTCTCAACATGGCCGAGTAATGTCGCAATTCCTCGGCTTACTCGACAGCCCAAGGTCGTGATATCTTTATAATTAGATCCCTGAAAACGTTCGATAATGCCCTGTTCAACATCTTTATCCTTGATATTCCCATCATTGGACACTGTTAACGAATTATCCAATTCTCGAACCCCGTCGATTCGTCCCACCCGACTTCCAAAAAAATCTTTTTCTGCAAGACTGTCAACCGTTCCCCAAAGGTTTACTCGATCTCCTTTGACCTCCACATGTAGTCCTTGACCGCTTTCTCCAAAATGTGTATGAATGAGTTTTTTGATATCCCGAAGGACATCTTTTTCAGAACGTGAATTATGCATAAATCTCCCTCCAAAATGAAAACTGTTATTACTACTCACTTAGAGGGTATTTTATCCCAAGGTTTGCTCTTTTAATCTAAAGTCCTCCATTAAACCAATGATTGCAATTTTGTTATGTTTGCCGCAACCTGTTCTAAACGATGTAATTGTTCTCTCAAACCGAAAACAATTAAGAGATCTCCCTGCAAAATTTCTTCCGTAGCACTTGGATTACTGATAACCTGTTTATTTCTTAAAATCGCTAGAATCATTGCGCCAGTTTGCTGTTTAATACCGCTGCTAGACAATGTCTTACCAACCAAGCAAGAAGCTGGGTCAACCCTCAACTCTTCCATTTCCATCTCAATATTGTGGTCATGAATCACAGTCTCGATATACTCGACACTAATAGGTTTTAAAATGGACATCGCCATTCTCCACCCACCTAAAATAGCTGGAGAAATCACTTTATCCGCTCCAGCACGCAATAACTTTTTCTCAGACTCTAACTTATCCATGCGAGCTACCACATGAATACCTGAATTTAAGCCTTTGGCTGTTAATGTAACAAAAACATTTAAAGAATCTTCTGGTAATGCAGTGATCAGACCTTTTGCCCGATCAATACGAGCTTTTTTTAGGGTTTCATCTTGAGTAGCATCGCTTTGGATAACTAAGAACCCTTCTTCGATTAACTCATTTGCGAGATCTTCCTGCTGTTCAATGACAACGTAGCGGGCCCCCTCCTTGCGAAGGCGATAAAGAACCTGCCTTCCTACACGCCCTGCTCCACAGACAATGATATGATCTTCAAGTTGTTCGATCTTCTTCTTCATCTTTCTTCTCCCATACACACCGGCTAATTGACCTTCAATCATAAAGGCCATCATAAGGCCAGCAAAATAGAGCATCACACCAACCCCGACCATCATTAAGACGAGAAGCACAATATGTCCCGCATTAGAGTGAACTTCAATATCACCGTACCCAACCGTTGTGATCGTTTGAATCGTTAAATAAAAAGCTTTAGCTAAACTAAGGGGTTCCGTCATTATAATGCCAACTGTACCGGAAAAAATTGTTATAAGTAAAACTAAAAAGGTATTCCACATACGTTTCTCCAATAAATCTACCCCTTCTGTCTAGTGAACGTTGCTTAAATGTAGTGTGGTGGCCAAGTTAAGTATTTAATAGATAGGTCTGTAAATTAAGAACACCTTCAATTGGGACATCCATCTGACCCAGCTGAATCCGCACAGAAATCCCATGAAAGTCACTACCACCGGTAGCTAAGATTGCATATTTGTTTGCAATTTCTGTATAGTACTCAATTAGTGTTTTTTGCCTTTCCCAGTAAGCATAATATACTTCAAGCCCAATAGGCCGATAAGCCAAAAGCTCAAATACTATTTCCGGATTGCTCAATAGTCCTGGATGAGCAAGTACCGGAAGACCGCCGCAAGCAAAAATTAGATCAACTGCGTCCTCAAACGAATGTTTTTGAAATGGTAAATATGCTATTCCCCCTGGTCGAAAGTACCCGGCTATGTCAGGCCAATTTGTCTGAGTACCCTTTCCTTCGTGATGATATATGGCCCGCATAATATGCCCCTTGGTAACAGCCCCTTCTGCACCGACTTCTCGCAGAACATCTTGCCATTCTAATGAAAAACCCTTGCGCTTTAGACAGTCAAGCATATCATAGGCCAAAGCAGTTCTCTGTTCGCGTAGCTCTCTGAGCCGAGCTTGCAAGACTGGATGGTTAACTTCGCTGAAATACCCCAGCAGATGAACCTCCTGACCTTTATAGCAGGTCAGCAATTCTACGCCGGGGATAATTGTAATGTTGAAACCTTTAGCAAGATCTTCAGCCTTGCCTATGCCTTGGGTACTCTCATGGTCAGTTATAGCCATAATTTGGACACCATTGGCATGAGCGAGGTCCACGATCTCCTCAACCGGAAGCAGGCCGTCAGATTCTATAGTATGAACGTGTAAATCCACCCTCAAGAATACCCCTTCTTTCCTTTCTCTCTAATATATAAATATTACCCATTTGCATGCTTCGAGTACCGTTTAAACGATATGTTAGTCTTAGCTAAAATCAAATAATTATTTTGACTATATTATTATGTTTTATTCTGGTTATTTTTAAAAAATCCTGCATTCTTCTTCCTTGTTATAATCTTATCCTTCAATCTCATAATTCTAATACCTTCATAATCTTTTTGTTGACAGATTCAATTTATTCAGGTATAATTCACTTCGTTGCTGGAAACACAGGGGATTAGTTTAATGGCTAGAACAGCGGTCTCCAAAACCGCTGATGGGAGTTCGACTCTCTCATCCCCTGCCAATCAAAAAGATAGACACCGCAAGGGTTTGCGGTGTTTTTTATTTTGCAATTTTAACTGATATATGACCGTTTGGGGACTATTTGGGGACTAATATTACAATATACCACGCTAAAATGCACTTAATTAGCTTATTATGAATTCAATAATCGTCGCTTTTTACGATTTTCACACCCTCATGGGTTCGTTTTTAGGTTAAGTGTTTGAAGTTGTTCGTTAGTGAAAGATTCATTAGCAAAGGGTATCAGACAACCTGACATTGCTAACACTCTAGGATCACCTCTGTAGAGCCCGCCAAGTTATGGTTCCGACAATGCAATCCGCTGTCAATCCATGATCCCTTTGAAACTGAAGAACCGCCTGCTCCGTCTTAGCACCGAAAATTCCATCAATCGGCCCGGGATTATAACCTAACGGTCGCTGAAAATCCTGCACCTCAGGCCCTCTTACACCACGTCTTAAAGTAGTCAATATCGTCACCGCTTTCTCGTGATTAAGAGAGTACTTTGGTAACACTATTCTATGTGACTTAGGAATAAGAGGCTCTCGCAGGTAAGTATTAGAGTGAAGTAATTGATTTCAAGAATAAAATGAATGTTTTTGGGCTTTGGGCCAATGTGGTTTCTAGTAAAATCATGGCAAAGCTATTTTTAGAAATTCTAGGATTTTAAAGGATAAGTGCAAGTGAAGAAGTATACTACTGTTATTCAAATCAAGATCCATAATAACTCCGATTTTTCCGATTCTATATTGCATTGTGTTGCGGTGAATATCCAAGGTCATTGCAGACTCGGTCATGTTTTTGAAACTGATGATATACGAATAAAGACTACGTGTATAGTTGGTGTTATTCTGCCTGTCATAGTCGATCAGTTTCAATAGCGATGGATGACAATTTTTTTTCACATTTCCGCCGTTAGCGCAGATGTCTATAATATGGTAGATTGCATAATCCTCATATCTGAAAAGAGCCGCTTCTTTATCTATAAGTGTTCCTAATTTTAAAGCCGTCAGCGACTGTAAATAATGATCCCGTACCTCTACCAAACTATTAAAACAACGACTGATTCCTGCATACATGTTACTGGTCTTAAGAAATCCTTTCAAGCCCTCTAATTCCGCTTGGAGGGATTTTTTTTCATGATCACAACTAATAATCATCACTATGTTTTCAGCGTGTACGACAGCTTTACTGTTGCTTATTTTTTGTTCGAACTCATTTCTCATAAAAGTCAGGGATGTCTCAGAACCAGCGAAATTGCTTATATCGATGGTGATTATGAAGAGGTTTCTTTTAAATTTATAATTTATGGCTTTAATTCTTTCGCTAATAACCTTGTCGTCGGTGACTTTGCCTTCCAAGAGATCCTTAGTAAAGCTCTCGTGCATTAATCCCCGAGAATAGTGAATGAATTTATTTTTCTGCAGTTCAATCGATATTGCTTTACATAAAAGGGAAGTAAGTTCAAGGTCTGACTCTTTAAAAGGTCTTTCATGGGCACAAACTGCAATACAGGCAATTTGTTTGTTGCCAATTTTAATGCTTCCCATGATTCTGGGATATTTTGAGTAAGCGTCAGTCCAGAAAAAAGGGGATTCGTAGGTATCAACCATTTCAACGAGTTTATTCGCGACATAAAAGGACCATGAAGTAAATGAAGAATAGCCGGATGATACGATTTCATTCCATACGGGATCATCATTGCATTGAGCGTTGTTGGTAATCGCGATTGTTTTATTGCTCGTATCATTGATCGAGAAAGGATTGCCAAGCATTTCATAGCCTATTTCAATGATTCGTTGCAGTCCACTTTCCTGTGAGAGTGATTGTAGCAGCTTAAGTGAGTTCTGAATAATAAATTGACCTTGAATAAGTGCATCTTTTATATCGTTGAAAATTGCATATATATTCGCACTTTTATCAAGTACGATGAGATTTATACAGGCGTCTTTCTTAAATTCATCGGATATAGAAACATCTTCAATACATAGGATAGTGACGGTTTGATCTTTAAATACGTTGGCAGGAAGGTCTGAACTTTTACAAACATATAAAATATCTGATTCCAAAGGTACTGGTTCAGTTGGTAAATAACTAAAATCCTGGATGCTAAAGTCTTGTTTGACTAATAGGAAATCCGGGTGGTAATTCTGCAATATATTTTGCAGTGCCTCGCAATTTATTTCCATCAGATACCTCCTCAACAATGGACAGTGCAATGTGAACAGAATATTCTCAATTAATTCATAAATGTATACAAAGGCTTCGCAACAGAAAAAAAGAATATTAATATTATACAAATTATAACTTAAGTAGACAAAAAGTGAAATGTAAAGAGGAGGACCATTAACTTGATTATTATTGGTGAAAAAATCAACGGAGCAATTCCTTCCGTCGCCAAGGCAATCACTGAGAAGGATGCAGACTTTATTCGTAATCTAGCGAAAACTCAGACCGATGCAGGAGCAAACTTCATTGATGTATGTGCATCAGTTGAAGACAGTCTTGAACTCGAGACCATGAAGTGGCTTATCGATTTGGTTCAGGAGGTTACTGAGACGCCGATATGTATTGACAGCCCACATACACAAATATGCGTAGAAGCAATTAAGTTCTGTAAAAAGCCTGGTCTTATTAATTCAGTATCCGGCGAAGGCAACAAGATCGAAGTCGTATTTCCTGTCATCGCTGATACAAAGTGGGAATGCGTTGCCCTCTTATGCGATGACACTGGAATTCCTAAGACCGCCCAAAAACGTATGGAAGTGTTTGGCGAGATCATGAAAAAAGCAAAAGCGTATAATATCGCCACGTCACGCATGCACATTGATCCGTTGGTAGAAATGCTCTGTACGTCTGAAGATGGCATTAACATGGTGGTTGACGTCATCAAAGAAATCAAAGCTCAGTATCCAGAAATCCACGTGACAGGCGGCTTAAGCAATATTTCATTTAATCTTCCTGCTAGAAAACTGGTTAATCAGGCGTTTATCGTACTGGCAATGAATGCGGGAATGGACAGTGGGATCCTCGCCCCGACGAACCAAGATTTGATGGGCATGATCTATGCGACGGAAGCACTCTTAGGTAAAGACGAATACTGCATGGAATACATCGGAGCATACCGAGAAGAATTATTTGGTCAAAAAAAATAATTTTAAAATAATTCTCCTAACAAATTAAAAAATGAGGAGGACTTAAAAATGTCTAAGATCGAAGAAGTTAAAGCTAAGTTAGAGGCAGGAAAAGCGAAACTAGTTCCAGGTTTGGTACAGGAAGCCTTGGATGAAGGCGCCGAAGTGCAAAGCATACTCCAGGCTATGATTGACTCCATGGGCGTCGTCGGTGACAAATTCTCCGCAGGAGAGATTTTTGTACCAGAAATGCTGATGGCTGCTAAAGCTATGTCTAAAGGTGTGGAAGTACTAAAACCGTTACTCACTGGCGACACCTCATCTTCTTTAGGAACCTGCCTTATTGGTACGGTTGAAGGCGATCTTCATGACATCGGAAAAAACCTAGTTGCAATGATGATCGAAAGTGCTGGATTTACCGTGATCGACCTTGGCGTAGACGTATCGGCAGATAAATTTATCGAGGCTATCAAAGCAAATAAAAACGTAACCTTAGTAGCCTTATCAGGACTTCTTACAACAACCATGCCGGCCTTGAAGCAATCCGTTCAAACGATCAAAGCCAGTGGATTGACAGGCTTCAAGGTCATCGTTGGTGGTGCGCCTATATCAGCAGAATTCGCAGCTTCAACCGGTGCAGATGGTTTTGCTCCTGATGCAGGCAGTGCTGCTGTCAAAGCTAAAGAATTAGTAACCGCTTGAAACAAGCCAATAATAAGGGGGCAGAATTATGTTAACGAAGAGACAGAATTTAATGGAAACGATTAAAGGTGGAAATCCGGACCGATTTGTAAATCAGTACGAGTTTATGAATTTGATCATGGAAGCTCCTCTTGGAACGATGGCCGGACCTGGTCAGACGGTGAAGAATGAGTGGGGCATTACATTCAGCTGGCCGGAAGGTCAACTAGGCGGTTTCCCGGTGCATGACGCTGAACACAAGGTATTGAAGGATATCACTGAGTGGAAAAAATATGTTAAAGCACCTGTTGTTCAAACGTCTGATGAAGCTTGGTCTGCAGCTGTAGCACATGCCAATGCTGTCGATCGTAGCGAGGAATTTGTAACAGCATTTGTTGCACCAGGTGTCTTCGAAATGACTCATCACCTAATGAGCATGGAAGATGCACTCATGGCGCTATATGAAGAACCTGAAGCAATGCAAGAGCTGATTGATTGTATTACTGAACATGAGTTAGCCTATGCAAAAGTAATGATCGATCGTCTCCATCCTGATTGCATTTTCCATCATGACGACTGGGGCAGCCAAAAATCTTCCTTCATTTCGCCTGCAATGTTTGAAGAGTTCTTCTTACCAGCTTACAAGAAAATATATGGCTACTATAAAGCTAATGGTGTCGAACTGATCGTGCACCACAGTGATTCGTATGCTGCTAACTTAGTTCCCTACATGATCGAAATGGGAATAGATATCTGGCAGGGAACTATGACGACCAACAACACGCCTGAGCTTATCAAGAAATATGGTAAACAAATCACCTTCATGGGAGATATCGATAGCGGTGTCGTTGATTTCCCAGGCTGGACACCCGAAATAGTTGCTAGAGAAGTAGAGAGAGCTTGTAGGAATTGTGGAAAGTTATACTTTATTCCAAATCTAACTCAAGGTTTGAATTTTAGTTCATTTCCAGGTGTATACGATTCCGCAACTCAAGCGATCGAGAAAATGAGCAAAGAAATGTTCTAAACACGTTGTCTATGTATTCCGATTTTTAGAAATGGAGGTGCCAAGATTATGAAAATCAACAGGACCTTACTTAAAGTCGCAATATTAGCTGTAGCCATGCAAAATGGCGGGATGGGAGCCATTACACCCGCTTTAGGAGCGATAATAGCGGCTTTTCCAACGGTTGCGCCTAGTTTAGTCATGATGGTTGCTACAATTCCTGCTCTATTGTTAGCAATCATTCCCCCGATTTATGCTAAAGCTACTGAATTCATGAGAAAGAAAAGTATTTTATACAGCGCAGCTATTCTATTCCTGGTTGGAGGCGTCGGTCCTGCGTTTTTCCATACTAATATCTATGTAATTTTAGGATTTCGGGTTTTATTAGGTATTGCTAATGGTATTGTCATCCCTATGACTACAGACCTTTGTGTTGACTTCTTCGAAGATCAAGAGCGAAATGACATGATGGGTTATGTATCTAGCATTACAGGTGTCAGTGGAGTCGTGTTCCAGATGCTAGGGGGCTATCTTGCTGGTCTAAACTGGTATTATGGTTTTTATGCTTATCTTATTTCAGCTGTTTTCTTTCTTTTTGCTATTATCTACCTACCTGAATCGGATAAGAAAGAAAAACTGGCTTCCGAAGGGTCTAATGTCAAAGCAAAAGTGCCTGGAAGCATCTACGTAATTTCCGCGGCATTCGGATTCTTCTTTTTGTTCATGTACATTATTATTACAAATGCAGCGATTGTTATTATGGGTGAAAAACTTGGGACCACAGCCGAAATTGGCCTTGCGTTTTCTTGCTTAACGCTTGCTTCTTTTATAACCTCAGCGGCTTTTGGGCAATTGTTCAAACGTCTTAAGTATTCCATACTTCCGATTTCCTATATTTTTGGTGCTCTCGGGCTCTATCTATGCTATATCGGCACTACCTTCTGGACGTTTACGCTAGGAATCGCTGTCTTCGGTCTGGGATTGGGTGCGGTCGTTCCGGCAGTGATGACCAAAATTACTGGATTGGTTCCTTATGAATTGGGAACGAAAGTTATTGGAATTGCATTCTTAGGTATGGGCCTAGGTGGGTTTATTCAACCTATGCTTTTTGCTGTAATCTTAGATATGGTTCATCAAGGACTTGGAAGATTCCCGTTTATTATTGGTACAATTGGAATGCTTGTATTCACTGTGGTGATTTTTCTTGTTGACAGAGCAACACCGGTTATCCCTCCCACAACTATACAAGCATAGGATATCCTTATGGAACGGTATTAATTGAATCGTTGAATATGACTCCTTCAAATAGGCCTAATAGGATCGAGACCAGCTATTCGTGATAAAAGCCATATAAGAGATAGTTCTCGCAAAAAGGAGTGAAAGTAGCTATGAACAGCTATTCATAGCTGTTCATAGCTGTTACTTTCACTTGTCTCTGAAGTTCAAGTAAACTGAGGCAGTAAATTGTTGGTAGACATTATTAGGAGGTACCAAATGGGGTGCTCCCTAATTTTTAGTCATTTCCCAGTAAAAGGGTGAATGTTATCAAATGGAGGGCATAAAAGAGTGAATAGCGATTTGGATCAGACGAAAGGAATTTGAGAACCCAGAAATATTTGGGAGAAAAGGGCCTTACAGTCTTAATAGCCTTTTTAAGTGCGTTTACCCATTATCAACCGATCTTTACCTAACAGCCTTGCCACGGATGGCCGAGAATTTAAACGCTTCTTCAGGCACTTCAACAGTAAGATGGGATACTATATTCACTCATATGCGACTCTCATTTATCTGTTTATACCTGTGGCTTTAAGGGACCATAGAAATAGGAGGCTGTTGCACCGCCATCAATTAAGAAGTCCACACCAGTGATAAATGCTCCCTGGGGGCTCATCAGCAGTTCTGCCACACTGGCTACCTCATCTGCTGTTCCCGGACGGCCTGCCGGGCATTTGTCAAACATATTCTTATAGAAATCACCTCTGGGACCGTTAAACTCATCAATAGCCAGCGGGGTAACAATGATTCCCGGAGAGATGGAATTGATTCGCCCACCTCTGGCACCCCATTTAATAGATTCCGCCATAACCCTCTTTTCGTTGCAGCGTTTCGCCATCTGATAGGCGTGCAAGGTATCTCTGATATTCTCCGGCTGAAGCACTTCCAG
>DHJG01000108.1:41979-43079 GCA_002404215.1 Desulfosporosinus sp. UBA4726
CATTACTTCTTTCATTGGACTTATCCTCCTTTAAATACTTGAATATCACAAGACTCTGAATTACCTGAATATGAATGTTATGAATTAACATAAGTAGTTAGTTCATCTATATTTTTCTTTCTTGTAAAATCTACTGGCTTGTCGTAGCTGGCGAGAATAGCTCTTTCATCAGGTGTTAATTTCTTTTTCATTTTGATCTTCCATTTTAATACTGTCATAAGCACTTTATCAAAAGGCTTGAGTTTACAATAGTCAAAGCCACTCCTCAAATAAAAGAACTGTATATGTTTCTGTTCCTCGGAGATAAAGTTTTTATTTCTCACTTCACTCATAGCCTCTTCTCTAGAAGGCGACATTCCCGTAGCAAAGACAACGATTTTTTTATCTTTAAGTTTATCGAGGTTTTTTGTTATCAACTTTACACCGTTGATACCGACGACATACAGACCGCCACCATAGATAACGGTGTCATAGGCTGTCAGGATATTAGTAGTGACTTTTAAAGCATTAAAAATATCGGCTGACAATTCCTCCGAAATCCATTCTGCATATTTCTTTGTAAAACCTGTTTTTGACTTGTATATTACCACTGTCTTCATTACTTGCACCTCAAAATTATTAAAAATGTCGATTATCCAACACCCCGTCATATATCCCCAACGTTCCTGTTTACAAAAACAGCCGCCCCCAGTGGTGGTTCGGGTCTTCTTGGACTAGGTAAGGCTTTAAATGTTGGATAACCCATTCTGAACTGAATTATACTCTCCCACTCCGAATTCCCCAGGATTTCACGTAACTTATTTCCGAAATACGGTGTTAAACTAAGTTCTTGCTCCCTGTCTCTGCGTTCCGACAACTGTTCATAATCTGCATGCCAAGGCCTTTGGCCGTAGCCGATAAATGAATTCTTTGCCATAATTGCCCTGCTTTAATGACTTGTTCATAATCAGTAAGATTGTGGATGGTAATAAATCCATAAGCAGTAGCAGTTCTAACATGCGTGTTTATCAATGTAATAAGCCAATATTTATTGTTTTGTTCCGGAGATAAAGGCGGCATCATTTTAGCAATAACACGGGTGAGAGTGGGTAGGCCCTGTG
>DHJG01000038.1:0-1381 GCA_002404215.1 Desulfosporosinus sp. UBA4726
CCAACCCCCCCCAAGTCATGTTTTACACAAGTTGAGAAAGGTTGTCCCTTTGATTGCGGCTTATGCGCAGACCATTATAAGACGACCTGTACGGCCTTAATTGAGGTTACTCAGCGTTGTAATCTAAACTGTCGATTTTGTTTTGCCAATGCAGGAACGGAAATTGACGAACCTTCATTGGATTTGATAGAGAAGTGGTACAAAAACGTACTTGAGGCCAGTGGACCTGTCAATATCCAGTTATCCGGTGGTGAGCCAACCCTTAGGGATGACCTGCCGGAAATAGTTGAGCTGGGAAGAACCTTGGGCTTTGAGTTCATTCAACTTAATACGAATGGCCTGCGACTAGCGGAAGACCCCAGCTTTCTAAGACGGTTGAAGGATGCGGGTCTTAACTCTGTGTTTTTACAATTTGACGGCACTGAGGACCAAATTTATCAGTCAATCAGGGGGCGTAGCCTCCTTGATATTAAGCTCAAAGCAATAGAGCACTGTGGTAAACATGGGATCGGAGTTGTGTTAGTACCTACTCTGATCCCAGGCATAAACACTCATAATATCGGAGGAATCATTAAGTTCGCCCTGGAAAATCATCCCGTGATTAGAGGTGTACACTTCCAACCCGTGAGTTATTTCGGAAGGGTTCCTCAAGAACCTACGGATCAAGACCGGATAACCCTACCGGAAGTCATTCAATCGATCGAGGAACAGACGAATGGGCTTATCAAAGCAGCAAACCTTAAACCCCATAATGGCCGATGCTCCTTTAGCGCTAGCTTCACGAGGCAACCTGATGGAAGTTTGAAACCTATTATCAACACTTCGTGTTGTTCTAAGCCAGAACGAGCGGATGAATTGGCTAGAAAAACACGAACCTATGTAGCAAGGCAGTGGTCAGGAACAGACAAGGTAATCCTTCCGTCACCGAGTACCAACTCTTGGGACAATTTAATTCAACAGCTAAATACCTATGCTTTTTCGATCAGCGGTATGGCTTTTCAAGATGTGTGGAATATCGATATAGACAGATTAAAGAATTGTTGTATTCATGTAGTAAGCCCAGAAGGCAAGCTAATTCCTTTTTGCGCTTATAACCTTACTGATAAGCATGGACACTCAATTTATCGGAAGGGGAAATAGAGCTTGGGTATAAAAACCACCTCGCTTGAGCCTTGGATAAAGCGCAAGATTGCCGGAGATAGTTCAGAAAATTTAACTCGAAAGCAAATAGATGACTATCAGTTGGTCAAACTGCAGGAAACGCTTGACTGGGTAAATACTAAAAGTCGGTTCTATCCACGTTTGTACTCAGGATTGGATTGCAAGATAGCCAGTTTTCAGGACATGAACAAACTACCCTTTACAACGTCCGAAGATTTAA
>DHJG01000038.1:1552-1812 GCA_002404215.1 Desulfosporosinus sp. UBA4726
ACTTTACAGAGTTCCGGCACAACGGGAAAGCCTAAGCGCCTGTTCTTTACCGAGGCAGATCAAGAGCTAACCATTGATTTTTTCCATCATGCAATGTTAACCTTAGTAGTGCCTAAAGATAGGGTCTTAATCTTGTTGCCAGGGGATATACCGGGGAGCGTTGGCGATTTACTCAGAACTGCCTTAGAGCGAGCGGGTGTAACTGGGGTGGTCCACGGTCTGGTTACTGACCCTGAGGCAACCCTTGAGCAAATTAAACG
>DHJG01000038.1:2116-2522 GCA_002404215.1 Desulfosporosinus sp. UBA4726
AGATGGGACTTGGCGTCGGAATAGAGTGTGAGGGTTTCAGTGGTTATCACCTCCGAGAAGCAGATCTCTATATCGAAATCGTCGATCCTAGTTCAGGAGTGCCCGTTGTGGATGGACAATTGGGTGAAGTAGTATTTACTACTTTGACTAGATCAGCAATGCCTTTAATCCGATATCGCACCGGTGACAGATCAAGGTTCATTGCAAGCCCTTGCGCCTGTAATACTGTATTAAAGAGGCTGGAACAGANNGATTCTAAGGGTTTCTCTTCCCCCTTGAGTTTGAAAAGCGTATTATTGAGTACAGATAATGTACCCCTAGCTATTGTGCAAGAACTTGAAAAGGCCTGGGGATGTAGGGTGTTTAATCACTATGGTATGACTGAGATGGGACTTGGCGTCGGAAT
>DHJG01000038.1:2789-3192 GCA_002404215.1 Desulfosporosinus sp. UBA4726
GTATTAAAGAGGCTGGAACAGATAAAGTCGAGAGACCGGGTTTACCTGACCCAAGGCGATTACCTAACGATGGCGGATTTCGATGAGGTTCTATTTTCTCTTCCCAATGTTCTCGATTTTCAGTTAATCTTAACAGGGGGTGGGCAAGAACATCAGTTAAGACTTGATGTTCAGTTAAAGGGATCGGTTACATTGGATACAGAAAGTCTAGTGCTAAAGGAGTTAGACAAAATTCCTGTAGTCAGAGTTGCCAGAAAGAATGGTAGCTTGAAGGTGTTCCCCCATTTTGTAGCAAGCGCCGAAGTGATATCCCAAAAAGGCACAGCTAAAAGACAGATTCAGGACAAGAGAGGGAGTGCCTAAATTCTTTGTGTAGAGAAAAAAAGGATAAAGATTGCTTGGC
>DHJG01000038.1:3421-4295 GCA_002404215.1 Desulfosporosinus sp. UBA4726
GTCGATAATCCGATTGTTAACAGGGACACCATAGAGAAGATCCAAACTACGTTCTTCTCAACTGAGTTTGGTATTGTATATCCAATATATCAGGGATTGAGAGGACATCCGCCCTTAATATCCAGTAGTTATGTGAATAAGGTGTTGGCCTGGAATAAACCGGGTGGAATGAGGGCCTTATTAGAACTGTATGAAGATGACGCCATAGATGTAAATGTCGATGACCCTGGTATTTTGCTCGACATGGATACTCCAGAGGACTACCAGCAGATGTTGAAGTACTATGGAGATGCAGAAACTCAGATACCCACGGAAGAAGAGTGTTATGCTATAATGGTAAGTTCTAACACTCCAGCAAAGGTGATTAATCACTGCAAACAGGTAGCTCTGTTAAGCTGTGCAATCGGTCGCTCTTTGGTTAGATCCAACTGTCATATGAACCTTAAGTTAATAAGAGCCGCTGCACTGCTTCATGACTTGGCCAAAGGCAAACCCAACCATGCACAAGCTGGAGCTGATATGCTGGTGAATTATCCAAGGGTAGCAGAAATTGTTGCTGAACACACGGACATTTCCTTCAACCTTGATCGTCCTATAGCAGAAAAAGAAATCGTCTATTTAGCGGATAAGCTTGTCATAGGTGACCGGATTATATCACTTCAGGATAGATTCGCAGGCCCCTTGGAGCAGTATAAGGCTGATCAAGAGGTGACGGAGAAGATTGAACAGCGCTTTAGGAATGCAGAAAGTATACAGACAAAGATAGAACAAATAATTAAGATGCCTTTACATGACGTTTGGAAGGCTGATCTTGGAGGGCAAGGCTAATGGAAAAAGAAGTATATCTGGGGCTTCAAAATGCATACGATCAAAA
>DHJG01000038.1:4430-6528 GCA_002404215.1 Desulfosporosinus sp. UBA4726
AAAATGTTAGTCTTTCCTGACGGGACGACTATTGGAACCATCGGTGGCGGATGTGGTGAGGCGGAGGCTAGGCGTGAAGCTTTAAATGTTTTATTAGCTCACACCCCTAAGATACATTATTTGAATATGACCGCGGATGTTGCCCAGGAAGAGGGGATGGTTTGTGGGGGGATTATGGGATTATTCCTTGATTATATAGGCTATCAAAGCCCCGTTGAACAGATAACTCTTGAAAAGGCATATCTGTCTGCTTTAGAGCAGTACAAGAACCCCATACTAATCACAGTAATCGAAGCGGCAGAAGAAAAATTAATAGGGAAAAAGTTGTTCATTAAGAATAATGAAGAAGTTGTAGGTGATCTTGGTTTAGAAGTACTGAACAATGTTGCCCTAGAGAGTGTCGAAACAGGAGGAATAAGATGTCAGCCATTATTAATTAGCTTAGATTCTGAGTTTAAGCTATGTGAGACCTCAGTGACAAAAGCAGCGTATCGGTTATTACTTGAGCCCCCAACGACTGTTGTACAATTGTTGATTTTAGGTGCTGGACATATTGCACGGCCTTTAGCAACAATGGCTAAAATGGTTGGGTATGAGGTTACAGTAGTCGATGATCGTCCATCCTTTGCGAATTCGAACCGCTTTAGCACAGCTGATACGATTATATGCAATGATTTTGAACGTGCTATAGATGCGGTAAATATCAACCCGCAAACATTTATTGTGATTATTACTAGGGGGCATCGTTATGATAAAGTGTGTCTGCGCAAAGTAATTAATCTGTCAGCTTCATATATTGGCATGATCGGTAGTCGCAAAAGGGTTAAAGCCTTGATGGCTGAATTGGAGGAAGAAGGAGTCCCAAGTGAAAAGTTGCAGAAAATGTATTCTCCAATCGGTCTTAAAATCAAAGCAGAAACTCCCGAAGAAATAGCTGTAAGTATTCTCAGCGAACTGATTAAAGTACAAAGGGAGATGGATCAGAACGGTAATAAGAAATGATCCTAAAGAACAATGGATAATAAACTTATTTATTTAGCTAGGCACGGCGATATCGGGTTAGGAAACGACAGACGCTATATCGGTCGATCAGACATGCCATTGAGTGATCTTGGTAAAAAACAGGCAATCTTGTTGAAAGAAAAATTTTGCAGGGTGACTTTAGATAACATATATTGCAGTGATTTAGAGAGATCCCAACAAACAGCTGAGATAATCGCCTCAGCCCACAAAATCATTCCTGTAGTTCGCGTAGAGTTACGGGAATTGAATATGGGTACTTGGGAAGGAGAGCTGTTTTCTACAATCAGAGCTAAGCATCCTCAGGAATTTAAAAAACGTGGCGAAAATATTGTACATTACAGATTACCTGGGGGAGAAAGCTTTTCTGATTGCTCCGATAGAGTGAGTCCTGTATTTGAAAGCCTTGCCCAATCCGATGAAACTACCATATTAATTATTGGACATGCTAGTGTAAATAGGGTAATTCTATGTCGTGTGCTGGGAATACCCTTAGATAATATTTTTCGTCTTGAACAAAGTTATGGCTGTTTGAATTTAATCTGTAAGAAGGGTTCCGAGTACCGATTGAAATTTTTAAACCATATCTCTCTTGACGATGTAACCTTTTAAACGCAAATCCCCCTGCAATTTAAGCAGGGGGATTTGCGTTTAAAGATAATTCATAATAATCAGTATTTTATGGCACGATTCTTGCTATTGATTAAAGGACCAGGCAAATTGTACTGGGTTATTTGAAAGGGGAATGTTTATGCCTAAATATGTTATTGAGAGAGCGATACCAGGGGCTGGGGGACTATCCCAGACCGAGTTACAAGGTATATCGAAAAAATCTCGTGAAGTTTTAAGTGACTTAGGACCGGATATCCAGTGGGTACAGAGTTATGTTACCGGAGACAAAATTTATTGTGTCTATATCGCTCCCAATGCGGAAATCATTCGAGAACATGCCCGGATGGGTGGATTTCCAGCTGACAGCGTAGAGGAAGTTAAATCTATAATAGACCCAACCACTGCTGATTAGTAAGAATTTGTCTAAATCTAGGCTATTAGCCTAGGTTTGGACAAGATAATTGAC
>DHJG01000038.1:6680-7650 GCA_002404215.1 Desulfosporosinus sp. UBA4726
CTCACTTATAAATTTGCCGCCTAAAAAGAAGCCGTTATTCGTTAATATTACTCACATACAAAAATGGCCTCTTTTACTAGGGCAGAAGAAGTCTCTCACTGATAAAAGTGGAAGATTTCTTCTGCCCTAGTCACTTTATACCGTTCAATTTAGTTAGAGACTCAGTAAAATTATCAAGCGAAGAGAGTCAGTCTTATTTAATAGTTGCTATTAAAGGGTTCGAGCTGAAATGGTGATATCAAAAGGTAATTATTTGATTATCTAGAAATAAAACATTTAATAAAATATTCAGTAGATTAAGATAATTCTGGCATAATTTTTGCAATATATAATATTTAGTATTTATAAGGAAAAAGTATGTGGATGGGGGAATCATTATTGAGGAGATGAATGAGGTTTGCTAAGGTTTTCTCAGGGGACAATTACTAGTTTGGAAAATACATGATGGGAATTATCTTATTAAATTAAAAATTGAACGAGGAGGAGATCAGATGACACTTGCTATGTTGGTATTAATTGCGGTAATGTGGGTTCCTGTTGGATTGCTCTTTTTAGGTCACGGCGAACCCAAAGGGACTGGCGCAGCAACAGGGATAGTGGGTTTTCTTGTAGTTGTTGCGGCAATGATACAGACTGCCCAAGGAGATCCTTTTGGAGGTGCTTTAATATTCGCACATGGCACACTTTACCTATGTGTTGCCTTCGCTCTATTGACTGGGTTGGAAGACATGCGCTCAGTTGGAAACGTAAGTCTCACGGTTGCAATTATTTCTGCTATTTATGCATATGTTTGGCTTGTAGGAACCAGCAAGGTTCCCGCCGCCCCTTACCTGGGGATGTGCGCAGTTGGTTATACTGTGCTTACCCTGGAAGTATGGCTTAACTCCTATGGTAAATTTTCCGCTAAATTGCTGGCATGGTCCCTGATTATTTGGGCTGTAATTGGTCTATGGATTCCCACTTTTTCACT
>DHJG01000163.1:0-166 GCA_002404215.1 Desulfosporosinus sp. UBA4726
TACTCTTGTACTTAGCGCAAAATCCTAACAGGGTGTTCGGGCGGGAAGAACTATTCGAACGTGTCTGGGGTTTAGATGCTATGGGAGATTCGGCAACCGTAACAGTGCATATAGGTAGGGTGCGCGAGAAAATCGAAAGTGACCCGTCGAACCCCCAATACGTGGA
>DHJG01000163.1:367-1154 GCA_002404215.1 Desulfosporosinus sp. UBA4726
CAAGGGTATTCGGATTTATTACCATAAACAAATTCCCCCGGATGCCCGGGGAATAGTGCTGATCAGCCATGGCTATGGTGAACACTTTGGACTCTACGAAGAGTTCATGGAGTTTTTGACTAAGAACGGTTATGGCGTGTGTGCCTATGACCATAGATCACAGGGCCGTTCTGAAGAACAAAGAGGACAAATAAATAATTTTGAGTTATTTATTGACGACATGGCTGACGTGGTAAAAAACTTGAAGCAAGAGTATCCGGACCTACGGCTCTTTACGTTCGGGCATAGCATGGGTGCTTTAATTGCGTTTAATTACGGAATTTTGCACCCGGAAGATATTAGGGGCCAAATTTTTACAGGACTAGCGGCCGGAAGACCTTGGGGAACGAATTTTATTCCCGGTGGCTTGTTCACGTTGCTTAATCGCTTCCTCGCTGGAGTGAGGATATACCCTGCTTTGGCCCGGAAAGGTAGCAGAAATACGGTTTTTTGCGCAACACTTAAGAATGATCCTTACGTACTTAGGTATATAACAGTCGGATTTGTCTATGAATTTATATATCGTGGAATTTCTTTTGCTAAATGTAATGCGCCGAATTACCAGTTGTCCGCTCTTTTTCTGCATGGAAAATCAGACAAAATTATTCCATATCGGGCCTCCATAGAGATTTTTGAGAAAATAGGTTCAGAGGATAAGGCCATAAAACTGTATGAGAAATTGTACCATGAATTGGTGAGAGAACCTGAACGAAAAACGGTCTGGCGAGATATTTTAGAATGGTTGGAT
>DHJG01000163.1:1303-5878 GCA_002404215.1 Desulfosporosinus sp. UBA4726
AATTCAATTCTTGGACGGGCGTTGGGGGTTTGGTCAGGGTAACCGACGGGGAGTAAGGCAACGACATTATAGTTTTCGCCTAACTCTAGGATCTGTTTTACTTTCTCTTGGTCGAACATCATAATCCAACATGTACCAAGACCAAGGTCAACAGCACGCAATGTAATGTGATCAATAGCAATGGCTGCATTCAAGCGAAGATAGGCTTCTGCAGCAGCTTGCTCCATTGGTTTGCGTTTAGCGTAACTTTCAGGGTCCATCTTATCAAGGGGCGTATCTGCAAATGCTCCTGATTCCTTAAGCTCTCGCGCCCGAGTGCCTAAGCCTTCCAAGGATTTGGAGTCCACACAGCAGGCGATGACAAGCGGTGCTTGGGTGACAAATGGTAAAGGGGTAGCCTCGCTCAATTGTGCACGGACGGCATCACTTTTAATCACAACGAAGCGCGTAGGTTGAATATTACTACCTGATGGTGCTAGTTGTGCAGCTTCAAGAAGTTGAGTAATCAATGCTTCAGGGATGGGATCTGATTTAAATTTTCGAATGCTTCGTCTTGCTTGCATGGCATCGAGTAATTCCATTTTTAAACATCTTCTTTCTCAAAGTGATTTAACGTGTACATTGTCGGGTATGTGTTTATAGTATTGACTTCTGTGAATACATTATTAGTTTATTGGATTAGGTAATATTTTGTAAATTCCACTTCTGCACAGGGCTTCTTTCTTGTTAGGTATAATAACTATTCGTTTTTTAGTAAAACCTTGTCTTTACGGTCGTTGTTATTGGCTTCGGAATCATCGGATGTAATATTTGACTCATTGATTATCGGTAGGGTGTTTTGACTTTTTAAGTCAATAATTTTCTGCTCCAAACTTTTCACTACCGAATTCAATTCTCTTATTTTTAAAGTTGATCTAATTTTGCTAAAAAGCCCTGAAAATGTAGCAATCAACGCTCCTAGGACTGCGGATAAGAGAATAACCAAGGATTGTGATAGTTGATAGTCGACCCAATATAGTCGAATAGGCACTACATTAGAATTTAATACTGCAAAAATAGCTACTAGTACTGACAAAAATAATGAAAATATAAACCAAATCTGCATAGTTTCACTTCCTTTCAGTAGGTAATTGATACTAAGTATACCATGATTTCACTCATACCGGGCAACCTGGCGGCGAAACGCTCTGTATTTTTGGGTTGACCAATTTGCTGCTAAATTAGCCATATTGGTGTTATACTAATGCTAATTAACCAACAAGGAGGTATGTAATGAAAAAGATTCTCTTAATAATAAGTTTACTCTTATCGCTTGTTCTCCTAAGCAGTTGTGCAAATAAAGATGTGAAGCCTAGTGAGGGTAATAAATTGACTTCTCCAGAAACTAAGCCAGAAAAAATTACGCTTAAGGACTATTATTCTTATAAAGAAAACACAAAGTATGAATACGCGGGTCAAGGAAATGAGTATGCTTCTTACACTGTCTTCATTGATTATAAATCTGAAAATCACGTTCAGCTAAGATCTAATAACGGTGGTACGGAAATCGTGAAGGTGTTGGAAGATAAAGATGGAGAGCTAAGGATACTTCAATCGAGACCGGAATGTTATTACAGGGAGAATCTAACCCAAGCACCTAGTAGTAATGGCGAAATTCTCTTAAAAGAACCCTTAGTGCTAGGAACCAGTTGGACCCTGGCGGATAGTAGGAAACGCTCTATCACAAATTTGGAAGCACCTGTAACTACTCCTTTAGGCACTTATAAAACACTAGAGGTTACGACAGAGGGTAATGAGAGTAAGACACTGGACTACTATGCACCCAATATTGGCCTTGTGAAATCGGTTTTCACTTCTAACGGACTTGAGGTTTCTTCTACCTTAAGCAAACTGGAGACTAATGTACCATTGATACAAACTGTAAGAGTTTATTATCCAAATGCAAATGTAGATAAGCTCTATTTTGTTAATAAGCAGCTTTCCTTTAAAACGAATGACATAACGAAAACCAGTTTTGAAAATGCGTTTAAAGATTTACCTAAAGGCGACTTAGCCAAAGTGTTGGGGCCTAATGTTAAAATTAAAAGTCTATATTTGAATAAGGATAATAGTGTTTATATAGATTTTTCAAAAGAGTTACGGAGCGAAATGAATGCAGGTTCTGGCTATGAGAGCTTGATTTTGCAAAGTATCACCAATACGCTCGGAACGTATTACGGTGTTAATAAAGTTTCTATAACAATCGAAGGTAATCCTTACACATCTGGACATATTGCGATGAAGAAAGGTGAGCTTTTCACAGTGGATTTAAAAAACAGTGTCGAACTAAAATAGACTAGAAGTATCAAATGAAGAAGATGCGTAAACGATAATTTGACAATACCAAAATAATCTCTAAAGGTGGCATAGAATCATATGGCAACAGATCGCGATAGTCAAAGAGATGAAATAGGCACCCTGAGCCAAAAAAGCAGGCTTGAACAAGCTCTTACTATAGGCATTGGCAGTGAACCAGAGCTTAAAAAAGAGGAGAAAATGCTGTTCCTCGGGGAGTTCAGGGAGCGGGTTATTCGAAAGCTATCCAAAACGCAGGTTGCCAACCCTTTAGTTTTCCCGGAAATTAAAGAAGCCCTTAAGGACAAGAGGACCATTAGAATGCTGATTAATGGGGACCTTAGTTTTAAGTTCACCGACAAATATATTAAATTAGCTAAAGAAGTGGGAAAACCTTTTACTACGATTCACAATTCCGAGCTAAAAGGGGATACAGGCCTGGTTGTTATCAGCGATCAAGCCACGGATACGCAAAACATCGACATCTAACTCGCTTCGATCAGTGATTCCATGGAATCTCTAGCCTCCCCACTAAATTAGACGGTATAAAAATGAATTGTGCCAAATAAAAGAAAAAACTATATAAAAAAGGAGGCTGGGAAGATCCCAGCCTCCTTTTTTTGATCATATTAAGTTGGATGCAAGACTATTGACTACGCTCGACAGTGCCACCAACGCGTCGAACTGCATCGGTTAACGATTGAACGGTGTTAGTTAGGCTTTCTCCCTCCAGGAAAGGAAGTCTTACAATGAAGCATATACCACTTGGCGAATCAAGTTCTATCAGGTTCAGCAAATTTATTACCGCTCCAGCAGGAATAAAAATACGAAGAATTGTCCCGGGTAATTGTGGACAGGGAGTACAATTGCTTGTGGAACCACCAGAACAGTTGTGTGATTTCCCCATTAATTTATTGAAAGTAACCATCTGTTTACCTCCTCCATAATTTTGTCTCCGGCATGAGACAGCCCATCTATTCTAAGAACACCTCATTCTATCTTGAATTCCGCTATCGAGCGGTTCATAAGAGAGGAAAAATGAGATTCAATAGAGGGTGGTGGAGGTTTGTACTTTTATAATAATCTACGTTGTTAATGGACAGGGTGTGATGAATTTTCTCGTATTTTGGTGAATAATTTTGGTTAAAGTGATAAGTCTTTACATAGGAATGATAGGTACAATTAGAAAGGTCTCGAATATTATCGGCAGATATGAAACGATTTTTTAGCTAAATTGGGATAGATATTAATTTGATTTTTTGGTTATATTAATTGGGTCGCTCATATTCCAGTAATAATATACAGTATTGGGGTGTCGCCAAGCGGTAAGGCACCAGACTTTGACTCTGGCATTCGTTGGTTCGAATCCAGCCACCCCAGCCAGCCATTAAGAATCTTTAATTCTCGATGAAGTCGATAACAACTGAAATTGCAGAGAAAGTCCAGTGAAAATAGAAGATTCCAAACTTTTTACCACAGATATCCAAGGCATTTTTTCAGTAATTTAGTAGATACTATGAGGGTGAATAAAAATTAGCAGGAGGTTATTAAATGAGCAATAACAAAGAGGGAATCAAAGACCAACTAAAATCAATTGTTGCCGGTGAAGTTGTGGCTGACATGGAGGTAGCTAGTGAATTAGGACAGCTAAAAGATAAATTTAATCAAATGGAGCAAGCCTTTTCCAGCATAAGGAACCAAAGTCAACAACAATCTTCGCAGAACCAATTGCAACAACAAGCACCTCAAGCACAAGCACAAGCACAAGGGCAACAGCAATTAAATCAATTAGTACAGCACATGACTCAATTCAAGACCCAATCCCAGCAACAGCAACAGCAAGCATTTAATCAATTACAACAAAGTATCCAACAAGGAATTCAAGCATTGAGCCAAGCGGATCAATACATTCAATCCACTCAAGTTCTAAATCAGATGAATAATTTTATCGAACAAGCTCAACAACAACTTCAAAACATGAGTCAAAAAGAGCAAAACCAACAAGCGCAAGGCCAACAAACGCAAGGTCAACAAGCTCAGGGTCAACAAAGCCAGCAAAATTCAGGTTGGACAAATCAACAACCTCAACAACCAAAGTTTCAATAATCTTAAATAGAACTTAGCCTTCATTGTAAAGCCTCGGAGCTTCTAGCTCCGAGGCTTTTGTGGTCAGCAGGTGGATTGACTTTAAACTTGTTTCTTGTTACCACTTGAAAAAAGCACCTTGCTTAGGTGCTTTTT
>DHJG01000163.1:5974-8421 GCA_002404215.1 Desulfosporosinus sp. UBA4726
ATTTATGACTTTTTTAGAGACTTACCGAGAACACTGTGGTTGATACCATAGAAAGAATAAATAAATAATCCGATTACTAGCCACACGCCAAAACGAATCCAGGTTATAAGAGGAAGTTGAACCATCAGAATGATACAGAAGAGCGCAGCTAGAATTGGAACTAGCGGTACCCACGGAACTCTGAACGAGCGGGGTAGGTCAGGTTGGGTTTTGCGTAAGACAATAACTCCTATTGAAACGAAGACGAAGGCAGAGAGCGTACCGATGTTGACGAGTTCTGCAACCGTATTAATGGGAGTAATGCCAGCAATAATGGCCACGATAATACCTGTTATCCAAGTGCTGAGAAAGGGAGTTTTGTATTTTGGATGAACGTGTGAAAAGACTTTAGGTAAGAGACCGTCTCGGCTCATCGCAAAGAAGACTCTGGTTTGTCCATAAAGCATGACGAGTAAGACTGTGGTGATTCCTCCCATGGCACCTACGGAGATAATTCCGGCTGCCCAGTCCTGATTAATATAGTGGAGGGCAAAAGCAACAGGGGCTGCTACATCCAATAGCTGATACGGAACGACACCTGTTAAAATCAGAGATACAATGATATAGAGTATGGTACATACTACAAGCGAAGCAATAATACCAATAGGCATATCCCGCTTTGGGTTTATAACTTCCTCAGCGGCTGTAGAAACTGCATCAAACCCGATGTAGGCAAAAAACACTATCGCGGCCCCACCCATAACTCCTTTAAAACCAAAGGGCAGAAAAGGGGTCCAATTGGCAGGTTTTACATATCTTGAAGCAACAATAATGAACAATACGATAACTGCGAGTTTTACAAAAACAATGATATTGTTAAATCGAGCCGCTTCTTTGACACCCAACGAAAGAAGCAAAGTAATAAGTAAAGCGATTGCCACGGCGGGAAGATTAAAAAGGGCGCCAGGGGCAGAACCAAATGCTCCAGAAGCCCAAGGTGGAAGGTAGATCCCAAAGCCGTTAAGCAACATTTGAAAATACCCCGACCATCCTATGGCCACGGTGCTGGCCGCTAACAGGTACTCGAGCATTAAGTCCCACCCAATGACCCAAGCCATAAATTCTCCCAAAGAAACATAACTATAGGTATAAGCACTCCCAGCGACGGGAATAGAGGAAGAAAATTCCGCATAAACCAGGGCTGCAAAGGCACACGCTATACCTGAGATTATAAAGGATAGTACGAGACCTGGCCCAGCATATCGTGCTGCTGCGACTCCTGTTAAGACAAAGATACCGGTTCCAACAATGGCTCCAATCCCAAGCATCGTGAGATCTAATGCGCCTAGTGTCTTCTTCAGGCAGTCTGTGCCTTGCGTTTCAGCGAGAAGCTGTTCGATGGGCTTTTTCCGTAATAGTCTGTTAATAGCTATTATCTCCATTCATTTTAAGTTTAGTAGACCAGACTTGACATTGACTGGTACGATTATAAGAAGTGTTAGTATATAGTTCGACAAATTTATATAAATTCCTCTAATTAGCTCATTTTCGATTCTGAGTTTACTTTCAATGAGTTGATGAGACGACATTAATAAGTAGATAACTATGTTTCATATGTTCATAGTTCCGCACCATTGGGGTAACCTATTCCTGAGGTGAATAGAGATGGTAAAAGAATTCATACCTACTCGCGTGTTTTATGAGCCTGGGGTACTGGATTATCCGTTAGGGAAAACTCTAGTTCAGCATTTTCGGGGGACGGAGATACCTATTACTCCCACTACATCACATAATCGAGTGAGCGGAATCCCAGGTAAAACTGCCGCCGAAGCGTATCGAGAAGCTAAGAGGACCTTAGTCATCGGAGTTCGTCGTAGTGAGACATTTCAATCCTGCAAACCTTCCGCTCATTATCAGTTGCCGCTTGTCACCAGTTGCCCGGGTATGTGCGAATATTGTTATCTAGCGACGACCTTAGGAAAAAAACCTTATATTAGGGTTTATGTCAATCTCGAGGAAATTTTAGACATAGCCTCAAAGTTAATTCAGGAAAGGCTCCCAGAGATTACTCGGTTCGAGGGAGCCGCAACCTCAGATCCACTTCCAGTTGAGCAGTTTACTGGGGCCTTGAAGCAGACCATCGAATTTTTTGGGAGAGAGCCGAACGGTCGTTTCCGTTTTGTTACGAAGTATACGGAGGTAGACAGTTTGCTCGATGCGAAACATGAAGGACATACTCGTTTTCGCTTTAGTTTGAATTGTGAAGAGGTCGTGGAGAAGTTTGAACATGGAACCCCGTCCCCAGAAGAACGGATTATCGCTTCGGGTAAAGTGTTAAACGCTGGGTATCCCTTAGGCTTTATTATCGCACCCATTTTTCGGTTACAAGGGTGGCAGGAAGCGTATCGACGGCTGATGGAGAGCACGGCGGAAGAATTGGCAAAAAGAGCTCCGTCCGGTTGGTCTTC
>DHJG01000163.1:8487-12706 GCA_002404215.1 Desulfosporosinus sp. UBA4726
TTTCCGAACTCCTCCTTACCCATGGAAGAGGATGAGCGAAAGTATAAATACGGGCAGTTTGGATATGGGAAATATGTCTACCAACCGGAAGAAATGAAAGAAATGAAAGAGTTTTTCCAGGAGCAAGCCAAGTGTTACTTTCCGTTAGCAGACGTGGAGTATTTTATCTAATCATCGATCACCACAACATAAACTTCAATCGGTCCATGGACCCCAATGGATAAATCCATTTCGATGTCCGAGGTCCTGCTAGGGCCAGAGATCATCTCGATGGCTGACGGGGGAATTCCTAACGAGGCAAGCTCTTCTAGGACCTCGAAGAGGTTGTCTCGAAGTTTAGACGCTTCAATAAACGTGAGATGCCGAGGTGGAAGCAAGCTTATAGCTCGTCCTCTTTGAGGGTGGCTGTTTATCACGAGCGTTCCGGAGAGAGCGATTCCCCGATCTGCACCGGTTACGCCCAGTTCTGCAAGAGCTGCGAGCGAATACCGGTCAACGGCAGTTTGAGCTGCCTGGGTATAGCGGACTAGGGGCCATTCTAAGGCTTTAAAGGCGTACTCGGCAACGGTTGGGAGCAAGTCCCAAGCTATGATTGCTTGGGGCTTGTTCGGCCAAGCCGCCAGGAGATCTCCGAACCATCCCCTTAGGCACTGCACTGTATCCTCTAGTGATTCAACGATAGCTCCTTTGCCACCTAAGGCCTGCCAATTGTCCAAGAAGATCGAAGCTCGTTCTTTAGGATTTGATAAACGGTATTGTGGAACGTTGCTGGCAACATAGTTTGGGGTTTCCGTGGGGGTGGCCCGCCCTAGTTTAGACGCGAGTTGATTGATAAATTCGTTAGTGTTGGTCAATACGCTCACCTCATTTTACACAATTGAGTCCTAATTCGGAGATTCCTACTTATGGGTTTAATTCTGACCACATTTGCATGAATGATTTGGTTGCAACCTTGGGCAGGGTGCGACTCTTCGTCCAGTTGGAAAGTGGTGGAGGACCACCTGAGATGCGCCCATTCCGAACGAGAGGCCATTGTAGACGTGAGCCTAGACGGAGTGCCCTACGCAAGATCTTTTCATGGGTGAAAAAGTAGCGATAGGTTTTAAAAATTTGCTGTTCGATTTGAGGGGTATGTCCACTGAGAGTTTTGCGGGCTCGGAGTTTTACTAATAGATCATGGAGTGGGATACGTACGGGGCAAGCCTCGGAACAGGCGCCACAAAGTGAGGAGAAGTAGGGGAGGTGTCCCCAGGTTTTCCAGTCCTTTTCTAAAAGCGGCGTGATAACAGAGCCGATTGGACCTGCATAAACAGAGCCATAGGCGTGCCCACCAATTTGGCGGTAAACGGGACAGACATTAAAACATGCTCCACAACGAATACAATTTAAGGCTGGTCGAAAGGTTTGGTCTCCCAAAATCTCTGAGCGATTATGGTCTAGAATCACGAGGTGAAATTCTTCAGGACCATCTGCCTCCGATGCTCGTTTAGGGGGCGTGAGGATCGATGTATAGCTGGAGAGCCTCTGCCCGGTCGCGCTACGAGCGAGTAGATTGAGCATCACGTCGAGTTCTCGAAACGAGGGAACAATGCGTTCCATACCCATGAGCGTGATTTGAACACGAGGTAGGGTACTTACCATCCGTCCGTTTCCTTCGTTGGTCACCATGACAATGCTACCCGTATTGGCCACGGCAAAGTTGCACCCCGTGATTCCGATATCCCCTTGGAGAAAGCGTTCACGCATTTGAAGGCGGACGAAACGGGTAAGCGTGGGGGTGTCGGAGCTTAAGACATGACCTGCAATGGGTTCAAATAAATCGGCTACTTGTTGGCGTGTCTTGTGCATAGCAGGGACGATAATATGCGAGGGGGGCTCTCCTGCTATTTGGATGATGTACTCCCCGAGGTCTGTTTCTATGACAGTGGAGCCATCCTCTTCCAACGCATGATTGAGATGAATCTCTTCCGAGATCATGGACTTGGATTTAATCACGTTTTTTGAGTTATTGTCGGCGACAATCTTCCTCACTATGGCGATAGCATCGGCAGGGGTTTTGGCAAGATGAACATGCCCGCCCTGCTTTTCGATCTGTCCGATCAGTTGTTGTAAATAAAAATCAAGATTGGCGACAACGTGAGTGCGAATGGTTTCACCGGCTTGACGCCATTTTTCCCAATCTCCCAGTTCCGCAGTCGCCTTATACTTGTTATTTCGTAATCGGTCAGTTGCCCTGCGTGTGGCTAGACGCAAGAAATCATTGGCGAGAGCCTCATCCACGCGTTGATCAATGGTTGGGTTGTACATGGTCATGACCTCATTCCCTCCCCTAGCAACTGAATGATGTGCATGGTTTTGACTGGTTTATGAATCTTTTCGAGGTAGCCTGAAATATTCATTAGACAGCCCATATCCATGCCTAGGAGTAAATCTGCTCCTGAGTCAAGGACATGTTGTGCTTTTTCGGCAACCATTGCCTCTGAAATTTTAGGCATCTTAACCGAAAACGTTCCCCCAAAACCACAACAGAGTTGAGCCTCGGGTAAGGGGACAAGTTCTAGGCCTTTGACATGTTGCAAGAGTGTTAAGGGAGCATCCCCAATTTTCAGAAGCCGTGTGGCGTGACAGGACGGATGATACGTTGCTTTGGCAGAATAGCTAGCACCTAGATCAGGCTTTTTCAAGACATCAACGACAAATTGGGTAAATTCATAACTCTTTTGGATGAGCTCATTCGCTTTCTCGAGGTAGGCAGGTTCATTTTCAAAGAGAGTGGGGTAGTACTCATGAATCATGGCAATACATGAACCGCTTGGGCCTACCACAACTTCGCTGTGCTCAAAGGAATCAATTAGCGTCCGAGCGACTTCTCGAGCGTCATCAAAATAGCCGGAATTAAAGGCTATTTGCCCACAACAGGCTTGTCCTTCGGGTACGTCTACGGTTTGTCCCAAGTGTTTTAGGATTTTGGCCATCGTCAGGACCATTTCTGGATATAAGGCATTAGCTAGGCAGGTAGCAAAGAGAGAAACCTTCATATACACCATCCTTTCGTAAGATCGGCTATAATTCCCCTGGATTAGTAAAAATAGTATTCCCAAATAAGGTGGGTTTTGATGCTGAGAGATCAGGGGATTTCGTTTTGAGTAAATAAAGAAAAAGAGAAGCTAAAGGCATCTGTGATTGCCAATAGTTTCTCTTATCGTTCTATACTTGTCATTGAAGGGATTACCCGAGAATTGGTACATTAGGTTCATTGTACCAAATGGAGATGACGGTGGCAGTTCCTGAACTTTGGGTGATGTTGACCACCTTAACCCAGCTGTTGTCCGCTAACCATTGATTAACTTCTTTATCCAAAATTCGAGAATCCGGTGAACTGAAAATCTTGACTTTCATCGTGCGCGTCCTCGTCCTTTCAACTAGTCATAAGTTTTTAACCCGTTAAATTTCCTGCTATTTCTAATCATACGTAGGTCGTGGGAATTGTCAAGATTTCTACCGTCCCTTCCAGGAAAACAATGTCAGGGTATATGAATAAATCTTAACGTGAAATTCACAACATATTAACCTATTTTGCTCAATATATCTGTATACTAAATCTAGTTCATGATTAAGAAATAGAATAGAATCATGTAAGAGAGGATGTTGTATATGTGTGGTTTTCTAATAATATTGCTTTGTATCGGTGCCTATTTTCATTTTAAGCAGAATGGTTGCCATCTTCATAGATCGCTAAGTTCGTACCAAGATGCACTCGACATCGTTCGAGCACGCTATGCTCGAGGAGAGATTAGCTCTGAAGAATTCAATGAACGCAAAAAGGCCTTGGAATTAGGGGGGAGTAAAAAATGATGCACGGTAGTGGAAACATAATACGTGGTGGTGGAAATGTAATTCATGGCTTCGGTCCAGGTTTCATGGCAAACGGACAGGCCGGCTGGTTGGGATTGCTTCCAATAGCTCTCCACTTGCTCTTCATGATTATCATCATGGTAGTGGCTGTCATTTTATTGAAGCGTTATGCTAAAAAAGTTCGAGCGTTACAAAAACAAAATGATCCAGCTTTATTAATTCTTCGTGAACGATATGCTCAAGGAATAATTGACACCGAGGACTTTGAGCGTCGAAACCAAGATCTTGCTCTGTAAGTAGTCTAATATAATAAAAAACGCGATCTTCTTTTAAAAGAAGGTCGCGTTTTTTATACCTATACAGA
>DHJG01000163.1:12797-15242 GCA_002404215.1 Desulfosporosinus sp. UBA4726
AGAAAGGCTCATTCCGGAAGAGCAGGTCAATCATTTAGCAGAGTTGTTTAAAACCCTTGGAGATCCTACTAGAATTCGCATTATGGATGCTTTAGCAAAAAGTGAATTCTGTGTCTGTGACCTAGTTGAATTATTGAACTTAAGCCAATCTGCCACATCACATCAGTTACGAGTTCTCAGGAACAACCACCTCGTGAAGTACCGCAGGGAGGGTAAGATGGTTTATTACTCCTTAGATGATGACCATGTTTCGGCACTTTACCGTGAGGGCATCGAGCATATCTCGGAGGGCCGTGCATAAAGAAAACTCCTATACTGGAGTTTTAGTAGGAGGAACAGCATGAGTACAACAGTAAGCTCTCAAAAAGATCAAGAAAAACAAAGTCAAGAGCGAATAAAGTACCGCTTGGAAGGCTTGCATTGTGCCAATTGTGCTCTAAAGATTGAAAAGGCTTTTTGCACCGAAGAAACGATTGGAGAAACGACCCTTAACTTCGCCACCCAAACGGTCTATTTGCCTCCAGTAGCCTTAGAGCTTGCTCAAAAGATTGTTGATAGGATTGAACCGGGCGTAAAACTCAAACCCGTGCAGCAAAGGGGAAGTAAGGGTTTTGATCAAGAGGAAAGCTTAAAAGACTCTAGGTGGAAAAAGATTCGTATGCTTGGGGCAAGTATTTTGCTGGTTTTGGGACTGGTATTACCAATGCTAGGGCAAAGCCCCTCATGGGTCTTTGAATATGCGATTTATTTAACCGCTTATATCCTAGTCGGCTATGAAGTGTTATTTACGGCCTTCCGAAATATGATCAGAGGGGCGCTGTTCGACGAAAATTTCCTCATGTCTTTGGCGACGATCGGAGCGATTGCAATTCATCAATTGCCTGAAGCGGTTGGGGTTATGCTGTTTTACACTGTTGGCGAATATATTCAAGACATTGCGGTTAATCATTCTCGACACTCGATCCAGGCCTTAATGAACATTCGACCCGATTATGCGAATCTGATCCACGAGTTAGACGTATTAAGGGTCGAGCCGGAAGATGTCCAAGTTGGACAACAAATCTTGGTGCGTCCTGGAGAGCGGGTTCCACTGGATGGTGAAGTCTTGAATGGCTCTTCGTTTGTGGATACTTCTGCCTTGACAGGAGAGTCGGTTCCTCGAAAAGTCGAAGTCGGAGATACCGTATTGTCCGGAATGGTGAACTCAAGTGGCGTGCTTACTGTCCGGGTGACTCGTCCCTATGCTGAGTCGTCCGTGCAAAAAATTCTTGATCTTGTGGAAAATGCGAGCGCCCGCAAAGCGCGTACGGAAAAATTCATAACGACGTTCTCTCGTTATTATACGCCTGGTGTAGTATTAATCGCTTTAGGCATTGCGATAATACCTCCTCTTCTTGGAGCAGGGACGTTTAGCCAGTGGCTTTACAGAGCTTTAACGATTCTGGTAATTTCTTGCCCGTGTGCCTTGGTGATTTCGGTTCCCTTGGGATATTTCGGCGGAATCGGCGGGGCCTCCCGACATGGCATTTTGGTTAAAGGTGCAAACTTTCTTGAGGCACTGACGCAGGTAAGAACGGTCGTTTTTGATAAGACTGGGACGCTAACTCAGGGAGTCTTCGAGGTTATTAGGCTTCAACCCACAACGGGATTCAGTCCAGACTATCTGATGGAAATCGCGGCAACTGCGGAAGTTCACTCTAATCATCCTATTGCTAAGTCCATTCGCCATAATTACTCATTTCCCCTTGAAGTTGGGTCACTTACGGATTATCAGGAAAAAAGTGGGGGAGGCATTCAGGCCAAGATTCAAGGCCAGGACGTTTTAGTCGGAAAGGCTGCCCTTTTACTGCAAGCAGGAATTTCGGTTCCAGAAGATAGTGATCAAGCGAAAGCCGGAACATTAGTCCATGTTGCGGTTGCTGGACAGTATGTCGGATATATTCTAATCGCGGACCGTATCAAGTCTGGTGCGAAAGAGACAATTGAAGCCTTAGGTAAGGCAGGCATAAAAACCGTTATGCTGACAGGAGATCGTCAAGGTGTTGCCCAAAGTGTGGCTGAAGACCTGGGAGTTACGGAATATTATGCCGATTTACTTCCCCAGGATAAGGTAGTTTGGCTGGAAAAGCTCATGGCCGAAAAGGACCGCAAAGGAAAGGTTATCTTTGTTGGGGACGGAATAAATGATGCGCCTGTCCTGACAAGGGCGGACGTTGGGGTTGCCATGGGCGGATTAGGATCGGATGCAGCAATCGAAGCTGCAGACGTGGTTCTCATGGAAGATCAACCGGCTAAACTATTAACGGCAATTGATATTGCTCGCTATACCAAGAAGATCATTTGGCAGAACATCTTTTTTGCTTTGAGCATTAAACTTGGATTTATTTTATTAGGGATCTTGGGTGTAGCTACTATGTGGGAAGCGGTTTTTGCTGACGTTGGAGT
>DHJG01000163.1:15298-20531 GCA_002404215.1 Desulfosporosinus sp. UBA4726
AGCTTGCTTACATTCTTGGCGATAACCAAAAGCAGGGGGACCCCAAAGTTCAAATTAACCTATTTTTATAAATGGTCTCAAGATATAGCTTGCGATTTTTAAAGGATTAAAGTTCTTATTGGTTAATATGTGATTAGAAAATCTATTATTTAGCAGGGTAACAAGTATATCTAATTTGTGATTATCTAATTGTTCCATGGCACGTCTAATGAGTAAAGAGTTGTGGTAACTCTTTGTTAAAGGTTTAACTAATTCTTCATAATTTCCTTTTCCACACAAATCGTGAGCCACATAGATTCCTGTTAAAATGGATGAAAGTTGACCGAATCCAAATGCCGGCATCATAGCTCCAAAACAGTTGCCGGTAAAGAAGGTATTAGCAAGACGAGGATGCTTACAGAGACCCATTATGTACCTGTTAACCTCAAATTGGTCAGTGATCTTAAGGTTTTGGTCAAAATCTTTGCAGACTGTAGTATAGAATCTGTCCCAGAGGGATGCTAGATTTAATGAGCGATTTTCCGGGTAGTCAGGATATCCAATTGTGATGACAGCTTCCTTTTCAGAATACGGTAGTAAAAATCCATATCCTTGTGGTGCAAGGTTGTTATCGAGCCAAATACCTATATGGTGACGATCAAATTTCCCCTCCACTGTAGCTCCTTTCAACGTGCAAGTGAGATCGACTTGAAAATTCTCGACCTTAACAGCATACTCGGCATCACCAGTCGCCATGATCACATGAGTAAAGTCTTGTAGCAATTGCTCATATGTGTATTCGGAATTAAAGGATATCTTGGCTTTAACCTGTCTAAAAAGTTGATATTCAAATGACTCATCTTCTCTACCTCTTGAATTTATGAAGCCTAAGTGACCACTAATAACCCCTTGGCGAGCTTCTGAATATAAGTTTATTTGGCTGATATTGGCTAAAGGTTGCAGAAAGATACCATGGTTTTCTGCAAGGTAGGCGTAGTCATCATTTATTGGCCTATTGAAAAGCGGCAAAAGTGCCTCGCCATTTACGAATCGATCTCCAACCTGACTGCGTTTTTCAAAGATCGTGGGGGAAATTCCATATTTCTCTAAGGTTATAGCGCATGCTAAGCCAGATAGTCCTGCACCCATAATTGCTACGTTCAATTCACAATGCCCCCTTTTCTGTTTAGTTTGCTTAACACAACGGACATTATGCAACAAACTGAACAAGGAGGCATTAACTGCGATGAATAAAGAATTGAAATTGGAATAGTGAGAAATCAAAAAGAAAGAATAAGCAACGTTAGTGTTTTATGACAAACTGAGCGGCATAGAAAGTATCTTTTGGATTATTATTTGGAGCGATTTCAACCGTTATATACTCTAGTGCGTGGGAGTCAGCTAACGGGATGGGAACCGAAAAATTCCCTTGGCTATCCACACTAACATTTCGAGCAGAAATCTTCCCAGAGGGCGTAGATATATAATAGCCTTTTCCCTGAGGCTTGGCGTAAAAATGGAGATTATCCCAGGAGGGATCAGAATAGGAATGCGTTTGCATGAGTTGTTCTTGGGTCATTGGCTGGGGGAGAGGTTCCCATACACTATAAATTCCTTTGATCTGATACCCTTTATCGATCCCACCCTTCAGGGTTATAGTTGAACCAGGAGTTGCCGTAAGGGGAGGCGGTGTCACGACGGTATAATGATTGGTAAACTCCTGGGCCATTGCCACGCCGTATTTTCCGACGGCAATAGCTACACCTACACCGGTGTGATGAGGATCCAATATGTTTTTCCGATGTCCGTCATTGGGAGGCTGTTCGTTGACCATGGCTGATTCATGTTCAGCAACGATGGTTTGGAGTTGTTTTTTGGAGACACCGTGAAAGCCATCTTCCAGCCAGAGCGTGACACTTTCATTTTCATTAACTGCGTCAAGCCCACCAGCTAAGGTGTACCTGTGTTGTGGCTTTTCTCCATCCATTCCCCAGTGACTGATATAACCGTTATCAGCTTCTTCCTGGACATGTTGGCGGGCTGATTTGGCGGCTGTTGCATCCCAGGTCACTAAGCCAAGTCCCGCTTTGCGGCGATCTTCATTAATAAGGTCAAGCATGATTCGCTCAATCTGAGTAATATCTGTTGATTTGGCTTTGAAAAAGGGGGAGAGCGGGAGCGGTAGACTGATGAAGGCTTGTGCTGTCTTTGTGGTATTAGGTTCAGTTTGAGATTGAGGCTGAGATATATTGTTGGGGAAAGGCAGGGGCCAAAATTTGTTGCAGCCCAGGTTTGAGATAAATAAACATAACGTTATTAACCAGAGCAAGCGTTTGAGCACGGTTATCCCCCTTTATAAAAAAACATGTATTCTCTTTAGATTAACCTACTTCGCAAAAGATTACCAATTGTTGCAGTAAAGCCCCTAGCTTCAGCTATGGGGAGTGTTAAAGAAGTTCTTTAGCTGAATGCGGGTCCCTGTACTTATTGTAAAAAGTGTGCTTATCTTAAATGAGAACAGTGCCAATTTCCCAACAAAGCAGTTTGTTCAGTTGAAGCAAATGGAATTGATGTAATGGCGCTGGTAATAAATATCAAAAGTTATAATAAAAAGGAGAATTTGAAATTTAAATGAATAATTCCAAGAGCGATTTTACAGGTTCTTTCCCCACAGTTTTTTCGAGATCGCGTCGGTTATGGATGGCTATCATATTAGGCTCACTGTCTGCTTTCGGACCATTGTCAATTGATATGTACTTACCTTCCCTTCCTATTTTAGCCAAGGATCTGCACACGAGCACATCACTTGCCCAGTTCAGTCTAACGGCTTGTCTACTCGGTCTCGCCTTCGGACAATTAGTAGCAGGTTCGCAAAGTGATATACGCGGGCGTCGTATTCCTCTTCTGATCGGACTGCTTAGCTATACTGTCACATCCTTGCTTTGTGCTCTGAGCCCATCCATCTGGGGATTAATTTTACTGAGATTCATCCAGGGCTTCGCGGGCGCAGCAGGAATGGCCATATCGCGCGCTATAGTTAGAGACCTATACTCAGGTGCAGAGATGATAAAGTTTTTTGCACTTCTAATGATGATCAATGGTGTCGGGCCAATTTTTGCGCCAATTATGGGTGCTCAGCTATTACAGTTCACCTCTTGGCGGGGGGTATTCCTTGTTTTGGGTCTGGTCGGTATCGTCATGCTCCTTACTGTCTTCTTTACGTTACCGGAGACCTTGTCTCTTCAACTCCGCTCACCGGCAGGTCTGAAAAACACTTTAGCCACATTTCGTGGCCTTGTCAGTGACCGTGTTTTCATGGGATATGCTTTGCCTCAGGGACTTGTAATGGCAGCTATGTTTGCGTATATAGCTGGCTCACCCTTTGTTCTGCAAAACATTTTTGGTGCCTCCCCACAAATGTTCAGTCTCTTCTTTGCTATTAATGGCCTCGGCATTATCATCGCTGGCCAAATCACAGGTAGACTGGCAAATCGAATTTCTGGAACCAGGCTCTTCATAAGTGGTCTGATCCTAGCTTCAATTGGCGGCATCAGCCTGCTAACGATGATTCTCCTCGAAGCAGGACTTGCCGCAATCTTACTCTCTTTATTCATCGTTGTATCGAGCGTCGGGGTCGTATCGACAGCTGGTTCTTCATTGGCTATGGAAAACTATGGTCACTCGGCAGGCAGTGCTTCGGCATTGCTGGGGCTATTTTCATTTATTATTGGAGCATTAGTCGCCCCCCTCGTAGGTCTTGGCGGTGGAAATACAGCTGTACCTATGGGTATAGTCATCGTCGTCACGGAAGTTGGCGCGCTTTTATGTTACGTGATATTGAGTCACAGAATGAAAAATACGGTCACCTAATTAAATTGGGGAGGAGTTACGAAACTGAAGCAGAATGTATGCAATAGGCATTGAAGGAGGTTAAGTTATGATTGTTGCACACGAGAGAGATGTCCAAAAGATAAAAATGGAAGGGGACTCTCTGGAAAATGTCCACAAGAAAGTCCTTATTTCGCCGAAGGAAGGTTGGGAAGGGCATGTTATGCGGGTCTTTGAGTTAGGCGTCAATGGTTACACGCCCAAACATAGCCACCCATGGTCCCATATTAACTACATCTTAAAAGGAGAAGGTATTCTTCATTTAGATGGTATCGATCATGAGATTGAGGAAGGTTCTTATGCTTATGTTCCAGGAAATAAGACGCATCAGTTTACAAACCGAGGCAATACCACATTTTCATTTATTTGTATTGTTCCTGAAGAAGGCGAGCAGTAAGCCAAGCTAACCTAGTATTTGAGTTTTCGATACGCCTAAGCGCTTATCAACGAAAGCTAAGCGAATCACGTCGTTTAAAGCTTTTTAAAAATGGACACAATAAGAGCCAACCTCAAAAAGATTCATGTTATTAATAACATGAATCTTTTTGGTACCTATACAGAAAGTATAAGTTTCGGGTAGCATTATTATTCGGGTGGTATAAGTGATAACTAGGCGGCCGCCTGCGCCTGAAGGCTTGGGCGCCAGCCAAGTTTTCTTTATAAGTAGGAAGGTTAAAGCCTTAAACAATCTTGACTTATAGCATAGGGGGGTATACTATATTAGTAAGAGGTGGTTTGAATGAAATTCGAAGAAAAGCAGACTCATTCGTGTTCGGTTTGTCAGAGTGAGGGAGAAAATCCAGAAGAACGAACGAGTCATCATGACGATAAAACGATCAAAGAGCTTATAACCCGAATGAATCGCATAGAAGGACAAATTCGGGGGATCAAAGGGATGATCGAACGCCATGTTTATTGTGACGATGTTTTAAATCAGATTGCCTCCGCTCAGTCTGCATTAGATGGGGCTTCTAAATTACTGCTGGAAAGACATATGAGATCTTGCGTCAAAGAGCAACTCCAAGCAGGGAATGAAAAGGTTGTCGATGAGGTTCTTAAAACAATCTTTCGCATGATTCGCTAAGCCTCGATTAGGGGAGGGATAGAAGATGACGAAACCAGTAAGCCTTGAAAAGAAAGAAATTCCAGTCTATGGCATGAGCTGTCAGCATTGCGTCAACCACGTAACTAAGATTTTAGAAAAATTCCCGAGTATGGGGCATGTCCAGGTGTCGTTAGAGGATTCAAAGGCTACTTTTGATTGGGACCCGGATAAGGTTAATTTATTGGATATTCGTAGAGAAATTGAGGAAGCTGGCTATTCCATGGAAAAGCCAGTAGAAGAAAAGATAGAACAAAAGATAGA
>DHJG01000163.1:20604-21138 GCA_002404215.1 Desulfosporosinus sp. UBA4726
GATAGAACAAAAGATAGAACAAGAAAAATCAGCGAACAATCTAGAAAAATATGAAGAAATAGCGAGTACAGCTGGAAGAAGCTTAATTCCTATTGAATCTGTTATATCTAAAGCCGAGGAGCAAAAACAGCAGTTCAAAATTAGTGGAATGAGTTGTGCAAATTGTGCTTTGACGATTGAAAAGGGTCTCAAGATTATGCCTGGCGTTAAAACGGTTGCAGTCAACTTTGCATCGGAAAGGCTCACGGTAGAAACGGATCCGAACGTGGTAACGGAAGAAGCCCTTCTTGCCAAGATCAAGGATCTTGGGTATGCTGCTCAAAGTGAAGACAGTGGAAAACAACAATTTAAAGTGGAAGGTATGACATGCGCAAATTGTGCCCTGGCGATAGAGAAAAAGCTCAAAGGCACACAGGGAGTACAAAACGCTGCTGTTAACTTCGCTAGCGAAACAGTTTCGGTTGAGTTTGATCCAGGACTTGTTAATATGAAAGAGATCTTTGATCAAGTGAGAGATGCTGGCTATACTCCTTT
>DHJG01000163.1:21356-23938 GCA_002404215.1 Desulfosporosinus sp. UBA4726
ACTATTCTGGCAATGGCTACAATCGTCCAATTTACGGCCGGTTGGACATTTTATCGCGGAGCTTATCATGCCTTGAAAAATCGTTCCGCCAATATGGATGTCTTGGTTGCGCTGGGTATTACAGCGTCTTATGGGTATAGTGTAATGACGACGTTCCATATGTTCTTCCCGACTATTTTCTTCGAAGGTCCAAATTTCTTTGATACGTCCGCCTTACTGATTACTTTTGTGCGTTTAGGGAAATACCTCGAGGCTAAAGCGAAAGGGCGGGCTGGTCAGGCCTTAAAACGTCTGTTAGAGTTACAGGCCGACAAAGCACGTTTGCTCGTCAACGGTGAAGAAAAGGAAGTAGCGGCATCCGATCTGATAATCAACGATATTGTCATCGTTAAACCAGGAGAAAGAATACCGGTGGACGGTGAGATTATTGAAGGACGAGCCAGCATAGACGAGGCAATGTTAACTGGGGAATCTATTCCCGTTGATAAGGGAGTGGGGGATCCTGTGATCGGAGCAACGATTAATCGATCAGGAAGTATTAAAGTAAGAACCACTAAAATAGGAAAGGATACGGTACTTTCCGGGATCATCAAAATGGTGGAAGATGCCCAAGGGGTAAAACCGCCGATCCAACGGCTTGCTGATACGATTTCCAATTACTTTGTGCCAACGGTGGTCTCTATATCATTGATTACCTTCTTGGTCTGGTATTTTTTGTTCCATAGTACATTCGTTTTTGCCTTTACGGCTGCTATAGCTGTTTTGGTGATTGCTTGTCCTTGTGCTTTAGGGTTGGCTACGCCGACGGCGATTATGGTGGGTAGTGGGGTGGGGTTAACCCGCGGTATCTTATTTAAATCCGCGGCCGTACTTGAAGGAATTGCTCACTTACAAGTTATTGGCTTTGATAAAACTGGGACGTTGACCAAAGGAACTCCCGAAGTGACAGATATAATACCCTATCCCGATTATACGAAACAGGATGTTCTTAAAATTGCCGCAGCGGGCGAAAACCCATCGATTCATCCATTGGCGCAAGCAGTCGTCGCAGAGGCTAAGAAAGAACAGCTTGTAATTCAGGAGGTGACGAATTATAGTGAAGAGGGTGGCTATGGTGTGACCTGTTACTACGAAGGACAGCCGTTACTGATTGGAAATAGGAAGCTGATGAATTTGCATAGTGTAGAGCTACAGGGATCACTACAAGATTTTGAGCGCTTGGCTGAATCAGGTAGAACCACCAGTTTTATTGCCTTAGGTGGACGGGTAATTGGGCTTATCGCTCTTGCTGATGTAGTTAAAGAAAGCACAAAAGAGGCCATCGACCGGCTACATCAGTTAGGCTTAAAGACCTTCATGATTACAGGAGATAATAAAAAAGTCGCCCACATGGTAGGCGATCAGGTCGGGATTGATGAAATTATTGCTGAAATCTTACCGCAAGATAAGATAAATGTTATTAAGAAATATCAAGACCAAGGCTTTAAGGTGGCGATGGTCGGCGATGGTATTAATGACGCCCCAGCCTTAGCCCAATCTGATATTGGAATTGCCATCGGTTCAGGGACGGATGTAGCTAAGGAAACCGGAGATGTGGTCTTGGTCCGCAATGATTTGCTTGATGTGGAGCGGGCTATTCGCTTAGGGCGAAAAACGCTCAGTAAAATCAAGCAAAATCTTTTCTGGGCCTTAGTATACAATACCATTGGGATTCCGATTGCTGCTGGCGTTTTATATCCATTAACCGGGAAACTTTTGCCTCCCGAGTGGGCAGGACTGGCTATGGCTTTCTCCTCAGTGTCGGTAGTGACCAGTTCTCTTATGCTAAGAAGGTATGACAAAAGATTAGAGGCTTAGCAAGGTTTCCTCTGCTGGCAATGGGTAGCTAGTGAGGATAGGTATATAAATATATTTACTGAAGTTAGTTGAGGCGTCAAGCCTCTGACTTCAGAAGCGGAGGTGAAAAAATGAGCAAAACTATGTTTAAAGTTACTGGTATGACCTGTAATCATTGCAAAATGAACGTTGAAAAAGCACTCCAATCAGTAAGTGGTGTTGAAAGCGTTATAGCCGATGTCGAGGCCAAAGAAGTCGTAGTAACGGGTGACGCTGATCATAAGCAAATTATTATGGCTATTAAAATGGCTGGATATTCTGTTGAAGAGAAAGCAGAACCATTTACTTACAAAGAATAAATCCGTTAAGACAAAAAGAACCGCTTTAATTTTAAGCGGTTCTTTTTTACCTTTATTACTCTGAGCCTGTCAAGTTTTCTATATTACCTTTGTTTCTTTCCATACTTTGTACACTTGCCAAGCCAATAGTAAATCTCCCATTGTAAATACCGAGCCGCCTAAGGCACGCATAATGAGGTAGGGCCGAACAAGAGATTGTACCTCCATAAAATCTACTCCGAGCATTCTCCAGAGGTAGACTTGCAGAAATCCAGCAATAATCAAAGAAAGTGCCATCGTCAAAAGGCCGATATTGAGTAGTATTATCGAGATGACACTGATTGTATAGGCCCTCGGCTTGGGTTCGCTGCCTTTACTTATAACGTGATAACTTCCGCCCAAGACTAA
>DHJG01000211.1:0-370 GCA_002404215.1 Desulfosporosinus sp. UBA4726
CTATAGGCGGCGAATTCCTTAGGCACGGGGCCCCGTGAGAGACGCGTTTTGAGACGCAAAACGAGCGAACATTGTTAAAAATCGATCAAATTTACCAAGCGCAACGCAAAAAGGGTCTTTTTTCGCGCCGTCTGGGGCCCCCCTAGCTTCCTTTCCACACAGCCCGGCGCAGCCGCTCGGCCGTGAGGCCGAGGATTTTTCGACGATTCTGCACTTGGAAAGTGCTCAAAAGAAGCTATTTGGAGGCATCCAAAGGGACGAAACGGACTCTCAAATTTTGGAAACAAACAGGTGAATTCGAAGAAATACAATTATATTTCTACTTGATCAAACATCGAAAGCGATCGAAGCGATATTGATCAAGTTATAA
>DHJG01000211.1:465-1037 GCA_002404215.1 Desulfosporosinus sp. UBA4726
ATTTATTATGATTGTTGATTGGATATCAAAACAACGCAGAAAGGATCAACTTTTTTGTTCCAATATCAAATTCACGTTTGTCAAATCTCAACTGGAGTGATCCTTAAGCTATCTCGCGAAGTTTTGTAATCGAAAATTGACTCTCTCACATTTCAAATCAAACCAAACAAGACTAGAAAGTCGAGTGTCAGGAATGCGATCTGATAAGAAAGAGAGTGCGAAATGACTTCAAAATGGGCAAGAATCGTGATTCTTTGAAGTAAATATTTGTGCAGTCTCGGTCAAGTCTTGTAGATAGTAATTCAAAGCGATTCAAAGTCATTCAAAGTCTGAATTTGAACGGAGATAGCAACTCACCGTTCAAATCTAGATTTGTATAGAAGAAGCCAAGATAACTAAGCTTTGACCGTACAAAATTGAACTTTATCAAACCGTTCAAATTTGATCAAATTGATCAATCAAACTATCTGCAAAGGATCGATTCTTGAACATAGTTTTGAACGATGTCTAGACTCGATCCCAACTCGAGATTGCTTTGCAATCAACTCGAGATTGCTTTGCATAAACAAATA
>DHJG01000022.1:0-1526 GCA_002404215.1 Desulfosporosinus sp. UBA4726
CTTCTCCTTTGCCAAGGAATCCCCGTCATGGATGTTCCCCATTCACGACCACGCATCCTTTGGTTAACCGTTCCCTCGCATATCAATTCTATAGATGCCTATAAGCCAGATCTTGTAATTTATGATGCCGTTGATGAACCCAAAGAGGAATTTGCCAGTTGGGCACCCTATTATCCCGCCATCTTAGAGAGAGCAGATCTTATTTTTTGTAGTAGTCGCAGTATTTATGAATATTTTTCTAACCAACATCCTAAGGTTTATTTGGTGGCAAACGGTGTGGATTTCGTCCATTTTTCGCCATCACCTCCTAACCGCCCTATTGATCTTCCATCAGGTAAACCCATCGTAGGATACAGTGGAGCAATCGCCCCTTGGGTTGATTGGGAGTTACTCAAGGTTGTGATCCAGGACAATCCAGAATTCAACTTTGTTTTTATTGGAGCCTATTTTCAACTGAATAAATTTCCTCTAAAGAAGTTCAAGAATCTATTTTATCTAGGACTGAAACCTTATCAGGAACTCCCAGCCTATTTCCATCACTTCAATGTTGGGCTTATTCCCTTTCTTCAAACCGAAATGACCAAAGGGTGCAACCCCATCAAACTCTACGAATATTATGCAGCGGGAATTCCGGTTCTAGGGACACCTCTTCCAGAACTGCTTACCATTCCGGGAATTAATCTTGAAAGTAATCCCCAATTGTTTTCATTGCGCCTACGTCATCTATTAAATAGTAACGACTCGGGCAAAGCGGAACGAATGGCTTTCGCTCAAGCTAATGACTGGTGCGAACGGTCCGGCCGGGTGCTTCAAAGTATTTTATCTGAACCGATAGAAATGCAGAATAGCGTTGTAACACCCCACTATACGTTCGAATAGTATACGTTGAAAGTACTGCTCAATCCTAAATCATTTCTCGAATCAATAAAAGGGGGGGAACTACACATGCTATTTGAAACCCATGCTTGGGTAACTCTCGACAATGCCGTCGCCATATATAATGTTTACAGCGATGTGCTCGTCGCTACCATCCCTGTGGGAACGAACCCACAATTCCCTAAACGCACCCCGGATGGTACAAAGGTTTTAGTCCCTAATTTGGGTAGCAACACCGTCTCTGTCGTATGCACCGCTGCCAATCAAGTCTTAGCAACAATTCCGGTTGGCCTCGCACCTACTTCAGTGGCGATTGATCCAACCAGTACAACAGCCTACGTGACAAACTCTGGAAGCGGAACCGTTTCAGTCATTAGCATTCCGACCTCTACCGTTGTAAGCACCATTACTGTTGGTAACAGCCCAATCGATGTGACTATTGCCCGCGATGCTAGCCGTATCTACGTCAGCAACAGCGGTAGCAATACAGTCTCTGTCATCAATCCTCTAACCAATATCGTCATCGCCACGATTGCCGTAGGTACTTCACCCAACGGACTAGCCGTTAGCTTAGATAATTCAAAGCTCTTTGTTGTCAACAGCGGCAGCGACAACGTCAGTGTTATCAGCACTGCCACCAATACCATTCT
>DHJG01000022.1:1787-2140 GCA_002404215.1 Desulfosporosinus sp. UBA4726
GAGGGAGACAGCTCGATCAGTATCATAAACACAAACACGAATACTATCGCCGCTGCCCTCCCAACTTCCTTCCCGCCTCGAGGCGTCACCGTCGGCAGAGTCGGCTCTGCACTATCGCCCAGTGACCCCATTGATTTAACGGACCCTTACCAACTCGAAGAAATAACAGAATCAGTATGCATCATCGTAGAAAAAGTTTATGCCAGCTGTCAACAAAGAGAATGCTTCCCATGCTTCACTGTCACCTTACCAGCCGGCGTACCTCCATTTACCTTTGTCAGCATGACCTTTGCCACGGGAGTGATTGTTCCTGGCAGTGTCGTTATTACCCCTATTCCTTCTCGTCCGAACTT
>DHJG01000022.1:2391-4049 GCA_002404215.1 Desulfosporosinus sp. UBA4726
GGCAGCTTTGTAATAACTAAAGTAACTGGTATCGTTCAACTTCTCGTTCCAGCCTTCGGATTCTGCCCAGAACCTCCAGCATGTGAAGAATTCCCGAATATACCACAAAATCCATGCCTTAATTTCTTTGACACCACTTTGACCCCATTCCCAAGTGATTTCTTCCCACCACAGCAAGATACTTGCCAATAAATGTTCACCTGTTGTCAACCTTCTCTTATGTCTTGATATTGCCCTTCCTGAAAGAAAGGGCCGTCCATAACGGCCTTTTCTTTTACTAAACAGAATATACTCTGGAAGGGCTCTTCCCTCTATCCTTGTCTAGAGGGACACTCGGCCATCCATGACCAGCACACAATTGTAACTAAGTCTGCCCCGGCTCTTGCTAACCCAAGTTTCTATATTCACATATTGAATAACTAAAGTCCATGAAAACGAAGGAAGTGATCGTATTGGCTTTCCCAAGTCGAACCACTTTGACTCCACTTCTCCTGACTTATAAAAATGACTCCATGTACTTGCACATTGACCCTGAGGGATGTGCTCTTTTCGGCGAAGACAGCCTAGAACCCCTCTATCGAACTCAGGAACCGCTACTTTTAGCCCAAGGAATTATGACCGATCCTAAGACCGTTCACCTCGTCGTCCTTAAAACGAACGGCGAACTCTGTTACACGCTAATTTCCGATTCTGGAACGCCCCAGACATCGTTACTCGCCAGACTGGACGTACGTGCTACAAGATACCGCCGCCTCTTTCTTTTTCCTAAAGGGAAACAGATACATATCTTTTACGCCTATTCTAATCAAGCTATTCCAGATCTCTGGCGCATTGAGCATCGTTTTTGGGACGGCGCATCTTGGCGAAGTGTTCATATGGGAGAGGTTGTTCACCCACGGGAACCCCTTTATCACGTGAACCTAGATAGTCAGGGAAATATCCATTTCTTAACTATGACTTTCCAAGGACGGCATTCTCTCCTCTTTACAAACCGCTTTAACGGAACGTTTCACATATGGGGCTCTCCAACAGAAACCCTAAAAATCTCAGGGGAAGTCGTGGATATGACCGCACTTATGACGTCTGATAACGTTCATCATCTCTTTTGGGCTGTAAAAACTCCTGCCGGTCAGTTTGAACTTCGTTGGGCTCAACAAACAGATGCCCTCGAACTGGCAAGCACTTGGCATCCCTCACCCGCCCCTATTAAAATATTCAACGCTCCCTTTAAAAGTATTGGGGCTTTGGAAATGAACGGGATCCTTTGGCTACTCGCCCACACTGGGGAAGAAGTCCTCATGCTTAACGATGGTAAAGGGTGGAAGTCCGTTTCCACTCACACCTCATTAAACCGACCCCTACAATGGGTGCATAAAGGAGAAAAGAATTATTGTCAAACCTACTGGTTGGAAGATCAGGTTGTAAAGCGAGCCCCGGCTTATTACCAAGAATTGGGCTTGGCTATAAAAAAACAGACTATACCTTTACCTGCTGCACCTTTCCAGACAATCCCCACCCAAGCTATTCCCCTTCCTCCCCCTCCAGTACCAGCCTTCTATCCTGAAATATTACCCAAAACTAATCCTCTCCCTCCAGTTCCAAGTACCCCCCCACCAATTGAAGTACTTGAAACAACCGAAAGCTCTCAAGAGGAGCTC
>DHJG01000053.1:0-4822 GCA_002404215.1 Desulfosporosinus sp. UBA4726
CTACAGGATATGGTTGATAACATTTCGCAATCAGTGACTGCCGGAAACATAGAAGAAACTAATAATCAGGACAGATTAAGTCAATTAAGAGAACAAATCAAAAGGGGTTCTATCCCACAACTTATCATTGAAGAATTAGAAACTATGCTTAACAGCTTGGGCATTGTCGAAAGACCGCTGGCCATAAGATCGTCTGCCTCGGCTGAAGATTCGGCAAAGGCATCCTTTGCGGGTATCCATGAATCATTTCTGAATGTCCATGGTTTGGACAATATCCTTGAGTCTGCGAAAGGATGTTATGCTTCCTTATGGTCGAATCAGGCAATAGTATACCGCAGGAAACTAACGATCCGCGATGATGAAGTAGTTCCTGGGGTGGTAGTGATGGAGATGGTGGATGCTCAAGCCGCTGGTGTAGGTTTTACCTGTGATCCACAGACAGGACGCCAGGATATTCTGGTGATTAATGCGAATTTTGGTTTGGGCGAAAGCGTTGTAACTGGAGCTGTGGAGCCTGATACCTATTATCTGGATACCAGTCCATGGAGCGCAGTACCTCGGTTAATTGAACGAAAAACTGGGCGAAAAGAAGGAATGACCTGCCTTAAAGAGGGTGGGGGAACTCAATTTGTGCGGACCACGGATTATTCCACCCAACAGGTGTTGTCAGATGAGAAAATTGAAAAACTGGGTTTACTTCTGTTAAGGGTTTTCGAAGCTCTGGGGGATGGTTATCAACACCAGGATGTGGAATGGGTTTTTGATGGCCGGAATTTTATTCTGCTCCAGGCCAGGCCGGTGACTGCTTTACCCCGGAAGACGTTTGCCGCTTTAACGAAGCAGCCTGATATCTGGTCCAACGGAAACTACAGGGATGCTGTGCCTATGGTCCTGTCCCCACTCGACCGTCGTTTAGCGATTAATACAATTGATGCGATTCTCAAATCAAATTTTACCGAAATTGGTTATCAGCTGCCGGAAGGTTTGCAATTCTCCAGGTTTTTTAAGGGTCGTCTCTACTGCAATCTATCGGCCCTGCAATGGGCAATGTATGATGCGATGGGAGTATTGCCCAGCAACTTTAATATGAGTTTTGGAGGACATCAGCCGGAGATAGAATTACAGGACACAGAACCCTTTGCAGGGTTGAATGGTTTGAAAAGGTCTGAGCGCGGAATTAATTATGCCTATTTGGTTAATCAGGCTGCTGAAAAGGCCCAGAAAACCCAGGAGCGCGTCCTGCGTTCTGTTGAAAGCTTAACTGAAAAAGGATTTAGCTCTTTCCAAGATTTAGATTTCATCCGTTTGTATAATGAACTTGGGAAGATTCAACTTGAATTTGCTCGAGAATTCACGTTCTTAAGCGGAGCGGCTTCCTTACCCTTAGGAGAATTATTGACAATTCTATCTAAATATTTTGCGCACAAGGCCCCAATGCTCTTCAATGCCTTAATGGTGGGCGGAACGGCGGGTATAACCAGTGCAGATCACGGCTATAGACTTGTAGAACTGGCTGAAATTGCCCGCCGGGACAATGAGGTTGTTCGAATGATTACCAACATGTCCTTTGACCCGGTCAAATGGCGAGAGCAATTACCCGAACGCTCAAAGTTTAAAATGGCTTTTCGGGAGTTTATCCAAGAATTCGGACACAGAGCAGTCTACGAGCTTGATATCATCAACCCAAGGTGGAAGGAAGACCCTTCATATCTAATGGGCATTATACGCAGTACGCTAGATACCGCTGATCTTAGCAAATTAAAGACTGAGCAAAAACAAAAAATTGACCAGGCCTGGCAGGAAATCAAGCAGAACGTACCTGCTAACGAGCAGTTATTGATCAAAAACCTAATTAGTAAGGTCCAGGAAGGGGCGGCCGTAAAGGAAAAGACCAAATCAGTCGAGGCCTTTGTGATAGGGGCATTCAGGCTAATAGCCCAGGAGTTAGGTTCTCGACTTTGCGAACGGGCTATCATTAAAGAACAAGCTGATATCTACTTCTGTACCTGGCCTGAGCTGGTTACAATCTTAATCGGAGAATGGGGAGGTGATGGGCTCCAGGTGCTGATCACTCAAAGAAAAGCCTTTATGAGAGAAATGGAGGCAATTGCCCCGCCTGATATCATCCTGGGAGATACGCCAAAGTATTCGGAACCTGCTGCTAAGTCTTCAGGCAATTTTTTGGTGGGAATGCCAGTTGCCGCCGGAAAAGCCTCCGGTATCGCTCGACTGATCAGTCATCCTGATCAAGGAAGTAGGTTGCAACCGGGAGATATTATGGTAGCGCCCTCGACCGATCCTGGTTGGACCCCCTTGTTTTTAAAAGCCAGTGCAGTGATCATGGAAACTGGAGGCTTCTTATCCCACGGGGCGATAGTGGCCCGGGAATACGGGATTCCAGCCGTAGTGAATATACCTGGTGTCATGAGAGTCATTCAAGAGGGCATGAATGTCGATGTTGATGGGGATGAAGGCAAGGTATTTCTTCATTGAAGAATATAAAATAGTCGTGAATCACTTTATTAAATATTTAAGCATTATCAATGTCTGGATAATTGACGGACTTGATAGTGCTTTTTTTATTTTTTTATTTCAACCCAATATATGCAATATATAGTTTGCATATTGCATATTATAGTATATAATATGCAATATGAGGAGGGGCGCTGTTTGAAGAATCTTAAATTGAAATCTGCAAGAGCTATTTTGGATATGTCTCAAGAGCAATTGGCAGAAGCAGTCGGCGTAACAAGACAGACCATCGGAATGATTGAAGCGGGAAAATTCAATCCATCATTACAGTTGTGTACCGCTATATGCAAAGCGTTAGGTAAAACATTAGACGATATTTTTTGGGAGGGGTAATCATGAAGGATGAAAGAATTGAACAGGCTAAGCTGAAAATAAGAAGTGAAATGGCAATTATTATTTATTGTGGCGTAGCTGTATCATATTTAGTAAAAACTTTGGTGTTTAAAATGAGTTTACAAGAAAGTATAACAGAGTATTCAATTTTGATATTTTTCCCGCTCTATCAGTTTATAAGAATGCATATGCTGAAGGTAGGTATTTACAGCGAGCATGGAAAAAAGTCATCTCTTAAGAATCTATTTGTAACAATTGGAATCCTTGTGGTTGCATCAATAGTTCTAATTGTTAATTCGATCCAGACATCAGCAGTGTACGACTGGCATAGTCCAGTAATTTTCCTATTCATATTTATAGTTTTATTTTTAGCCATCTTTTTTCTTGCCAATAAGTTCAATTATTACAGAGGTCATAAGTACGAAAAAGAATTTGATGACGATAAATAAGCACAAAGTCACTATGGTTCTGTGCTGATCAGTATTGTTTGGAAGATGAAGGATACTTGCCATACAAAAGTTAACGAAATCATAAATCGGGTAAGTACAAAAAGTTTTATGTTCAGTATTTTGCGATTAGGAGAGGATTATTGTGAAGAAACTAATTTTAGTAACCTCACCACCTGCGAGTGGAAAGACTTATGTCTCAAAGAAGCTTGCCGAGGCCTTAAGTCATGTTGTCTATCTAGATAAGGACACACTCATACCACTATCGAAACAGATCTTTGTTGTAGCAGGTGAAGAGTATAATAGAAGTTCTGATTTCTTTAATAAAAATATTCGTGATTTTGAATACGAAACAATAGTAGCACTTGCTCTGGAGGCGTTGAATTATGATGATATTGTATTAATTAATGCACCATTTACAAAAGAAATACGAGATTTGAACTATATCAATAGGCTAAAAGCAAAACTAAGAGATAATAATACATCTCTTGTTGTTATCTGGGTACAAACTTCTAAAGATGTAACCCGACAAAGGATGATTGAGAGGAAATCCGATAGGGATACCTGGAAGCTGGCACATTGGGATGAATATGTTGCAGGACTTAATTTTGATATACCTATTGCTTTGGATGATCCTCGAATAAAAGATGATTTACTTATCTTTAAAAACTCTTCCAATGAAGAATTCACCGATTCCTTAAAACAAATAGTAGCTATATTGGAAGAACCATCGAACAGAATGTGAGTTCAGTAAATACATTCTCGGAAAAATTATAGAATAGGATCAAAGTAGATAATTACTAATTGACATAAACTATTTACCGGGATTATAATAAGGCCACAAAGCTAATTATAATTTCAACCCGAAGAGTTGCGATTACGGCTGGGGTGCCTACTGTTTCGAAATTCGTTTATGTTTGGTGTTCTTAACAGTAGAGCGCCTGTAACGCAACTCTCCTTAACGCAAGGAGTGATATACCCATGACCAAGGAAAAAGAAGCTGCTCTCATGGAAGAGACAGACCATTTGTTTAGGGCAGTTTGGAAAAAGTACCAAAGCTTTTTGATGCCTGAAGAAAGTGACTTATCTATGCATCAGATGATGTTTTTAAAGTATCTGGAACGCCGCGTTACTTGTACGCCGTCCGATATTGCCCAACAGTTCGGGATCACGTTGGGAGCAGTGACGGGATTTGTGGATCGTTTGTATAAGTTAGGTCTTATCACGCGAACGCGTAGCGAGGAAGATCGCAGGGTTGTTATAATCCAACTTTCCCCTAAGGGGATTGAACCCTTAACTGCCTTCGAAGAGGGTAGAAAAACAAAGTTTGCGCGTTTAGTTCAGAAACTAGATCCCTCTCAAGCCGCGGAACTAAATAGGGCCCTGGAACAGTTGAACGTTGTGCTGGATGATTTAGCAAAGGCTGATAAGGAGTAATAGTATGAATATGCTAGAGTGGGTCATTAATCGATCCTATGCTTTGGGTGCTGATTTCTTTTATAAGAAGTTTG
>DHJG01000053.1:5068-5557 GCA_002404215.1 Desulfosporosinus sp. UBA4726
AATTCCCACTGGATCTGGGACCGCAGGTGGGATGCAGTCAATGAAAAAGATGCTCCGCTACTTTTGGACATCTCCTCTTGAAGTTCTAGCGATCCAAGATCAGCAAGTCGCCAATTATTTGCATTTGTTGTTTGCGCTCAGAGAGCGAGATTTGGCGTATCTGATGTCTCCTTTCCCATCTGGAATCGTGCAACTTTTTAGCGTGCTGGAAAAACAGTGGCCGGAGTTACTTTCGGATCTTGCTAAAGGAACAATCTCACCTCACTTGACCTTGAATACAGAAGTAAGGGAACAGTTGCAGGACCTCTTAAAGCCTGACCCACTGCGGGCAAAGGAGCTGGAGCAAGAATTTAGAAAAGGCATGCCAGGCATTGCCCAAAGGGTGTGGCCAAAAATAAGTTATGTCTCATGCGTGGTAGGCGGAAGTTTTGGTATCTACCTAGACAGATTGCGCTATTATATTGGGAATTTGCCTATTTTTTCGGCGAT
>DHJG01000053.1:5751-7963 GCA_002404215.1 Desulfosporosinus sp. UBA4726
AAAAGACCTCTGAACAGGCCGTGCAATACGCGCTTGGTGCAACTACTAAGGCAGTAGGGATTATTTTAGAGGATTATACGGTTACCTTAGAGGTAGATGACGCAGTTGGACATTATCTCTTTTATATGGAGGTTGACGAGCCATTAATCACCCCAGCTAAGGCGTTGGAAATGAGAAACACCTTGGAACAATGTTTAAGGGAGGCCAATCCCCGTTATCTTGCCGGGGTTAAGGCAAAGCGGATCAACGAAGTGGATATCCACTTCGTTCGAACTGGGACGTTTCAGATCCTCAAACAAGAGCTCTTAAAACGTGGTGCTTCGCTTAACCAAGTCAAAATCCCCCGCCTCATTCAGGATCCTTCATTAATAAAGTTGCTAGAGAAAAACACAATAGATTGGAGCTTTTAGGATGTTGAAAAAGTTCAAAGGCCCAATGGTCATTTTGCTGATTATCCAATTTCTAGTCATGGTGGGATTTGGCATCGTTATTCCAATTCTGCCGTTTTTTGTGCAGAACTTAGGCGGAGGAGCCTTATCGCTGGGTATCTTTATGTCCTCTTATTCGATTATGCAGTTCTTTTTTGCACCTTTTTGGGGCAGGTTGTCCGATCGCATTGGCAGGCGACCGGTTATTCTGATCGGACTCACTGGATATGGCCTAACGTTTCTATTGTTTGGGATGGTTAACAACCTATATTTATTGATTGGAATTCGTGCCTTATCTGGTATGGTGTCATCGGCCACCATACCGACGGCTATGGCATATTTAACGGATATTACGGAAGGCGCTGATCGTTCGAAAGGGATGGGGATGGTTGGTGCCGCTATGGGGCTGGGTATGATCTTTGGTCCGGCCATAGGGGGTTGGCTCGGCCACTACAGTTTCTCATTACCGTTTTTCGTGGCGGGAGGATTAGCGTTACTACTATTGCCGTTCACGTTGGCATTCCTACCGGAATCATTGAAAGAACCGGCTGAAGTTCTCAGAAGCAGAACGTCTTTACTTTCCTTAGCAGTATTAAAAGACCCTCTGTTTGCACTTTTTGCTTTCAATTTCATAATGAATTTCACGATGTCCATGTTCGAGACCACATTTGCTTTGTTGGCAGCAGCTAAAGTAGGCTTCGGTCCCAGGGACATGGGGGTCACCTTTGCTATTCTTGGTATTTTCGGCGTGATTGTTCAGGGCGGACTTATTGGCCCATTGTCCAAAATGTTTGGGGATGCTAAGCTCGTGAAAACCGGGGCACTCCTCTGTGCAACTGGGCTAATTTTGATTATCTTGGCAGCGAATTATGGAAATATTATTTTCTTAGTTATGTCGACTGTTGTTTTCATGGTGGGAAATTCGTTGCTGGTGCCCACCAGCTCGAGCCTTGTTACAAAACAAAGCACACAAGGACAAGGAGCATCTCTCGGACTTTTTGCATCCTTTGCTAGTCTGGGGCGGATTATCGGGCCAGTGACAGGCGGACTGCTTTTCGGGATAAATATGGAGTTGCCATATGTTACAGGGTCAGTATTTTTGGTGTTAGTCGTTTTAGTCGCTGGAAGGAATCTGGGCGTAAAGAATAAAGCTTCACTGGTGTAGACTCAGATCATTGGAGTAGACAAAGGCTTTTGGCGAGCCGGATAACAGGTAGGTTTTTTCAAACTAAATGTGGAATAAATAGGGGGAACTATTCACCTTTGACAGCCACGGTTATTTCTCATCCATCCGAAGATTTGTTTATTTGCGATGCCGGTGCTATATGTCTATCTAAGATCCTGAGTTGGTTTGGTCCAGCAATAGTGAACCTGTTATAATGAAAATATCACAAGAAAACAGGAGAGCTGAAGAGGAAGTCGCACAATGGCAAATCGGAAAATTAAGTTTGTAGAAAAAACAAAGAAGAGTATCTTTAGTCGCAGTTATATAATTATCCTTTTATTAATTCTGCAGTGTATTTTCCTGGGAGTATTTTTCTTTAAGTTATCAGGGTATATCCATTATTTTTATGGAATCAATCTAATACTGAGTTTTATCCTAGCCGTTTATATTGTTAACCGACAGGAGAATCCAGAATTCAAAATCGCTTGGTTGACATTTATGTGCTTGTTGCCGGTCTTTGGAATCTTATATTATCTTTATGTTGAGTTGAATCCAAAGTGGAAGAGAAATGCTATTAAAGTGCAAACGCTTATCCAAGAGAGCGCCTATTTGCTTCATG
>DHJG01000053.1:8149-9283 GCA_002404215.1 Desulfosporosinus sp. UBA4726
AAATCTTATATTTTCATGGAATATTTCGTTGTGTCTCCAGGAAGACTGTTGGATGAATTAATTGGAATCTTAAAGGAACGGGCAGATTCTGGCGTTGAAATTCGGTTCATGTATGATGGATTTTGTCACGCTAGATCTCTACCCGATGATTTTCCTAATCAATTGAAAGAGTTGGGAATACAAGTAAGAGTTTTTGAACCGTTAAGTCCTTTTTTATCAACGGACCAAAATAATAGGGATCATCGTAAGATTACGATCGTTGATGGGGAAGTCGCCTTTACAGGCGGAGTCAACCTTGCCGACGAGTATGTGAATTTCGTTCACCCTTATGGTCATTGGAAAGATGTTTCTGTGAAGGTGAGCGGTGGTGCAGTAAAAACGTTTGTTGTACTATTTCTTCAAAATTGGCATTTAGATGGTGACAAAAGAAAAGATGTTTGGGAAGATTACATCGCAGATGGTACAGACAAACCTCAAGAGAATCAAAGTGCAAGTGAGAAGGGATTTGTTGCACCCTATGCAGATTCACCAAATATTCCCAATGATATTGGAGAGACGGTCTATATTGATATTTTAAATCAAGCAAACGATTATGTGTGGATTATGTCGCCGTACCTAATATTGGGAAGTGTCATGTTAAAAGCAATTACTTATGCTGCCAAACGGGGCGTTGATGTGAAAATAATAATACCACATATCCCTGATAAGAAAATTCCGTTCTTAATAGCTCGGAGTTTTTATCCGGAATTACTTCAGGCAGGGATAAAACTATATGAGTACACGCCCGGTTTCATTCATGCCAAAGTCTTTGTTTCGGATGATCGTGTCGCAACTGTTGGATCCTTTAATATGGATTACCGGAGTTTTTATCTTCATTATGAAGTGGGCGCTTTGTTTACCCATGGCACTGTATTAAAAGATATCTCTAACGACTATGAGAATACGCGTCAGGAATCTCAAGAGATAAAGCTATTGGATTATAAGTCATTTTCCTTCACTAGTCGTACCATTGGGAAAGTCCTTCGACTCTTGGGGCCTTTGATGTAGCCGCAGTTTCTATATCCTGATTAGCAAGACGGTGTGATGTGGCTACTTTAGGATATTAGTAAAGAATACACTGAGAAAACCCTGATC
>DHJG01000051.1 GCA_002404215.1 Desulfosporosinus sp. UBA4726
AGCAGTTGCAACGTCTACAAAGAAGGGAACAGGTTGATCTCACTCAGTGATTATCGGTGCACCCCTTCCTCTAGCCGGAACAATGTATTTTTTGGGGTTGTGTCACTACCAATATCCGGGAAAGAAACCCGGCTATTTTTTATCTTCGGTTGATTACCAATAAATACTATTGACTTAATGCGAATTAAGAGTATAATTCATATTGAGAATAATTATCATTACCAATTAATGAGGAGGTGAGGAATAATGCGAGGAATTAAAACTACATTACTTATTTTAACGCTTCTGTTAATAACATTAAGTCCTATTAAAGTATGGGCCTCAACCCAGGTATCGGACAACATTACCAAGGCGGAAATCTATATCGATCAAGCATTGGTAGAGACAAACCAAGGACATTTATTAGAAGCAAAACAAAACTATCAAAAATTTCGTGACATGTGGGGAGAAGCCGAAGATGGCGTAAAACAGGAATCTGCAGACGCGTATAAAGACATCGAATCCAATATGGGTCAAGTGGATTATGCTTTTATACAAAATAAACAAGAAAACATAACCCAGGCCTTACAAGGGCTTAAAAACGTCAATCAGAAGTTTATCCATGGAGAGTTCCCCAAGGGTCAACAGTTTAAACAAGAAAATATTTCTTTAAGTGATTTCATCATTCTATTGCAGCAAACAAAGATCAAGGCCAAGAATAATGAACAACAATCAGCGTTGGCCGAGATATCAAAAGTACGGAATTCCTGGTTAAGTGTTGAAGGCGTCGTAGTTGCTCAATCCGCAGCCATTTATAGTGATTCGGAAAGAGACATGGTTACTGTAAATGCGATGCTTGCTGCGAATCCACCCAATTATCAAGGCGCTATTCAACTACTGGATCAGATGATTAAATACTTAAGCCCACTAGCGAATAAATCCGGGTATACGTTTTGGGATGCTGCGATGATCCTAATCCGTGAAGGCCTTGAAGCACTCTTGGTTATTGCTGCTTTACTGGCTTTTGTCAAGAAATCTGGCCAAGCCAAGGGAAGCAGATGGATTTGGATCGGGGTTTTAGGGGGGCTGATTCTCAGCATTATTGTAGCGATCGTCGTAAAGTTTGTCTTCTCATCCGGCGCATTTGGTAATAATAATGCCCTGATCAATGGATGGACCGGTATATTTGCAGCTGTTATGCTTTTATACATGAGTTATTGGCTGCATAGTCAATCAAATATAACGGATTGGCAAAAGTACATCCGCAACAAAAGCGAATCTGCAATGGATACAGGACGGATGGTTTCCTTGGGGGTTCTTTCTTTTCTGGCTGTCTTCAGAGAAGGAACAGAAACAGTCTTGTTCTTTGTCGGGATGGTCAATCAAATTAGTATGAAAGAACTTGTGCTTGGTTTAGTCGTCGGATTTAGCTTACTTGGCTCTCTAGCTTTTTTAATGATTCGTTTAGGATTGAAGCTTCCTATAAAACCTTTTTTCATGGTTTCTAGTGTTATCGTCTTTTATTTATGTATTAAGTTTACTGGAATGGGGATTCATGGTTTGCAATTGGCCGGTACAATACCATCTACAACTGCTTCGGGTATACCTAATATAAACTTCATAGCTCTTTATTCATCATGGCAGAGCGCTCTGCCCCAGATTATTTTAATTATCAGTGCCCTATTCGTAATTCTTTGGAAACGGGTAAATGCTAAGAAATATTTGTCAAAGGGATCGCACGAAATACGCTAAGAAGATTTAACTAAATATTTAGGAGGCTAACTTGATGAAATTATCTCGCATAATTCTTGCTTCAACTCTCGTAATTAGTTTAGTAGTTATTGCTGGTTGTGGCGCAACTAAGACGGATCAAACAACATCCCAAGACGCATCTAAACAAGCGACATCTACTCAAACACCTTCAGCCATTAAGACGGGCGTGACAAAGATGCTTAGCATCACAACAGATTTGAAAACGGCTATTGACGCTGGAGATGAGGCAAAGGTTAAAGTGACTGGGCCTCAGTTAGAAGACGCTTGGAAACCCTTTGAGGATGAGACAAAACAGAAATACCCCGATCTATATAAAAAGATTGAAGAATCTCTTGATCCGACTATTGCAGGCTCGAAGGCAAGCCCTCTGGACAAGCAAATTCTCGGGAAATTAAATGGAAGTTTAACCGAGACATTAAATGAATTAGCAGCAAAAGAATAGTGAGTAAGAATCCCGTTTAGGCATATTTCTAAACGGGATTCTTATTTTTAAATGAATTAAATAGCACCAATTTTACCGTTACTAATTATTTTTGCGTTTTCCGCAGTTGCCGTAAAACACTTTGCCACGAAAAGGATATTTATTGGTACATTAGTGCCTACCGCCCACCAGATTTCCCTTGAGTAAAGTTCTTAGTTCCTTCTCATTCTAAACCTTGTCAAGTAGCTCTTTGTGTATAAACGGCAGGTGCTTTTCATCGATCATATACTTTTGTGACTGACCTTTATTCGCCGTACGTGCTGACCGGGCAATACGCGGTACCCTTTTCTTTGCCTCCAGG
>DHJG01000201.1 GCA_002404215.1 Desulfosporosinus sp. UBA4726
ATTATTGCGAGTGATCTATTCCTTACGTCCAGCGGCGCACTGACCGGAATACGGGACATTAGGGTAATAGATACCACAACCAACGACCTTTTCGACCCGATTTAGGCTTAACCGGCTGCTTTTAAAACGTAAGCGTCAAATAACAAAGTCTATAGAAATAGAGCAAAAACCAGTGTGAACTTGGTTTTTGCTCTATTTACAGGCTTCTTGGTGATGGGAAATGGGGAACCCCATCACTGCGGAAACCATCCAACTGGAAAAATTGCTTCTTAGTAAGTCTTATTTCATGGCTTTCTATAGATATTTAGACCGATCTTTATATCCTCTTTCTCTGGGATGGACACATTTCCTTCAGTCGAACTAATAATAATGCTTTTCCCCGAAGCCGATTTTCCAAATTCCTTTGAAATATCGACAGTTATCGTCAATATACTGCCATCCAACTTCATTTCACAATTCTTCATGGGAATTTCACTCCTTTGCATTGTTTTCCAGTTAATAAATTTCACTCATGAGTTCATAACCATTTTCAGTAAATAGATAGTCAATTACCTTGTCCTCATCTTTAAACGATACCCGACAGTGTCCAATCAGGCAGTTCGCTTCTTTTTTGAACGTCATCTCCCGATCACCAAAATATTGGGTATCAAGTCTAACGGAGTAAAAATCCTGCTTGTTCAGATGTATGGTACGAATAAAATTGAGAATATCGATAGAAATCACTTCATCAACTGTTAAACAATCGAATTCTCTTTTCATCATTTTCTTGAGTTGAAGTTCATTGTATTTCATCTCCGTACCCCCTATCAATCATTATATTTTTAAAATCCCGTAAGCTCTCTTCTCGTGGAATATTTTTAATAAGAACAAATGGTTTTTGTTGCTTGCTTATGAACTCCTAATTATCCTCCTCCCCTCCCACGATAGCAAAGTAATCCAATATATCACCCACCCTGACATGTCTTTGGAACCGAAAGCCGCGTTCATGTAGCCATTAGATTGCTATCATTGCGGCTATACTTTCAAGCTGAGCTTGAATTTCAGACCATTCAGCACCCAAATCAAGTGTTTTGACGCTGATCCGATTGCCGCCGATCATGTAGTCGTTATCGGGAGTAATGTCTTCATCAGTCTTGGCGTATAAAAGCATCCCGCTTACATTTCCGGTCCCACAGCAATCCATATTTTTGACATAAGTAAATATCTGATACAGGTTGCCCGAGATAATGGTGGTACTGTTATATAGCGTATTCATTTGCATGGTGTGCCCGTAATACTTCGTGTCGATGATCAGTGTTCTGCTGCCATTGGTAAGCATAATGTCAGATTTCATGGCCGGTAGAAAATCAAGAATTCCGTCATCAACATTCCAGTCGATATAAGCAGCACGAGCAGAATACTGCGGATACTCTCGTTTGAAATAACCGAGGACGAATTTCTCATACAACCGGTGCATTTGCTGTTCATCTAAATACTGAGCCATCTTATATTGGCCGTTCTCAGTCGTCATCAAAAGTCCTTTGATCACAAGCCAGCAGATATTTACCAACAATTTATAAGTGGCGTTATTTCCGTGATAATTAAGGGCACTCCAATTGATATGGAATGCATCAAGTGTACTGACATTTTCAAAAGATAGAAAAAACCTTCGTAATGCCTTACGATTTTCTGGTTTTACGTCTCCACACCGAATTAAAAGTTGCATAGTGGTTTTTAATATTTGGTTTAGTAACGTATTTTCCGAGAACAAATCGTAATGACAAACCATGCGCCGTATTAAAAAGGTCTGATGCTTAACAGAATCCGTCATGTCAATTTTGCCACGCAAATTACCAAGTGTTTCTGTCTGCCCGACAAAGTCTCTATGCAAGCCTCGCTTTATTTGATTGGAAACACCACGAATTAGAATCGCCGCCATTAAATCATGGACATTTTCAAAGTCCTCAGATTTAACACTGCTGAATCCTGTTTCATTCAGGGTTTGATATGCATAGGCCAGCATATAATAGACATTTTTCATCCTAATCATGTAATAGCACCACGTAATTTTCGAGACCAGTGTTCCTCCTTCGACAGTTCGTCAAACCAATATTCTTTTATCAGTGGTATGAGTTCATATTCCACCAACTCGGAGAGCCACCCATCATCAATAGTATCCCCACTACAAAAATAGCTATGGCCAACACAGAAGCCTCTGCCCAACGATGCATCGTCCGATATAATACGGTTCATCGCCTCAACAGTTTCCACCAGTCTGTCCAAATTCTTGTTTGCCAGGGCTGCCTGATAGCGTTTAAAGCCAGCATTTCCGAAGGCTGGCTCAAATTCATAAAAGGCAAAGCGCCGACGTAGTGCATAGTCGATCATAGCAAGGCTGCGATCCGCAGTATTCATCATTCCTATAATGTAGACATTATCCGGCACGGAAAATTGCTCGTCTGAATATAAGAGACGTACTTCCTTGGCACGTTTATCATTCTCTATCAACATCAATAACTCTCCGAAAATCTTACTAAGATTTCCTCGGTTGATTTCATCGATGATGAAGAAGTATTCTCTATCATCTGGTTCTGCTTCTTTGCAAAATTTGTAGAATGGTCCCTTTGCCAAAGAGAAGCCGCTTTCTGTTGGTCGATACCCCATGATAAAATCTTCGTAACTGTAGCTTTGGTGAAATTGAACCACCATAACTCTGCTGGTATCCTTTTCACCCATGATGGAATAAGCTAATCTCTCTGCTGCATAGGTTTTACCTACGCCAGGTGCACCCTGCAGGATAATATTTTTCTTTCTGATCAAAAGATTATTGAGGGTATTATAACGTTCCTCGGTGATGAATACTTCTGACAAAAAGTCTTTAGCACTATAACTGTCGTACTGAGACACTTCGTCGTCAAGGATGAGCACTTCATCGGTCGTGGCAGCGAACATATCCTCAAGTCGTTTGTAGTAGTCAGTGTATGGGGTAATATTCGTGAGCGTTTTCATTACGATTTGACCTTCATGATCCCATTCGCCCTTATTCGTCCAGTCCACCTTATGAATATGGCGATATTCTTCTCTCGATTCGTCAAAAATGTAATCAGACGTAACGACGCCACGACCGATAATCTTTTTTAAGCCTTTCTTGACGAAAATGACGTCGCCTATTTTCATTTCATTAACAAACTGCCATGTTGCGTGTCCTGAGTTTTTATATGAGTATTCTTCGCCATAGGTGATTTTCATTTTTTCCTTCATGGACTCTTTAGTGGGGTATTGATTCAAATCGCCCAATTCATCCCAACCAATGCCCATTATACCTTTGGTATAGAATTCATCCCACAAATAGGATCCTTCACCTGGAGCATACATCCAATAACACTTCTTGTCTGATCCTTTATCCAGAGTTGTAGGGCCTTGATGAGTTTCACGACGCTCCTTAAGAATATTAACCCATTTGAAGAATATCTCACTCGCCAATTCGTCTGTCATTTCCACTTCCATACCTTTTACGGTAAGTGTCCAAACTCCTCTGATCGCCTTATCAATCAGCCCTTCATAAGTTAAATAATTCCTTGCCCAAGCAACCTCGTTGTCAAATTTTTTCCCGCCCGTTTTTCCTCTTGTTTCAGTAATAACATCGTTTTCAAGATTGAGGTCTCGTGCAATTTGAACACGAACCTTCTCTGGAGTTGCCGAACCGCCTAATTCTCTTAAAGCATTAATTAGAGGTGCAAACCATTGTATAAAGTTTGCTTTGGACATCTTTACTTCGTCTGTAGCTGTTCCAGCATACTCTTTCAAGAATTTCGCGTACAAAATCATACCGTTTGAATAGGCTTTATTGCCAGCTGATAAGTCAACCTCTTCAAAATTGGGAGCCGAAATAATTTTATTGTATGCCTGTTCAAACTCAGATGAAGAGATATAGTAAAACAAATCCGTCTGTTCAATATCGTCAAGTTTAAGTTTAAATGTGGCATTTTTAAGCGCATTGGAATACGCAGTAATAGTTCCTGATTTATATGGATCGCCGTTTGACTTCTTTTGATTACTCATCCAATTTTGAAATGCTGTCTTTAAATAAGCATTGTTCATTAACTTACCTCCCCAATCAGGTTCTTATGGTTTTCATCTATCACTAGCGCCATTTATTTCATTCTGCGAATGTACCTGAACCCTAGCCTAATTACAAAATTAAACCTTCACCGTCTTCTTCATCACAAACCCAGGCAACGACTCCTTCATCTTCCACACAATACTGATCGGTGCCGAACCATAGTGACTCTGAAAGTCTGCCAAACCAATACAAGTATAGGGTGAAGTAAGCTTCTCCTCCTCTTTGTATTCCCTCACAAAGAACAACACATTTCCGCCATTAAGCGATTGGTTAATATACCTCTGGCCTGTGACCGATTCCTCTGTCGTTCGGCTCTGGGATTGCCAATGAAATAATTCCTCATTAATCGAATAATCCTGATACATTGTTGAAGGGGAATAATCCTTTTCCGACTTATTCAAGGTCACGAAGAAAACGTCCAAATTCTTTTCACTCAGGTAGAGAACTCCTTCCCTGAAAGAGCTCTTCTTTTGTTCCGTATGTTTCCCAAGTGCCACCAAAATTTGATCTGAGGTATACGAGCAATATAAATCTAGCGGACTTTCATTTCCTAATTCAGGCAGTGACTTATCAACGAAATCGATTTTCACATACTGATAATCTAGTAAGCCCAAGAGTTCCTCATAAAGGAAGGGATCATTAATCACCCAGTAAATGGCTGTTTCAATCGATAGAAAACGATTGCCCAGATCAGCCAAACCCTTGCCGAACAGTGTATAGTAAAACATGGAAAGCATGGTTCTTTCCACGGCTGGCAAAGGCTGCGCCAGAATCCCTTTGCTCAATTGTATCTGAGGCAGGATCGTCAGGATGAAACGAATCCAGCGCCTAGAATTTATGGAAGATAATCTACCGAGTGCAGGGGCCAACAAACGCTCCCTTTCTTCATCTACTTCATATCCCTTGAGTAAATCAGCCTGAGCCGACAGTCCCACCACAGTAACCTTCTTGCTATAAACATCTTGCGGCGTTACATGGTAACCCTCAAAAAACTCCCTGACATTCAGCTCTCGTTTGATCTCTATGAAGTCATGGAGCTTACTGATCAAGTTTCGTTTATTATTAACCGCATTGCGAATGTTCTCTAAAATATAGTCCTGGGCCTGCTTTTCTAATTGGATGGAGCATCCTCTAGGTACATTGGCAAAGCCATGCTTGATTTCATGCTCGACTGTTTTCCGTGTCCTGGATAACAACGCTTTGAATCGATCTTCAAATGAATACTTCTTGTGAGCTTGTCCTACGAAGTCCAAGACCGTCAGGGCTTCTTTCCCCTCACTTAGTCTTAAACCACGACCCAGCTGCTGCAAAAAGACGGTTAAGCTTTCCGTCGGGCGTAGGAAAAGCACCGTATTCACCTCGGGAATATCGATTCCTTCATTATATATATCCACCACAAAAACGAACTTGATTTCCTTTGTTACTAGGCGACGCTTCACACTATCCCGAACACCGTCCTCAGATTCTGCAATGAGAAATTCCGAGGGGATTCCTGATTTGTTGAAGATCTCGGACATAAATTCCGCATGCTTTTTGGTCAGACAGAAACCAATTCCGATGATCTCCGCACGTTCTAGGCAATACTTTTCAATGGCCTTAACGACATTCCCGACGCGTTTAACCGCGACCGCTCGTTCAAAAACAAAGAGGTTTTCTATTTCCCGTTCGTCATATTTTCCAGCAACCCAACGCACGTGACTTAGGTCAACATTATCCGTCACACCAAAATAATGAAACGGACTGAGCAGCTTTCGTTCAATCGCTTCCCATAACCTGATTTCGGCAGCAATCCTGCCCTCAAAATACGAATAGATACTTCGTCCATCCGCTCTCTCCGGTGTTGCCGTTAGCCCCAACAAAATCTTCGGTCTGTAGAAATCTAAAAGTTCTTGATAGGACGGGGCAGCCGCATGATGGAATTCGTCAATCACAATATAATCATAGAAATCTGACGTGCTGATCTCTGTCAGCTCTTTGGAGTTAAAAGATTGGATCGAGACAAACAAGTGGTCAAAACTGTCGGGCTTTAGCCCTCCGACCATCATCGAGCCAAAGTTAAGATCCTTAAGGATCCCTCGAAAGCAGGCCAGACTCTGGCTTAGTATCTCCTTACGATGAGCGACAAAGAGTAGTCTATTTGGCTTACCCGGGTTCGCCCTACAAAAGTCCTTGTAGTCAAAAGCCGCAATCACAGTCTTACCGGTACCCGTGGCTGCGACGACCAAGTTTTTGAACGAGTGATGGACTTCCCGCTCCGCTTTCAATTTGTCCAGAATCTCCTGCTGATAGTAATAGGGTTTAATGTCAAAGTTAAACGCCACGTTACCCGCTTCATCCTGACTGGTTCTTCTCTCGGACTTTAAAGCGTTTCTCAAGCGCTCGGAATCAATCGCCGCAATAAAGGGTGTAAACTCAGGATTATTCCAATACCCTTCAAACGTGGCTCGGATTTTCTCTAGGATATCTCCAGAGTCATATTGAGATAGCTTAATATTCCATTCCAACCCACTGGTCATGGCTGACTCAGAAATATTGGACGACCCGATATAGACGGTACTGAATCCTGTATCTCGCCAAAAGACATAGGTCTTGGCATGAAGACGAGTCCGTTCTGTGTCATAGGAAATATGTATTTCTGTATTGGACAGTTTACTGAGCTGCTCGACCGCTTTAAAATCAGTGGCCCCCAGATAAGAGGTCGTAATGACCCGCAATTTGCCGCCATTGGCTGTAAACTGAGTCAGTTCATTGATGATCAACCTTAAGCCACTCCACTTGATAAATGACACCAGAAAATCAATCCTATGACTGCTTAAGATTTCCTTTTTAAGTTCTGAAACCATGCTTGGCTCATGAACAGCGCCGGTAAAGAGAGAGTTCTCTGAGATGGAAGTGTCTGGTCTGACGATCTTTTCAGAACCGAGCAAGGCTGTTTGTCTGCTGGCCTTTATGTCGACCAGGGATAACAACACCTGAGCATCTTGTTGAATGAGGAAGCTCTTAACTCTTTTCAAGGTGGCTTCATCTTTTTTGAAACTAAAGCTCCCTTTTTGAATGCATTCTGTAATGTACTGCAAAATCCCGTTACATAGATTAACTCGGTCTCTGACGATGGTATCCCCTTCGTCGATATAATTAAAGATCTCGCGTAGGATTCTAGTTAGGTAATCTGCTAGAATCTTAGAAGACTCAGCCGAATCCAGGGGGTGGGTATCTTTTATTACAAGCTCTTGATCGACTTTATTAAGGTTTTCATTAATGATACCGTTAATGATTTGTTCGTATAGGCCATATATAATTTCGGACATGTTGCACCTCTAAATCATGACTTCCTTTAGTTTTTCCACAAGTGGAATATCTGCAGGGGCAAAGTCAAATAACTCTAATTCCTAGAGTTGCTTTTTCAGAAAGCAGAAGTACCTACTGACTGTGCGGAATATTGATTAATGAATATTTTTCCGCAGAGTACCGGACTTTACCTCCGCACCTGAGGTCGCCATAGGGCGACTTCAAGTGCCTTAGATTCTGAACGAACTAAATATGTATTGGGAAGTTTAGCTTTCTGAAGATACAGTTCATAATAAACATTCGCGTCCTTATCTGAACT
>DHJG01000003.1:0-2714 GCA_002404215.1 Desulfosporosinus sp. UBA4726
GCCGTTCCTGGTGATCAGCCGAACGCTGTTGTCTTCAATATACGCCAGTATCCTGTAGCCGTCGTATTTCAACTCATAGAGCCAATCCTCACCTTCAGGAACCGTATTGACTAATTTGGCCAGCTGCACGCCGCTACTACTGAAGGGGTTCTGCATGATCTTTTCGTCTTCCCCCTCTTCAATTTCCGTCATGGTACGTCCGGTTCTGATGCTGGTGGTAAATTCAGACATCCCTTCGCCAGTATTGGCATACTCGTCTTTTTCTTTAAGTAACAGCCAGTTCTCCTGCTTTTCGCCCGCTTTCCCTTTCAAGCGCACCAGAGCCCACTTCCCCTTCAGTCTTCGTCCGTTCAGAACAAACTTCAACATCCCTGCACGGAGTCCGTCATTCACATCCCCATAGGGTTCCCAGTAGCCTTCATCCCAAAGCATGACGACTCCGCCGCCATATTCTCCCTTGGGAATCGTCCCTTCAAAGTTCCTGTATTCCAGGGGATGATCTTCCACCTGTACAGCGAGCCTCTTATCCCGGGTATTATAGGAAGGGCCCTTGGGCACTGCCCAGCTCAAGAGAGCCCCCTCCCATTCCAGACGGAAATCGTAGTGATCTCTGCGGGCCAGATGGTGTTGGATGACAAACCTCAGGCCCTCTTGGGGCATTTCTGTTAGCCCTTCTGGTTCCAGGGTTCTGGCAAAATTTCTTTTTTGGTTGTACTCGTTAAGTTTTGCAGTCATATAATCCCCCCGGTTCCTTCTCTTCTTTGGCCTTCTCTACGCTGCCTTTGAGAGCCTCTATGAGGTCAATCACTTTATCCGCACACTCGGGTTCCAAGGCGACAAGCCCCTTACAGCAATAAGCGCAGGTCTGCTTAACCCGGATGCGTCTATTGTCTTCCTCAGGCAACTAGTTGACATGAATGGCATTGCGTGGGGGAAACACCTTATTATTGTTTCCAAATGAATTATAAGTATCCGGTATTCCTTTACGATCCCTCAATGGCTTAACATCATGGCAGTACGCGAAGGTTTAAACTTCTCTCAAGTTCTTCAAAGTGCCCTCATGGCCTCCTTAAAGGACTTCTTAAGGCCACTTACGGAAATCGCTGTATCCGTTTTAATCATAATCCCATCCCCTATATTACTGTTACGTTAGTTAGATTTGCTTTGCTGCCTTTTAAAACAGCATAAGTCAATTTATCCATTGTAGCGCCGTCAAAAATTGCAGATTTTAGTCTATTTTCATTTTCGATTTAGGCAAACGTGTGACACTACTCACAGATTTCCAGCCAAAATAGAGCTATAATCTGATTATTAAGAAATATTGAAGATCGCAAAACGTCTAAATGAGCGAGGTTGATGTTATGTATTGTGAAAAATGTGGCGGAAAAATTTTAGGTAATTCAAACTTCTGTAACTTTTGTGGGACAAGAATTCAATTACAAAAAAAAGTGCCTGGTGGAAAATTTCTGTTAATTTTGAAACAACATAATCTGAGAAATATTAAGCCTAGGTTAACTCTTGTTGGTTCTGCTTTGAATACAAAGCGACTACCCATCTCTGACGTAAAACAAGCTCTTCCTTGGGTTAGATTTTGGGCTAGAATGATTGACATAAGTACAGTAAGCATTTTTTGGAGTTTATTAGTCAGTATATTTATACCGCGTGGACTGGGGTGGGAACTATTTTCCATCTTCATAACAATTATTTCAATAATTGTGGTTGAGGCCTTGTTATTATCTACTTGGGGAACGACGCCCGGGAAGTCACTACTTCAGGTATACGTGAGGGAACCACAAGGAAGAAAGCTGAACTTTTCACAGGCAATTAATCGTTGTATCTCTGTTTGGGTATGGGGTCTAGGTTTTGGTATACCCATTTTGTCCATAATATTCCCTTTATTGTCTTATGAACGCATTCAGGAAACAGGTGCAGTAAAATGGGATATTGAAGGTGTTTCACTTGTTAGTCATAATAAGATTGGTATTCCTAGAATTGGGGTTGTTGTGTCCCTTTTGGCAGGATTAATTTGGCTTAAATTCAGCTTACTGGGATAAGCAAATTTCACAAATCGCAATGGTTGCTCCACGTTGTCCATCGTAAAAGTCTCTGGCATAGCGAACGGTAAGATGGTTGGCAACTACAAGCCTCCATAGTGGACTTTCACCACCAAGTTAATCGTCATGCGTGGCGCAAAAAAAGAACTAGAATTACTCATTTCTTCGTAATTCCGGTTTTCACTAAATTGGGGATTCAATTTACTTTTCAGTGGCCTCGGTTTCTGGCGACTGCTTTGCTTGGGAAGGGTTAAGCACAGATCTATAGGGTAGGTAGCGATCTTGTGAACTGCTCCCCGCCCTAGAATGTTTATTCTGCCCAACTCTTAGTCTCTCCCCGTCTATATACCATACTTCTTCAGGCGATAAAGCAGAGTTGGACGAGAAATTCCCAGATATTTAGCGACCTTTGTTTGGTTATTATTGAGCTTTTCCAAGGCCTTAATGATCAGATGTTTTTCCAACTCTTCCAAAGTAAAACCACCCTCTGTAAGGTTTATTACAGGCGTTGTTGTTTCCTCAGAACTATTCAATAATTCCTTGGGGAAATGTACTGGTTGGATCTCAGCGCGCGGACAAACAATAAGCGCTCTTTCGATCGCGTTCTGAAGCTCTCTTATGTTACCAGGCCAGTTGTAGCGGGTCAGAATTTTCATTGCC
>DHJG01000003.1:2950-5700 GCA_002404215.1 Desulfosporosinus sp. UBA4726
TGATCTAAGCGAAGGCATGTTTATGTTCATAACATTTAAGCGATAATAAAGGTCCTCCCTGAAGGTGCCCTTAGATATGGCCGTGGCAAGTTCTATATTCGTGGTGGCGATGACCCGTACATCCACATGGATCGTTTCAGTTCCCCCCACTCTTTCAAAGCACCTCTCCTGTAATACTCGCAGTAACTTTGCTTGCATACTGATGGGCATTTCTCCGATCTCATCCAGAAAGATCGTTCCTGTATCAGCACGTTCAAAACGCCCCATCTTTTTACTGGTTGCCCCAGTAAAGGCACCTTTCTCATGGCCAAATAGCTCGCTTTCTAACAGCTGGTCAGGAAGAGCCGCACAGTTTACTGCTACAAAGGGCTTATCTGCTCGGTTACTGGCTTTATATATCTCTAGAGCAGCAACTTCTTTACCAGTTCCACTTTCTCCTGTTATCAGAACAGTTGCACCAGTCTTTGCGACCTGTCGAATCAAGAGATTAATCTCTTTCATAGGAGCGCTGAGGCAAACAATTCTCCCATATTTCTTGCCTAATTCTTGATTTAGAAAATCAACTTGGTTTTCTAAATCAGATGCATGTAAGGCTTGCTTGACCAGTACCTTTAATTCTTCGAGTTTGAAAGGTTTAGTAATATAATCCGTGGCCCCAATTTTCATCGCTTCAATAGCTGTGTCAATGGTCCCGTGGGCGGTAATCATAATCACAGGGATATTAGTGTTAATATTTTTCAGTTCTATTAACACTTCAATACCATCGATGTCTGGCATCTTTAAATCTAAGATTACCAGCGAGGGTTCGGTTTCTTTGGCCAAGTCAATACCTTGTAAGCCTCGCGTGGCGGTAACCACCTGATAGTCTTCATGACTTAGCGCCCTCTCGAGGGCCCAGCACATTTGTTCTTCATCGTCAATTACCAGAATTCTTGGTGTCATGAACATCACTCCTGTCGCAAAATTGTGGTATCACAGGAAGATTGATAATAAAGATGGTTCCTTTGTCTTGGGTGCTCTCCACATCAATAGTCCCACCATGCAATTGAATACTTTGATAGGATATCGATAGTCCCAGACCAGTGCCTGTTTTTTTGGTCGTATAGAAGGGATCAAATATTCTCAACTTGTCCTTAGCTAGGATGCCCTCCCCGGTATCAGAGAAACTGATAACCTGCAGGTTGTCAGTTTGTTTCGTCATTATTTCCAATTTGCCTCCAGCAGGCATAGCTTCTGCAGCATTAACAATGATGTTTACAAATACCTGTTTTAGCTTTTCGGTATCTGCTAAGCTTTTAGAAAGATTGTTGTCAAGCCTCAAATCAACGATTATGCTCTGCTCTCGTAACATTGCAGCCGAAAATGAGAGGACTGCCTTGATTAAATCATTAACCGAACACTCCTTAATAGAAACTTTGGTAGGGCGGCCAAAGTCCAGTAGTTCTTGAATTTCCATATTTTGACGGTCAACCTGTACTTCTATGGCCTTTGTAAACCCTTCGATGCCACTTACTTGAGCGTATTCTTGTTTCATAAGTTCGACTAAGGTTTTGATAATAGCGATGGGGTTACGTAATTCATGAGCCACACCGGTTGCTAAACGACCAAGTGCAATAAGGTGTTCTGATTGCCTTAGCTGATCTTCTACCCGTTCCTTTTCAGATAGGCCCACCGCCATCCGGTTTACTGCTCGGGCCACTTGACCCAGTTCACCTGACATTTCAGGTAATAAGTGATGTATATCCTCCTCCATGCTAAGTAATCCCTGTTTTAAGCGGTCGACCCCGGATGTTAAATTTTTGATTATTATCAGGGTGCCAAACATTACTAAGACCAGTACGCCAAGAGTGAAATAACGCAGCAATTTACCAAAGTAATTACTCTGGTAAAAGAAGGGGTTAAGTCTCTCCTCTACCCACATCACTGCTACTACTTTTCCTTTTAGTGCAACAGGAGAGATATACTCAACGACCTGGTCATCCCAAGAACCGGAAATTCGAAAGAGTGGTACTTTACCTATCTCTACTGCTTTCAGGCCTGGTATAGTATTGGCAAAAATATTTTTTTCCCTCTGAGCTTCTTCTACCTGTGAGAGGTTACGAAAGTTATGCAGGAAACCCAGTATCGTAATATTCTCCATATTGGGAACATATAGACCGAAGCGAATGCCCGAATTCGCTGGAACTTGGGGTTCTACGACCCGGGCAAACTCGCTCTTAAGCATAGTTGATGAGATATCTTCTGGCCCTGTCCGTAGAGATGCCAGATTTTCCAAAAAGGCCTTATTAGTACTATTGACTAAGGCCTCCAGACGCTGCTCTTTGTCTAAAAATACAACTTCATCCGTCCGTGAAGCGTAAAAAATGTCATACATCAAGACTACAATAGGTACAAGCATAATTACAGTTATGATAATGAGTATCTGATTAGTCAGACTCTTACCTTTAAAAAAGGAAAATTTTTTTTTATTGTTCAGGAAAATCACCCCCCCTATGATCTAGAATTTAAAAATTGAATTGTATAATACTCATCATTGAAGGAAAGCTACAATTATCAAAATCCTCCTATACTTCAATATAAGCAGAGCCTTAATGTGTTAAACGCCGTAAGCCAGTTATTTGACATCGATCCAACATGTAGCGATTGCTACACTTATTTTTCATCATAATTGATAAAAGGCCTGAATAGTGCGAGTTTTAAGGTTGGCACACTGTTTGCTATATAAATAATCATACGCAAAGGAGGAAAAA
>DHJG01000003.1:5890-9873 GCA_002404215.1 Desulfosporosinus sp. UBA4726
CTGGCTGTACGTGGGTTTCTGAATACTTTTCATGTTTGTGTGAGGTGATATTTAGTGTTATTTAAAGTGGACTGCCAAAGATGTGGAACCCGCCTGATCAAAGGAGAAATTTACAATTACAGCGGTAAAAAGCTTTGCGAGGATTGCTATGTCCTTCTGTACCTGTTTGGCCAGAAAGCTCCCGATACTTTTTTACCAAATGTACTCCATTTCCCATTATCAACTAAAATGTAAGTTTACATTACACCAGCATGATCTAATTGAAATTATAAACTTTCTGCTTGGAAAATGAAAGAATTAACTTTGTAAATTGAAAAATATATTTTTATTTTCTAGTAAAATCGATTACAAGATGATTACAGAATCTATAAATTGAGTTGTATAATACAAAAATACATATATCAAAATGCTCAAATACATTATAAAAATAGATATAAACGGAGAATGGCGGTGATAAATGCCTAAATATCATTATATTAATTTTATCGTGAGTGTAGCGTTTGCTACACTCATTTTTTATCATAATTAATAAAAGCTTGAATATAGCGGGTTTTAGAGTTGGCACGCTGTTTGCTATATATAATTTACAAAGGAGGTAAGATGTTTTTCTTAATCGCTTCATAGGCCACAGCGCTAAGGCTCTCAAATCTTAGGTAAAGGTGGAAAAACGTTTGGCTGGTGGGTTGTGATGTTTCAGTGATCGGTAGTCGGGGTGGTAACAATGACGAAGGTTATAAAACGTCGATGCCGCGCTATTATAGGGTAAACAAATTTGAGCATAAACACGCCCTCTCTCAGCTGGTATAGTGTCGCACAAGCATTGAATGCTCGACCTATACAAACAAAGGAGTTGTTTATACTAAACAATTTCCTTTCATAATGTTTTGTGAATTTGAGGGCAGAGAAAGGAATGGTTACAAATATGGAAAAAAAGAAACCCAATTATAAATTTATGTGGGAGATATTTCTAGTTTTTTTCAAGATTTCACCGATTACTTTTGGCGGAGGATTTGCCATGATACCTATCATGGAAGATGAGATGGTAAATAAAAAGAAATGGCTAAGCAAAGAAAATTTAGTCGATATTTTTGCCGTTTCGCAATCGTTACCAGGGGCTATTGCTGTCAATTCAGCTACTTTTGTTGGATACCAGATCGGAGGCATTTCCGGTGCTTTGTCAGCATTGTTAGGAATAGTATTACCGACGTTTGGGATAATTATTCTATTAGGAGCCTTGCTTGGTACCTTCCAGCATAACATACACCTTCAAGCTGCATTAGGAGGTATAAGGCCTGTAGTAGTTGCTCTAATAGCTTCAGCTGCCTATAAAATGGGTCAGGTGTCGCTGGTTGACAAAACTTGCTTAGCTATCTGCGCTGTATGTATTCTGGCACTATTAGCATTCAAAAGTCTAAATTTAATTCTAGTGATTTTGTTTGGAGCAATTTTTGGAATTATGATTGTGAAAGTTAAGAAAATACGGAAGCTATATGGTGCGCAAAAGAAAGCAAGGGGCGAAACTATATGAACTTGTATCTTGATATGCTAATTACGTTTTTCAAACTAGGGCTTGTCAGTTTTGGCGGTGGGTATGCTATGATACCGCTTATTCAGACGGAAATGATGAACCACCATTGGCTTAAAATGAGTACCTTTACCAACATGATTGCGATATCAGCGATGGCCCCCGGCCCTATTGCGAGTAACACTGCAACAATAGTTGGGTATAGATTAGAAGGCTTTTGGGGAGCTGTGGACGCTTGCGTCGGTGTTACACTCCCCTCGTTACTGCTCATACTCATTGTCGGTAAGTTGTTTTTCAAATTCCAAGAGCACCCGACGGTAAAAGCCGCTTTTTACGGACTTAGACCCACCATTATTGGGGTGATCGCATTTGCTTCCATCAAATTTGCGATTAGTAATGGGATTATTGGAGGTAGTGGTTATATTGACATAAAAAGTTCAATCCTGATGGTCGTAGCATTTATCTTGTTAATAAGGACAAAATTACATCCGGCATATCTAATTCTTGTATCTGGTTTAATCGGCATTGTATTATTTTAGTAGTATTAGTACAACTCAGTTTATTAGGTGCAGCTGAATAGTAACCATAAACACTGAATGGTGGGATTATCAAATGAAAGAGGTATTTGACATGAATGATTTTAAGTATAATGTACTTCTATTCTCGGATGGGTCACATCAAGCCTTTTCTGCGGCCGTTTACGCTGCCACGCTATTGAAGAAGATTCCCAATATGTATTTGACCATCTTGCAGGTACAAGAAAGTGATGACGGTTCCCAGAAAGCAGAATATAGTTGGTTAGAGTTGAGGCCAAAGAACAAACGATATTATTGGGGGTGTTCTACGGGGGAAGATTTCAACTGGATAAATTCCTGGCCGGCAAGCCCTAAATCGGATTGGGTGAAAGGCGTGCTCGATGAATCTGAGTTGGGTGCCAAAAATCAGTATGATAAAATACTCTCCAAAACCAATGAAATATTTATGAAACGAAGACTCAACATCAAGCACCAGGTAATTTGTACTAATACCAGTATTTCCGAGAAGATAGACATATCCGGTAAAGCAGACGCAATAATTGATTATGTAACGAAAAATCCCTTTGAATTAATAATTATGGGTTCACGGGGGCGTTCTACTTTCAAAGGGTTTCTAGTTGGTAGTTTAGCGCATACCGTATTAAATAAATCACCTCTACCAGTGTTATTAATTAAGAAACTTCCGCAAGATTATATTGATAGTTTCTTGTCAGACACTGAGTCCTAAGTTGTGTGGCCTGTTTAGAATCTATGAAGGGAGATGCGTCATTATAGAGGAACATTTCCTTATTTTCAAAGAGGTTGCAGAAGCCAAAAACATTACCTCTTCCGCCAAAAAGCTCCACCTGAGTCAGCCGAGTATCACTGCACAGATTCAGAATCTAGAAAGCGAGTATGGTACTCGTTTTTTTGACCGCTCCAATAAAGGGGTTACTTTGACCGAAACTGGGAAAATTTTCTATGTACATGTTCAGAGTGTCTTGGACGTTCTTTCTAAAGCCAGAGAGCAAATAAACGCCTCCGCCAAAGATCAGAGAAAACTGATCTACATCGGTGCGACTTTAACGATTGCAGAATATATACTTCCCAACATTCTGGCGTTTTTATATAAGACCTACCCAGACGTGGATTTCAAAATAAAAGTTGCTAATACGGAGTCAATTTCTCAAGATATTTTAGAGAGAAATATCCACATTGGCCTTATTGAAGGATCAGCCCCCAGGCATAAGGATCTTAAGGTAGAGAATTTCTGGGAAGACGAGTTAGTAGTTGTGATTCCGTATTCTCACCGCTGGGCGTCAAGGGAGACCATTACCCTAGCTGAACTACCCCATGAGCGTATGATTACAAGAGAGGAAGGTTCTGGAACTCGCAGGATAATGGAGATGGCCCTTAAAGAGAGGGGGCTTAATTCGGATCAATTAAATGTAACAATGGAACTGGGAAGTACTCAAGCAATTAAACAACTGGTCTCGGCAGGACTTGGAATTACCATTATTTCTTCTTTAACTGTCAGGAGAGGATTTGATCACAAAAAATTCAAAACGTTAAAAATACATGGTGCCCCCATTTATCGACCTCTCAGTATTCTCACCAATGCCCGAAATACCCAGACCGATGATGACCGCATCTTAATCAATTTACTGCATGATCACGAGTTGTTGTCGGATGTCTTAAGTAAGGATTATGAATTAGAGCATCTTCAGTAAGCGCCTTCAACTTGGGATGGACAGGAACGGTGTATGATACAATATCATCTCTACCTAGTGGAGTTCGATTGTTCTTGACAATACTTCTACCAATTTACTTTGATTCACGGTATCGAAGTATTTCTCCAAGTCCATATCTACAACATATTTGTATCCTTCTTCTATGTTGTTCTGACATTAACTCTCTTGTACGCATTGTTCATATTGTCTCTA
>DHJG01000003.1:10126-10421 GCA_002404215.1 Desulfosporosinus sp. UBA4726
GCTTGAGTCCTATAAAAACGGTTGTACTAAACCGCTGCGATGTGGCTTATTCTCAAATTAACTAAGGTCTATAGTTCATGATATCATTCTTTCTGCCAATAACTTGTAATGCAGAAAGGATGATTTTTTATGTCTCAAAACTCCCAGACTCTTTCCTCTCATCTTCAAAAGATGGTCTTCGAAATGGAACTTCGAGGCTATGCTCAACATACCAAGGATCATTATGTCGGTCATTTAAGGATTCTAGAAAAGCACACTAACAAGTCTGCCCCGCAAATCACCCCCGACGAACTCA
>DHJG01000004.1:0-680 GCA_002404215.1 Desulfosporosinus sp. UBA4726
CCTGGCACCCTCCAAACTAAATTACCGTTAAGGTTTCTTTGTCCCGTAAATATATACTTTAAATTAAGTTTCTCCTTGAACTCATTACAGATCTCCTCTGTTTCATCTTGCAAGCCATCATTAACGACGATTGTTTCAAACTCAAAGGGCATTGTCTGTAAAGATAATGAATAGAGGCCCCATCTTAACAAATGCGTTCTCTGAAATGTTGTTATAATGATTGATACTTTATGCTGTTTGACTTCTTTTTTTGGCTTAGATTTTGAAATCATACATTCTTTAAAGACAGCAGTCAGTAAAGCGTGCCACTTTTGCCTAGAATCCGTGCCACTACAAATTACTTCAAGATCATAGTCTGAATAGGCCAAAGCAGTTTGGAAAGAGTTCGTTACAAGTTTATTTGCTCTCCTCAAATTCCCTTCTTGTAGTACGCTCACTCTTCCCAGCGACCTGAGATCATCCTGTAAAAACGCTATAGTATATCGTGATTGGTCGACTATATTCATGAACGTAGCATTTTGAAGAATCACTACTACGTCCGGATAATGTTCTTGGATATAATTACGCGCGTTTAAGAAAAAATCCCCCTGAGTACCTACGATATTCATATCAATACCCACTGAAGCAGGTAAGGCTTCCAAGAGAAAGTTCCAGGAGACCTTTTCACCTAATGGCCCAGT
>DHJG01000004.1:853-1993 GCA_002404215.1 Desulfosporosinus sp. UBA4726
AAACGCCGTTTGATGCTTTACTCCTATAGCCTGAAGTTTGAGCATCAAGACTGTATCTCCAGATATACAGGGTTCTCCCAAGCGGGCAATTACTGGATGATCAAAATCACTACCGAGGGCAACCTGTCCCTCTGGATAGCCGCCAACCCTTTCAAAATGCTCCTTACGGATTAAGAGAGGCATAAATAGACCGCCGTCTAATAATTTAGGCTCCGTCAGATCAGAGGCATACTGTTGAAATTCAGTTTCTTGATATGATGAATAATCCAGACCAAAGTCTCTTTCCACTCCGTATTGACCGCTGCGCAACTTCCCAGACTCTACCAAGCGTGAAGTAACACAGTTTTCCCCGCTATAAGCCTGCCAGAGATTATCCAACCAACCTGGCGTAAACGCCATATCCGAATTAATGAAAACGACGAAGTCTCCCTGAGCCTTGCTGGCCGCAAAATTGTAAGCACGGTAAACATTATTAACATACCATTCTATTTGCTGCTGGGGAGTGTTTGTAAAAACATAATGGGGTATATAATTATCCTTCAAATAATTAAGCACGGAAGGGTTGGCATCATTAGCGACAAAGAAAAACTCCTTATCGCTCATATCGGTATATCTGAAGACCTGCTCGTAAACAAATTTCAACCATTCTACACTTTTATAAACTAAACACACAATAGAGAATCTTGGTTTGAACACTTCTTCCCGGTATTCTTCAACATAGGTTAAGGACTCCTCAAAGGTCAGTGGTTTAGGCTCGTCGTCATCAAGCCAGAGGCCTTCCGGGAAGAGTTCTTGAGGAACTTTAGCGGCAACAAGCTTTTCCTCACTAATTAAACGATCGAGCATATCGTAACCGCGCTGTCCATGAGATTTATATACTAGATATTTATGAGCCAAACGTTGCTTCGAAGAAAAACCATAGTGTAATACTTGAACATCAAGTGTCCACATTACGTTACGAATCGTCGAAGGAAAAAGTGGTTGGTGGAGTCCTGGTTTTGTCTCAGTAAAGCAAATGCCGGGAACAACTCGCCAGAGACGGCAAAACCACCCCTTATCATATAAGCTGTCTAACCGTTGCCAAGAATAACTGCGCCAAAGGTTTAATTCATGCATGTTCACAGCATCATACTGATTTCC
>DHJG01000004.1:2028-5089 GCA_002404215.1 Desulfosporosinus sp. UBA4726
TCTTTGCAAAGCTCATTAAAGATTTGACAGATACACACTATTTTATATTTCTTCATCGCAAAAATTCCTCGGTTTCTTGAATATCTTGACCAACCATCAAATGATGCTTAAGCAACAAGGCGACCGTTTCTTCGAAGGTCATGAGAGAATCGCCCGAACTATACTCTTTCAACAGCGCCTGTAAGCTAGGCTCGGCTACTACTAGTTCTGGTAGCATAGGCTTAATAGCATAATAATTACCACGGTCATACGTTCGCCAAGCCTCTTCTTCAGAAATCATAATTTCATGGACCTTTTCCCCTGGACGAATCCCCGTGTAGTTTATGGCTATCTTCCGATCTCCCATCAAAGCCTTCGCCACATCTTCAATAAGGGCTGCGGGAATTTTCGGAATGAATATCTCTCCAGGCTTAGCGCCTTGTAAAACAGCAAAAATGGTATCCACCGCGCTCTCTAAGGGCAATAAAAATCTTGTCATTTCCTTGGTCGTAATAGTAAGGGGGCCCCCGTGCTTTATTTGTTCATGGAACAAAGGAATTACAGATCCTCTGGATGCCAGTACATTCCCATAGCGCACACAAATAAATCTTGTCTGGGGAAGCGTCACATTCGCCGCGATAAAGATCCGCTCTTGCAAGGCTTTAGAAATTCCCATGGCATTTACTGGTTTGCACGCTTTGTCCGTAGAGACTCCGACCACTGTTTCTATACTAAAATTATTCTCACGAATAGCTCGAATAATATTCTCTGGACCAATCACATTGGTCTGCACCGCTTCAAATGGGAAATACTCGCACGAAGGGACCTGTTTGAGAGCTGCTGCATTGATTACAATATCCGCTTCCCTTAACACAGCACAGACGGAATGATAATCACGGATATCCCCTATTCTAAACTCAATTAAACGAGCAAAATTGTCATAGATCACTTCATCTGTAGCATTACGTTTGTTCTGATATTGAACACGCATGGCATGTTGTTTCGCTTCATCACGTGAAAAAATAATGATTTTTTCAGGAGAACCAAGTTCCTTTTGTAAGAGTCGACGGGTCAACACTTTGCCGAGCGAACCTGTGCCCCCGGTGATCACGATCACTTTATTATCAAAAATATTCAATTCCTAAATCCCCCCTTGGCTTTTCTGTGTTGATAGGGACCTTGCAAATAATTCTGATGCATTTTGCGGACCAAATCCGGCCATGTCGGCGGATTATAACCCGTTAGGGAGCGAAAACGTAAGGAGTCTAACGATCGGTCTAGATTGAAACTGTCCTCTGCTTCAATCTCTAGGTCTTTGTCGTACTGAACCTTGATAAGTTTAAGCAGCTCGTATTTAGAAATTGGATCAGCAGATACGTGGTAAAGTCCCTTCATCTCGGAGTTAGGAATTACATAATCACGAATAATTCGGGCGAATTCCACGGTAGGAAAACCGGAATAAATAGCCTTTCGGTACCCACTCACCCTGGTTTCTTGACTAAGAAACCATTCGACTAAACCGTAGCTTCCTTTTAATTCATGCCCGATAATCGAAGTGCGTAAGGTAACACAATGAGGGTAATCTACTTCACCAAGAAGCTTTGTTCTACCATAGAGATCATAGGCATTTGAAACATCGCTTTCTAAATATCCACCCTTCTCTCCATTAAAGACACAATCTGTGCTGATATGAATTAAGCGTGAACCTGTAGTCTTGCACAATAAGGCAATTCTGTGAGGTAAAAGTGCATTAGTCGTGATCATTCCGACTGGATCTTGGGCCTCTGGTAGCTGCTTAATCACTCCGATACAATTCACCACAAGGTCTGGGGACACATCTGCGAAGACCTTTGTCAGGCACTCTAAATCCAGAACATCGATGTCTCTGTGCACCTTCTTCATCCAATCCGTCGGTAACCAACTGGATAACTCCTTTGCAGAACGGACGGTAGCATGAACATCTAGCTTTGGGTCCCCTGACAGATGGTGAAACAGGGTGTGACCTAGCATTCCTGATCCGCCCAAGATCAATATCTTTTTCATGCCTTTTTATGCTCCTTTTCCTAACCGTCGACTTGAGAACATCCTCTCTCTTTAACTCAATTAAATGTTACAGCCTTCACATCTCGTTATTTAAAGAAGATTTAATTGCTTAAACTCCTCTTTAGCCTTTTCAAGGTCGCCCATCGTTCCAATATCAAACCAAAGATCCTCACTTTCATAACTCACTATCCGAGCTTGTTCCGAAAGAAGTTGCTGAACTAGGTCAGGCATATCAAAACGTTTATTCTCAGGAATTAACGGAAGAATTCGCTTATTGATGACGTAAATACCCATGCTGGCCCAATAGTTTAAAGTTGGTTTTTCCCTATAGTCCGTTACTTGACCTTCTTTAATCTCCAAGACACCGAACGATGAATAAACGGCCTTTTTGTGAACCGCCACCGTCATATCTGCCTTCATTGCTATATGGTGTTCATACAACGTCCTAAAATCTAAGGTGGTTAATTCATCCCCATTGACCACTAAAAAATTTTCATCTAAATCCTTGACCATTCTCAACGGACCGGCTGTCCCTAACGGCTCAGTTTCCACAGAATAGCGAATTGTTAAATTAAAATAACGTCCATCTTGGAAGTACATTTTAATAAACTCTGCTAGATAGCCCAAACACATAATAATTTCATGAACCCCGGCAAGCTGTAGTTGACGCACCAGAATCTCTGCTATTGGTTTATCTCCAATGGGAAAAAGGGGCTTGGGTAAAATCCGAGTATACGGATCTAGGCGTGAACCTCTACCACCAGCTAAAATAATAGTTTGCATAACATTCCCCTTCACCTTTTCAAATTTGGTATTTTCCTATCTGGAATCGATTCATATGAGCAGCAACCCAAGCTACGGTCCTTTTGACCCCTTCTTCCAGGGACACATGTGGTTCCCAACCAATTGTTTCTTTAGCTAAACGATTATCTGCTAGAAGACGGTTTACCTCGCTGCGCATCGGGCGAACTCGTGCTTCATCTACTACGATTTTCGCCGTACTTTGAATGGTATTTACAATAATCTGAGCTAATTGACC
>DHJG01000004.1:5252-5629 GCA_002404215.1 Desulfosporosinus sp. UBA4726
GCTTGGGTAATCAGAGTCGGTATGACTGCTCGAGCGGATTGGCGCGGTCCATAACAATTGAACGGCCTTACCGTCACAACCGGTAAATCATAGGAAGCGTAAAAGCTTTCGGCTAACTTATCTGCCCCGATTTTGCTGGCTGAATAAGGGGACTGACCCTGGAGGGGATGAGCCTCGTCTATTGGAACATAGAGTGCAGACCCATATACTTCACTGGTTGAAGTGTGCACAATTCGCTCCACTCCATGATCACGTGCCGCTGTCAGGATATTGAACGTTCCCATAATATTAGTTTCAACGACCTCGCGAGGGTTTTTATAGGAGTATGGGATCCCGACCAACGCCCCTAGATGGAAAACAGCGTCACACCCTTTAAC
>DHJG01000098.1:0-2690 GCA_002404215.1 Desulfosporosinus sp. UBA4726
CACCCATCCCTCGTGAACCTCAATCACTGCCTGCTCTCCAAGAAACACATTACTCACCCCGCGCGGGGATTCTTGCAATAGTACTTCCCGCTTGAGTGGATAATATAACCCTTCGGTTGTAACGACCGCTTTTTCTGACAGAGCGATCAAGGAGATTGTCTGCCCAAGTGACGCCCTGATCTCTTCGCGTCCTCGAAGGATCCACATCTCATGTTCAGGATCAACTAAGCGAATCCGGTACCCTTTTCGAGCATAGGCAAGCATAAGGGCTAAGTTACCCAAGAAATGATCTATTCGCTTTCCAGTCGCCCCATACAGCCAAATATCCTGTTCACCAACTAGATAAGCCTCTTCCTCAGCCCTTGCAAGCGCTAATTCTAGATCCGTCTCATCTTTTTCACAAGCATAACGCTCAATGATGCAACCTGTATTTTCACATTGGCTTAAGTTCTCTGGTAAAATCGAATCCAAATCCCCGATTAGAAGGTCAGGCAAACGTCCAGATAGGGCGGCATGATTCGCGCCTCCATCTGCGCATATTAAGAAACCGACCTCTTTCAGGACTTGTCTTCCCCATTCCGAATTCCAAGCACCATTTGCTAAGACTGCAATCTTATTCACTCTTCATGGAGCCCGCTGCTTGACGGAGCTTTTCGACCGCCAGTTTAGGATCGGGCTGAGCAAAAATGGCAGCCCCGGCCACTAAAATATGAGCCCCTGCTTTTACTGCCGCAGACGCCGTTTCTAAATTAATTCCTCCATCCACTTGAATCTGGCAATCGGATTGCAAATGCTCAAGATGGCGGTGAAGGACCTGGATTTTAGGGATTACATTTGGTATGAATTTTTGTCCTCCGAATCCGGGATTGACTGTCATCAATAGCACCATATCTAAATCTTCTAAAATATACTTTAGGCCATCGAGCGGAGTCGCGGGATTGAGTGCAATTCCAACGGTCATTCCCTGCTCTTTGATCAGTTGAATTACGCGGTGAACATGGAGGGACGTCTCTAAATGAAAGGTGATATGATCAGCCCCAGCAGCAGCAAAATCTGCAATGAAAAGTTCCGGTTCTTCAACCATCAAATGGACATCGAAACGCATCTTCGAATGAGCCCTTAGGGATTTAACCAAAGCCGGCCCAAACGTAAGATTCGGGACAAAGTGCCCATCCATAACATCGATATGCAAGACTTCCGCACCTGCATCCTCAACCATACGCACCTGTTCTCCTAGGCGGGAAAAATCAGCGGATAAAATAGAAGGGGCAATCTGAATCAAATTAATATCTCCTCTCAGCTTCAATAACTTCTTTTAGAAATATTAGGTAGTGTTCATAACGAGCAGCCGAAATTTCTCCGGTTTCCAGGGCTGCTTTAATCGCACAGTTCGGTTCTTTATCATGGAGGCAACTACTGAAACGACACTGGCGGCGACGAGCAACAAATTCCGGAAAACAGCCTGCTAACTCAGCGCGTTTCATAGCTGGCATAAAGAGGGAAGAAAAACCTGGCGTGTCCGCCACTAACCCTCCGGCACAGACCATCAGCTCTACATGACGTGTGGTGTGACGACCGCGCTTAGACTTCAAGCTTAGTTCTCCTGTCTTCAGTTTCTTTCCAGGAGATAAGGCATTGAAGAGACTCGATTTCCCAGACCCGGAAGGCCCGGCTAACACACTGATCTTATCCGTTATGCGGGCACTGACTTCCTCGATCCCCTGACCTGTTTCATTGGAGACTTTAAACACAGTATATCCTATTTGGCGGTATACATCCGTTATGGCATGGTCCTTAGAGCCGGTAGTCAAAGCAGCTTCCTCGAATTTATCCAATTTGGTAAAGACCAAGATGGGCTCGATTTCCGCATCCGTCACTTGGATCAACAAACGATCCAAAAGATTCAGATCCGGCTTAGGGGACGTCATGGCAAAGACCAGGATGGCCTGATCTACATTGGCAATCGCCGGACGGATTAAAGCGTTACGCCGTGGCTCTACCTCCTCAATCGTCGCCTTATTCTCTCCTTCTCGTAAGATTTTCACCCGATCTCCGGGCAAAAAGTCCTGATCTTTAACCCGAAATCGACCGCGCAGGGAGCATTCCCATACTCGCTCCTCTGCATAGACGTAATAAAATCCACCGTATCCTTTGAGTAAGACTCCTTCGATCATATATATTCCTCACTAATCACCTTGTTTGAGATAACTGAACCATTGAGCGAAGCGAGTTCACTTCAATAGTTACCGTAATGTTTTAATTTTCCATTTTTTGTTACTACACCAACAGCCTGGGCTAGAATTGACTCGGCCTTTTCGTCAATTCCATTGGCTAAAGGCCCAAGGCCACTCGAAACCACCATCGTAACTTCAGTCCCTTGTTGGACGGATTCTCCTGGATTAGGAGTCGTTTTCATCACCACGTCTACCGGGAAAGTCACAGAATCCTTGGTTTCTACCAGAACAACCAGGTTATTATCTTCAAGAATGGCTTTCGCATCAGAGGACGTCTTGCCGATCACATTGGGCATGAAGATCTTCTGATATTCTGGTCCAGAACTTATAGTTAAACGAATGGCCCCGTTTCTAGACCAAGAAGATCCTGCTGGAGGACTCTGTTGGGCAACAGCATCTTTAGGCGCAATGTCACTGGCTTTAGTATCATAAGTTATATCGCCCGTAAATCCTGCG
>DHJG01000098.1:2864-3020 GCA_002404215.1 Desulfosporosinus sp. UBA4726
GGCTTAGGATCCTGATCAACGATAAGATCTTTTGCCACTTTATTATCGTACACGTAAGTGACATCTCCATCATTAAAAGTAAGCTTGGCCTGTTTGATATAATCCTGGGCCACAGGCTTGGTCTTCCCGAGTACATCGGGGACCGTCGTTGAACCT
>DHJG01000098.1:3236-3532 GCA_002404215.1 Desulfosporosinus sp. UBA4726
CGAGTAATCGGACGTCCGGCCTGGATGTGATTCAGATCCTCCAGAAGATCTTTAGCTGATAAATACCGTTGTTCGGGCGACTTAGCGATTGCCCGCATCACGACGGCTTCAAGTTCCTTTTCAATTTTCGGATTAAGCTTACTTGGCAAAACCGCTTGTTCTTGCAGATGTTTTAAGGCAATGGCAATCGGTGTTTCACCGTCATAGGGAACTTTACCTGTGAGCAATTCATAGAGAACGATCCCTAAAGAATAAATATCGGATTGCTCGTTACTTTGTAGCCCTTTGGCCTGTTC
>DHJG01000098.1:3783-11673 GCA_002404215.1 Desulfosporosinus sp. UBA4726
GATACGGCCCGCGCAATACCAAAATCCGTGACCTTAGCGTGCCCTTCCGCCGTCACTAATATATTGTGAGGTTTAATATCCCTATGAATAATATGGTGCTCGTGAGCATTTTGAATAGCCCCTGTGATTTGCCGAGCAAGGTTTATAGTTTGATCCGTGGACAGTGGAGCAAATTCTCGAATGATCTCTTTGAGATTGCGACCTTCCACGTATTCCATAACAATATACTCGGTATCCTCTTCTTTACCCACATCATAAACTGAGACGATGTTGGGATGGGACAAACTCGCTGCTGACTGGGCTTCCCTTCGGAAACGGCGAATAAAGTCTTCATCTGTGACAAACTGCTCCCGGAGCACCTTGATCGTCACTACACGATTAAGTAGAAGATCCTTAGCCTTATAAACAATTGCCATACCGCCAGCACCGATTCGCTCCAAGACCTCATATCGTCCCCCGAAGATTTTACTCACTATTTTTCACCTACTTTCTGGCTCAATGCTGCTTGCATAATTTGTCGTGCGATTGGAGCGGCCGCCCCTCCGCCTGTTCCTCCATTTTCCACCATAACAGCTACCGCAATCCGTGGCGCCTCAGCCGGCGCAAAGGCAATATACCAACCATGCGTTGGGACATCTCCCCCCGGCTCTGCTGAACCAGTTTTGCCCGCAACCTGAACATCGGTCAACGCCCCTGGCGCAGCCGTTCCGTCGTTCACCGCTGTTACCATTGCACTCGTAATTTTATCCGCTTCCTCTTTAGAAAGCGCGGTCAGCCAAGATTTCGGTTTTTGCTCAAATATAACCGCTTGAGAGGGGTCTAGGACACGTTCAACAAGATGTGGGGTCATAATAACCCCCTTGTTTGCGATACCAGCTGTGATCAACGCCATATGAAATGGTGTGACTAGAACCTCTCCTTGACCGAAAGCGCTGGCAGCGAGGAGATTTGTCGTCAGCTTCGAAGGAAGTTTCTCTGCTTTAGTAATTGAGCTTGTTGGGACATCAAGTTCGAAAGGAATCTCTTGCCCAAAGCCGAAGCCTTTGACCGCAGAAAGGAAATTCTTATCCCCCGCCTGTACCCCGAATGTCGCAAAGTATGCGTTACAGGAATTGGCCAAAGCCATATTATAATTCACCCAACCAAATGCCTTGCCGTTTTGTTCGTTAATGGTTTGTCCATTAATGATCGCCGATCCTGTACTATTATACAGATCAGTGGTATTTATCCCACTTCGGAATAAGGCTGCAGAGGTGACCACCTTCATGACCGATCCTGGAGGGAAGAGAGAAAAGGCACGATTTTCAAGCGGTCTTTCCTGTTTGTGACTAATGATATCATTCCAGTTCTGGTCGAGGTTAGTAGGATCATAACTAGGTTGGCTCACCAAGGCCAACACTTCTCCGGTCCGAGGATCAATAGCCACAGCTGCCCCCATTTTTCCTTTAAGTGCATTATAAGCAATGCTCTGTAATCGCGAATCCAAGGTAAGCACAACGTCATCCCCTTGGCGGGGAAGTGCGAAGAGCTGTTGAACTGCCTGCGCGGGAGTTGTATTCTTAATTCCCAGTAACCAATCTGCAGTGCTTCCTTCGAGACCATGGGCGCCAAGTTTTACGGTCGAATAACCAAGTAGCGGCTCAAATAATTCGCCTTTCGGATAAACGCGAACATTTTTTCCTTTTGAAGTTTGAGTTTGTGCAATAATTTCGCCGTTCCGATCGAAGATCCCTCCCCGAGTCACACGACTTTCCATAAGAATCAAACGACGATTTGCAGGATTTTCTAGCAAAGTATCCGCCTTAACAACCTGCCAATAAACCAAGCCAAGACTCAAAACAAAAAAGCTAAAAGCCATGCCAATTGCTACTCGACGCACCCCTCGCATTATGTTTCATACTCCATTATACAACACAAGGCTGTGAAATTATCCGGCGCCCCCCGTTGTAGTGTAAGCTGTCGTAATTTCTCAAATTTGTCTTCCCAGCAAGCTTGTGTGAGGAATTCTTCGGCTATTTCCTGATCGCTAATCAAATTGGAAAAGCCGTCAGTACACAAAAGGAAAACATCCCCGATTTGTAGACTTATACTCCGGCAATCCAGTTCAATTTCTGGGTCTGCTCCCACTGCTCGCATCAGCACGTGCCGCTGAGGATGATTTTCAGCTTCTTCGAGGGATATCTGTCCTAACCGCACAAGTTCGCCTACCAACGAGTGATCTGTTGTCAAGGAGGTCAACTCCCCATCGCGCCATAGATAAGCGCGACTATCACCAACGTGAGCAATAACGACCGTCTCGCTGCGCACCAGCAAAACGGTCAGAGTCGTTCCCATCCCTGCCTTTTCTGGTTCCGTTGTTGAGGATTGATAGACAACCCGGTTCGCTTGAACAAATGCTTCAGCCAGCCCACGTTCCAAGGCCTGACCTTCAACATTGCCAAGACCCATAACCAATTTTTCTAATTCCTGCAATGCAGTTGAAGAAGCCACTTCTCCCGCGCGGTGTCCCCCCATCCCATCGGCTACAGCATAAAGCCCTTGCGATGGTAACACCAGAAAAGAATCCTCATTATTTTTACGGATACACCCTTTTTCGCTAAAGCTTAGTACTCTCATTCCTTTTGCCACCTCGAGTATTGGAAGGTAATACTTCCAATTTTCACATAGTCCCCAACAACCATTTGAACCGGAGAATGGATTTGCTCGCCATTGACCCAGGTTCCATTAGTACTTCCTAGATCTTCCACAATGGTCTGTCCCTTTTGCAGCCGAAAAACCGCATGTTCAATGGATGCAAAATGATCCGGTAAAACAATATCATTGTGCTTGCCACGTCCCAAACGTAGCCCTTTTCCATCCACCCGAAAAATACTCCCTCTTGAAAGCGCTTCTGCCCCAGTCAGCACCTCTAACCGTCCATATTCATTATTCGGACGTTGGAAAATTCCCTTCATTTGGAGATCTGCCATAAGTGCCGTAAAAATGCGGAATATGAACAGATAGATCAGTGCGACAAACGCTAGCCGTCCAATGACTAATACAAATTGCATACAACCCTCCACGTCGATAATTAGAGGTTGGAAACCCACAAACCATTCAGTTTAGTTCAGACCAGAGGTGATTTTTGAATCACCAGTATACTTTGCCCGATTTGAATACGGTCCCCAGGAACAGCCTTCAAATGTGTAATTCTTTGACCATTAACAAACGAACCATTGGTACTTCCCAAATCATCCAACCACCAACCATTCTCCCCAGGCGCAATCTTCAGATGCCGGCGCGAAACCTCGGGGTCCTGTAGGACCAGCTCACATTGCCCATGTCGACCAATGAAAACCTCTGCATCTTGCAGTGAAAACGACTGACCTTTGTCCGGTCCTTCTATAATTTCGAGAAAGTAATGAGAATTCCTTCCTTTCACTTCCTCAACCGGTAAGTTTGCCTTAATACTTTCTCGAAAGATAGTTGTATTTTCGCGCCAATCAGATTCACGAACGTTGTCATTATCTTCTTCGTCTCCCCAGTCTACATCAATAGAGTCATCAAAATCAACTTCAACAACCATTACCCTGGGGCTCACAGTCTCATCGGCATGCAATTCAATGGCTGGTTTCGTTAAAAACGTATATCCGTTCCGCTCAGCTTCCGCAACTAAATACTTCGAAAGTTCAATCAGAAACACATCTCCAAAACTAGCCAATGGTCCCCAATCACTAGAATGAAGGTAAACCCGATAGATATTCGGTACGTAGACCTGTGAAATGCTGACCTGCTTATTTTTAAGCATCGCCTTCACAAGTTCTTTAGCAATTTCCACCGGTTGAAGGCGGGCACCACCTTTTTTGAAAGCCCCAGTAAATAGAAATTCGGCCATCCCTTCAAATCGGGCCAATAGGCTCATTATAACTCACCCTCCCACTGTCGACGAAGTTGACCGCAAGCTGCGTCAATATCCATCCCCCGTTCCTCCCGTGAAGAAACAGAAATTCCGGCATCTTCCAATACCTGAGCAAACTTTCTCATGAGTTCTGAACTGGGGCGTTCCATTCCAGTTCCTGCCACAGGATTAACCGGTATTAAATTGACATGTCCAAACTGTCCTTTTAATAATCCGGCAATGGCCTCAGCATCCTCTCGTCTTGAGTTCTCCGAGGTCAAGGCGACCTCAAAGGTGATACGACGATGCGTGATTTGTGTATACTCTTGGCACGCCTCCATAAGTTGCTTCAGCGGATAACGACGGTTCATTGGAATCAAATCATTTCTCACATCATCCCGTGCTGCATGAAGAGATATGGCAAGGCCTACCTGCGGGTTATCTTTAGCCAATTGAATAATCTGAGGCACGACCCCACAAGTCGAAATCGTCATCCTCCGCATGCCAATATTTAGACCCTGTCCATGATTCAAAAGTAGGATCGCCTGAAGAACCCGATCATAATTCAGAAGGGGTTCCCCCATACCCATAAAGACAATGTTAGTCACCTGGAAATCAGGATCTTCTTGACGGACATAATGGGTAATATCTAAAACTTGACCTACAATCTCACCAACACTTAGATTCCGCCTCAACCCTTCCAATCCAGTAGCACAAAATGAGCAGCCCACCGCACACCCCACTTGAGTAGAAACACAAACCGTATGCCGATCTCTTGACCTCGTCCGCGCATAATCCATCAAAACACACTCAATCATTTCACCATCTTCAAGTCGGAATAAATACTTACGCGTGCCATCTTCTGACCGTTGTTCGCGCACACGTTCCAAAGGATACAGATGAAAGTGGGAACTTAACGTTTGCCGGTCACCCTTCCCTATGTTTTTCATTTCATCCCAGCTACGCACTGCTTTTTGTTGCACCCATTGGAATAATTGGATCGCCCTAAACCGCTTTAAGCCCATCTCTCGACAGATCTCAACCAGTTCATCTTCGGAACAACCACGTAATTCAATACTTTCCATAATATTTATTATTCACCCAATTCATTCCAGTTAAACTTCCTCGAAAAGAAAACTCAAATTATACTTTTTGACTGGTGCGCCGGAATTTCGCTAAGAAAAATCCGTCCATCCCATGGCGATGCGGTAAAAGCTGAAGCATGCCTTTACTCGCTTGTTGAATATCTCGCGAATCGTCAAGGATAAAAGGCAAGGACTCAACCAGATTGACTGGCTCAAATTCGGGATGTGCGGAGCGAAACGTCTTGACCAATTCAAAGTTTTCTTCTGGTTCTATCGTACAGGTCGAGTAGATTAAATCCCCACCGACTTCTACACAAGCAGCTGCCCGTTCCAAAATGGCTAATTGTAGCTGGGGCAACTCTTTCAAGTCTTGTTCTTCTTTCTGCCAACGCAGATCCGCTCTACGCCGAATAACGCCCAAGCCGGAGCAAGGAGCGTCGACCAACACGCGTTGTTGCGAGCCAAGTTTTACGCCAGGCAAATCTCGGGCATCACCCAACTGAGTTTGGATTATTGTAACACCCAATCTTTGGGCTAACTGGTCAATGAGTTCAAGTTTATGCGTATGGATATCAAAGGCTTGAATCTCGCCCTTATCGTGCATCATCTGAGCCAAATGAGTGGTTTTCCCCCCAGGGGCACTACAGGCATCCAAGACACGTTGTCCCGGTTTGGGGTCTACCACATGGGCAACCAGTTGGGAGCTTTCATCTTGAACCGTAAAGAGTCCCTCTCGAAAACTCTCCAGCCGATCTATAGCCCCAAAATGTTGGATCCTCAGACTTTCCGGAATTCGGGTTCCAAGTTCGACGGTAATTCCTTCCTGGATGAGACGATCCATTAAATCTTCTCGTGAGATCTTTAGCGTATTCGTCCTGATCCAAGTATGCGCAGGCTCATTATTGGCTTGACACAAGGCTTCCGTTTCTTCCATTCCCCAGCGTTTTAACCAGCGCTGGATCATCCATTCGGGGTGAGAATAGCGCACTGAAAGATAGCGTACTGTTTGGCGTTTCGCATCCGGCCAAGCGAAATCCCAGGCCTTATTCATAACCTTGCGTAAGACGACATTCACCAACCCCGTAAATTTAGGGTAAGATTTCGCTAATTCTACACTTTCATTAACCGCAACTGCGTCCGGAACTTTATCCACATAAAGCAATTGAAAAGCACCAATACGCAAAATAGATCGAACTTCATGTGGGAGCGCTGACATCGGTTTCGTTAAATGCAAACGCAGCGCATAATCCAAGGTTAGTCGGTGTTTAAGCGCACCATTGACTAATAACGTCACAAACTGGCGGTCCCTGGAATCCGTTAACCTACCAATATTTCGCTGTAGTAAGAGATTGGCATAAGCCCCTTCAACTTCGACCCGTGTCAATATTTGAACGGCAATCCCTCGAGCTGTTTCTTTAATCATCGCTTCTCCCCCGTGCAATCAAGATAAATCGTGCTAACGTGAGCACCGCAGCCAATGCTGCAGCCACATAGGTTAAAGCGGCTGCATTCAGTACAGAACGTGCGCCGCGCAGTTCCTCGCCTCCCAGTAAATTTCCCTCCTCGAGAAGTACCAAGGCCCTATGACTAGCATTGTATTCCACCGGAAGGGTAATTATTTGAAAAAGCACAGCAAATGAAAACGCCAAGATCCCAAATTCAAGAAGCCAACTGAAACTCGGGATAAAAAGACCCGCAATGATCAAAATCTGACCCGCTCCACTACCGAGATTGGCGATAGGGACAAAGGATGACCTAAGTTGCATTGGGAAATACCCTGACGCATGTTGTAGCGCATGTCCTGTTTCATGAGCGGCAACTGCCACTGAAGAAAGTGAGTTACCCTGATAGACGTCTTCACTGAGATTGACGACCCTGGCACCCGGATCATAATGGTCAGTTAGCCGTCCTCCAACCCGTTCAACCCGAACATCGTATAGTCCATTACTATTCAGGAGCGCTCGTGCAGCCTGTGCTCCCGTTAGCCCTGACTGGGAACGGATTTTGGAGTACCGTTTGTAGGAAGAGGAGATTTTAAATTGAGCGTATAAAGATAACAATATGGCTGGAATTAAGAGATAAATGTAAGGACCCCAAACAAACATAAATTGACCTCCGTTATTATAAAAACTTTTCTCCTACCTGGCCATGTCGACCATTAAAGAAGTCTCTGGCTGGCATAGGACGTTTTCCTGCGGGCTGAACTTCTAAAATTCGAAGAATTCCTTCCCCGGTCTGAACCAACAGGCCCTCTTCAAGCACCTCAATAATTTGGCCCGTTTCAGCCATAGTCTCCTGCGAAACCACGTCTAGGGAAGGAATATCTGTTTGTAGAAACGGTGTACTTAGCCAGATCTTAAGGTTTTCTCCCCGAAAGGTTGCAAAGGCACCTGGCCAAGGGTTTAACCCACGAATTTGATTATGCAGATCAACTGCCCTACGTGACCAGTCTAGGCTCTCATGTTCACGTTTGAGAAGTGAAGCGTAATTAGATTCACCAGTTTGGGGAATAGGAATTAAGCTCCCATTTTCCAATTCAGCTAAAGTTTCAATGAGAAGTTTTCCTCCGAGATCAGCTAACTTATCATGAATCTCACCCGTTGTTGCTTCATTAGAAATCACAACTTCTTGTTTTAGCAACATATCTCCCGTATCCAAACCCTCATCCATCAGCATGGTGGTCACTCCGGTAAGGAGTTCCCCGCTCATAACTGCCCAATGAATCGGCGCTGCGCCCCGATATGCCGGGAGCAACGAAGCGTGGACATTAATACACCCTTTGGAGGGCAACTGCAAAATATCCCTCGATAAGATCTGTCCGTAGGCAACAACAATAATACTATCCGGAGCTAAAGCCCGTAGTTGTTGAAGACTCTCTGAGGTCTTAATTTTTTCAGGTTGAAAAACAGGTAAACCTAATTCCTCAGC
>DHJG01000105.1:0-316 GCA_002404215.1 Desulfosporosinus sp. UBA4726
AGGCCTTTCCCGAAATTCCCTTGTGTGTGATCGTCTGGGAGGGGGACGAAGAAGTTCAGGCTAATGCCACCATCCTCTTCGAGCCGTCTATTGAACAACTTTTGCACATCGAGAGTGCTATTGGCCTCGGCATGTATCTGGCGAGTAAATTGAAGCAGCGGGCAACTTCGTCTTAACTGTCACCAGCGTATAAGGGATGACCAACTTCAAGCAATTATGGTCCGACATTAGTCGTAATTCTCGATTTTCAGGGCGCTAGTAGCCCATGGGTCTCAGTAGGGTAGTTCAATGATTACAATGAGAAAATAAGATAAGA
>DHJG01000105.1:439-3193 GCA_002404215.1 Desulfosporosinus sp. UBA4726
AAGAGAAGAGAAGATAGATAAGAGAAGGAGACCGGGTTATGACTCTAAAGATAATTGCCTGTGAGGTTTTGCAGGAAGAACTGCTTGCTGTAGCCTCAGAACGTAATATTGAATTCGAGTTTCTTCCCCAGGGACGTCATAATTATCCCGAAAAATTAAATCAGGAATTACAAAACATTTTGAACGGTTTAACCGGCTATTCGCAAGTCATTTTGGCGTTTGGGCTATGCGGCGGCGCAGCAAAAAATTTACAGACAGGTGACTTTACATTGACAATACCGCGGGTACATGACTGTATTCCACTGCTACTCGGGTCTCGAGCAAGTTTTGAGAAACACCGCTTGGAAGAAATAGGTACATTGTATACGTCATGTGGCTGGACGAATAGCGAAGGGTCTATTGTTGCAGAGTATAATCGTACTTATGAAAAGTATGGTGAAAAAAGGACTGCCAGAGTTTTCGCTATGATATATAGTGCTTATAAACGCGTATTGTTTATCCGTACTGGCATCCCTAATGAAGAAAAATATTTGCAGCGCTCCAGAGAGATTGGACAATTACTGAAATTGGATCATCAAATCACGCAAGGGAATTTGACATATATTGATAAGCTGGTCAATGGGCCTTGGAGTGAAGAGGAGTTTATCAGTATTCCACCCTACGGATTAATTGACGAATCTTATTTCATGGTTCAAGAGGACGCCGTTCGCTCTTGAATTTACGGAGGAGGAAATGGAATGAAAGTCTGTTTCTTGGCATGCGGAATCTATCAACAAGAACTTGAACAGGTCTTAAAGCAGATTAGAACGGAATCGTTGTTTGATTGTGAGTTAGAGGTAACTTATCTTCCAGCTAATCTGCATTGCAACTTGGGTAACTTGAAAGAGGGTATCCTCCAGGCACTTGACGCCATAGCGGCGGACAGAATTATCCTTCTTTATGGCTCTAAATGTCACCCTGACTTTTATGACTTCTTGAGTGGCTATCCCAACTTAGTCAGGTTCGAGCAGTCTAATTGCATTGAGCTAATGATGGGAGAGAGGATGAAGGAGCTTGATCGGGAGTCCAAGACGTTTTACCTAACTCCCGGGTGGCTGGACAGGTGGAGAGAGATGTTCGATTCGGGATGCGGATTGGACGAGGTCATGCTAAGGCAAAGTTTTGCCTTGTTTGATCGGACATTACTCGTAGATACTGGTGTAGGTGAGATCACCGATGAAAAGATCCTCGATTTTTTCGAATACACTGAGGTTCCTATCGAAGTGGAAGCGGGAGGACTTGAAGTTTTAAAAAGTAATATTATCACGGCCATCCAGCAAGCGATACACGTTCAGAGTGGGGAAGGGCATGAATAACCTGGAATTATTCAGCTTGCTAAAAAAGAATGCCGAATACTTCTCTACAGATATGTTCCCAAAAAACGCGCCTAGTGATCAGGAGCAACAACCTTTTAATAGATTTAGGTATATTTCCCGTTTAGTCGCCGATTATAACCAGAAGACATTTCAGGAGATTAAGAACAGGGACTGTATCGCGGTCATAGAGCAGGTCGACGTTGATCAATACAATGAATTTACCTTCCGGATCGACAAATATATGGACCAATATGCCCCCGGTCAAGATGACTTAAAGCGATATATACAGATCATTTCTGCATATTTGACGTTTATAGCTAGGAAACCCTTGCACCCACCTGGCATGATCTTTGATGGAAATAAGAGCGTTATTATAGATAACAACAAGTATTATTGTCCTGTTAAAAACAAGCAATTACAGGGAGAGTTTTCTATATGTAAGTACTGTGTGAGCCAAGATATCAGCAAAATGATTCATACAAGTAAGACTGTGAGTGTGAAGGAGACAATCTTATGACTCGTGACATGAGTGCCAGCAAGGTTATGAAACAACCTGCCTTAAAACATGTAACTAGTGATATGGACAAAGAGAGCTTAGTAGAAATGGCATCCTACTTTGTGGAAAACTCCGAAGACAATGTTATAACAAAGACTATGGCGCTTTCTGAGACAGTTATTGGGATGAAGATCTTCGAGGCCCCGATTCTTGCTTTTGGAGCTACGGATGATGAGCAGTTCAGATTATTGAAAGAACCCACTGCAATAGGAGAACATTTCTTGCTTCCCCAAGACTGGTTACCTCAGTCGAAAACCGTTATCTCCTTCTTTTTGCCGTTTACAGAAGCAGTAAAAAAGGGAAACAGAAGGGATAGGTTATGGCCTTCGGATGAATGGTTGCATGGACGTATTGAAGGTCAAGCTTTCTTAATTAAATTATGTCAATATCTGAACTCAGAATTAATAAATGCTGGATATACAAGCATCATACCGTCGTTAGATAAACGGTTCTGGGCTAAAACATCACAAGATTCTTCACAGCCTGTTGAGAAGAATAATCAATCCACCCCATCCTTTACGAGTAATTGGTCTGAAAGACATGTAGCCTTTGTATGTGGACTTGGAACATTCGGGCTTTCTAAAGGCCTTATAACCCAAAAAGGTATCGCTGGCAGATTTGGTAGCATTATAACGGAGTTAGATCTGGATCCTGATCAAAGAGAGTACACTAGTATCTATGAATACTGTTCGATGTGTGGGGCATGTGGAAAAAACTGTTCAGTCAATGCGATTTCCATTGAAAATGGGAAAAATCACGTGATATGTTCTGATTTCTTAGCCAGAACAGCTGAAAAATACAAACCAAGATACGGGTGTGGAAAATGCCAGGTAGGAGTACCTT
>DHJG01000105.1:3276-6605 GCA_002404215.1 Desulfosporosinus sp. UBA4726
GAAAGTACTGTTCCTAAATCATAGTCACGCTTATGTGTCCCAACAGGATAATATTCTGCTGACAGAATAGCTAATAAATAGAACAAGACGCGACCGCTTGGCCTCGTCTTGTTCTATTTAATAGCTAATTAAAATGTGATGACCTTTAAATTAATCTCAGTTCTTGTAACTCAGAGCCACTCTAAGGATTGACTCCTATTGAAAATGGTCGCAATCCGACCGAAATAGTAGCAATCACTGTATTGGTTACTCCGTCAATTACAGAAACGGTATTGTCATCCTGATTTGTTACATAAATACGATTAGTTAAGGGATTGATTCCTACTCCATTTGGATTATCCCCGACAGGAATAGTTGTAAGCACAGTGTCTGTTAATCCGCTAATCACGGAAACATTATCAGTATCTCGATTTGGTACGTAAATAGCATTCGTAAATGAATTAACTCCCACTTCACCCGGAGTAGTTCCGACAGGAACGTTATCAATCACAGTGTTAGTTACTCCATCAATCACGGAAACGGTATTACTGGTGAAATTCGATACATAAATACGGTTAGTGGCTGGATTGACCCCAATTCTGAATGGATTAACTTGGACCGGAATATTAGTAACTACTGTATTGTTTTCTCCATCAATTACAGAAACGATATCACTATTAAAATCTGCTACATAAATGCGATTGGTTAATGGGTTGACTCCTATTCCAGTTGGAAAAGGATTCCCTCCAGCAGGAATAACGGTAGTAACTACTGTATTGTTCAACCCATTAATGACGGTAACATCATTACTGTTAAAATTTGCTGTATAAATAGCATTGGTAGCTATATTTACCCCTACGTCGCCTGGACCATCCACGACAGGAACGGTAGCAATCACCGTATTAGTTACTCCATCAATTACGGAAACGCTATTGCCATTTACATTTGCAACATAAATACGATCGGTTAATGGATTAACATCAACTCCCGCCGGATTAACTCCAACTGGAATGGTAGCAATCACTGTATTGTTTGCACCATCAATCACAGAAATATCGTTACTATTGAAATTTGCTACATAAATTCGATTGATAGATATGCCAGCAGCGCCGGTTGAGCCGGTTGCCCCAGTAGCACCGGTAGCGCCAGTGATTCCATTGGGTCCTATTGGATCAAGTTCTGCAGGTACCAAGCGGTGAGCTGCAACCAAATTCCCAGCAGCATTTTTTCCCCAGGCTGAGATCTCTACAGCATCAGAGCTGCCTAGGAACTGAAATTCAAATTCATCAAACTGCGCGAAATAGATTCTTGTTGCTACCTCCCCTGGTAGCATGATAAATAACTCCGAGACATAAAGTGTCTTCGACGTTCCTGTCACGAAAGACCCTTCGATTTGAACGCTGGCTGCTACGGTGTCGTCATTGGCAATTTTCACTGTAAGCGTTGTAGTTGGTCTTACACCAGCGACCGGCGTATTTTCTATCAATCCAGTGGTTAATAAGGTCATAGGCTCGTCTCCTTCTTTATTTGATAGAAACCTGTGAAATGGATTATCAAATAGTAGCGCGAATGGTATAGCTTGTTATTGAGCCTTAGTGCAAGCGTTGAAAAGAATTGACGTTTTCAATAACGTGGTGCTATATACTACGAAACTTGTCCGCGTTGTGTTACGTTTCACTTGTATTATTTGGCTCTTGATTAAAAGGCTTCAGAACATAAAAGGAGGATGTCTCAAACAATTTGAAACATCCTCAGATAAAGTTTTCCGTTGTCTACAACGCTTAAGAGCAAGAAACACCAATGACGCTGTATAATGTGGATATTATGCCTCGATCGCGACGGGGAGCATGATGGAAATTCTAGTGCCGATATCCTGCCTACTCAAAACCTCCATGTGTCCGCCATGTCGCTCCGTGATCCACTTGGCGATGGATAAGCCCAGCCCTGTTCCGCCTGTGGCTCTGGCTCGAGATTCGTCAGCGCGGAAGAAACGGTCAAAAATCTGAGGGACTGCATCGGGTGCGATACCAATGCCTTCATCTTGGACGGTCAGCCGAGCATAGCCATGTGTCCCAGAAACAGTAATGGTGATCTGTTTGCCTGGAGGGCTGTATTTCATGGCATTATCAATCAATATGCGCATCGCCTGTTTGATTAGGCTTTTATCTGCGTTGATGAAAACAGGCGTAAAACTCGAATCGTATTCATGCCCACCGTCGATCATCTGCGTCTCCCGTAGCACTTCCAAGGCTAGGTCGGATAACTCAAAACGCTCTATTTGCAGAGCCATGGTGTTATTGTCGCCTCGCGCCAGAAATAAAAGCTGTTCCACCAAGCCCTGCATATTCGCTGTTTCATCTTTGATGGCATCAATGGATTCTTGCAGTGTCTTTTCATCCTTCTTTCCCCAGCGATCCAGTAGATTGGCGTACCCCTGAATGACGGAAATCGGTGTCCTTAGCTCATGGGAGGCATCCGATACAAAGCGCGCTTGGGAACGATAGGATTCGTTGATGCGATCCAGCATTCCGTTAATGGCAGAGGCGAGGGTTTTAAGTTCACTTTGTGTATCATCCACTGGAATTCTCGTATCCAGCCGTGTGGCATTGATGTCATCCAACTTACCTGCCAGAACTTTCAGTTGCTCCGGTGTAAAGACGCCGTCAGTAGTCAAAGTTTGGGTCGCTTTGGCCAACTCTTCAATGGGGCGGAGGGTTTTACGGATCGTTCTGGCGCCCGAGAAAATGCTCCCAAACAGCATTAAAAGCTCTAGCATTATTATTAGGACAAACATCCCTACAACGATTCGTAGAGTATTCTGAGGATGTATGGAAATAAGATAAACTTGTCTGCTATCATCGAGTGTTACATTGTAGGTAAGACCCTCAAATTGTTTCCAAGAGGTCGAGAGTTCCGAATTCGGCAGGTCGATACTCCTTACACCGGAGACAGTCTGACTAGAAAGGTGGGTCTGTAGAGTGTTAGGTAGTTGAAACCGAAACCCTTTCGGTTCTCCCGTCTCTACCGAAACGCTACATCCGGTGAGAATAAGCCAGTCTGCTGCATCGAGGCTAGGCAGTCCCGTTTGATTCAGTCTTTCTGCCACTGCCGCCACGGTCTGTTCGGCGCGCACAATCAGCCCTACCGCTGACACTAGGCACAGAGCCAGATCAAGGACCAAAAAAAGCCCCAACAGACGGAAAAATAATCTGATATTGAGCTTCCAGACAAGGGAAAATCGTATATTGTGACCGATACGGTTCGTGGGACTGTTTAACGTCTTAGGTTTCATCCTTAATCACATACCCCACTCCTCTGACTGTGTGAATCAGCTTAATATCGAACACCTC
>DHJG01000105.1:6780-8615 GCA_002404215.1 Desulfosporosinus sp. UBA4726
CCTCGCAGAAAACGTATGTAGACATCAACGGCATTAGTTTCTCCTGCAAAATCAAAGCCCCACACATTTTCGAGCAGTGCTTCCCGAGAAACTACCAAACCCTTATTCTTAAGTAGATAGTGGAGAAGGTCAAATTCACGTTTTGTCAGTTCAATCGGCTTGCCCAGCACGGTAACCGTATGGCGACCCGTGTCCAGCAACAGGCCGGAGGCAGACAAGACTCCGTCTTCTTCCTGTCTGGTTTTTCTGAGGGCAGTGCGGATCCGGGCGAGAAGCTCCTCAATGGCAAAGGGTTTGGTGATATAATCGCTCGCCCCGCTGTCAAGCCCGGAAACCTTATCTGTGACGCTGTCCCGCGCCGTCAGCATGATAATGGGAACGGAGGAGGTTCGGCGCAGTCTGCGCAGCACTTCCATGCCACTCAACTGAGGCAGCATGACATCCAGCAAAACGAGGTCGAACTCGCCGGTTTCGGCGAGTTCAAGACCTGTTCTGCCATCAAAGGCCTTTGTTGTGGTATAGCCCTCATAGCCAAGCTCAAGCTCGACAAAGCGGGCAATCTTTTCCTCATCTTCGATTATCAGTATTTTCGAACTCATTGTAAGCCCCGCCATTTCAAATAGTTTTTTCTTATTTTTCCATGGATTTCTTGAGGTTTATGGCAGCGTCCGCCGCGCTATTCATTGCATCATTGACAGTTTTTCCGCCGCAATCAGGTCCGCTGAAGCGATAGCGAAAACCAAAGAACAGTCCGATCACGATCAGTGGAATAGTAATCCAGAACGCGAATATTAATAGCAAGGAGAGGGCAGTAACAGGAACGGTCGCTTTAATTTCCTCACCCATGAGGACCTCAAAGTTATTTGCATTGCCCTTGCGGATCATATCTAAGCAAAATCTACCCAATTTCTTCAATAGAGAAATAACGTTTTTTCCACCATCGCAGTTCTTAGACTGCTTTTCCCAACCTATTTTTTTGTAGGCCACGTCACCTGCATCTGCAGTTTTTTCGCTGCTATAATAACCGTCTCCAGTTGGTGCGTTTACCTTTCCCTGTTTCTCTAGATAGATAATGGCTTCTAACAAATCCCCGTTTGTCGCATCTAGAGCTATTTTCGCCTCGTCGTAGCTTACATTTGCCATTGTACGTAGTTTTTCTACTTGTTCTAAAGTTGTCATGAATTTTCCTCCTTGGTTTTTATTAGTGTGTCATTGGGTATATATGAATTCTAACAAATAAAACTTCAAGGAGAATTTGAGTATTATTAAAATAAGATTAAAAAGAGTTTATCTCATATTGTACCTTAAAATACAGTGGGTGTAATATTAATTAACTAATTCTATAAATCAATAACAATAGGGCGGAACCACTAAACGTGGTATCCGCCTTTCGGTTTAATGTAGGAATAAGAGTATCCTTATGAACAATGTGCACCGAGTGCAGTCCAGGTCTTAATACCGACGATTCCATCTGGGACTAAATTTCTGCTCTTTTGAAAAGACAAGACAGCTGCTTTAGTCTGTGGCCCAAAAATCCCATCAATGGTGCCAGGGTTAAATCCGTTTGTTTTCAGAAGCCTCTGAAGATTCCCTACAGCTGGTCCGGAACTTCCTTCTGCAAGAACTGGACAGTGATGCACTGGAGGTGTGTTGCAGTTTACACCGAGGGCAGCCCAGGTATTTCTACCGACAATTCCATCTTGAGCTAAATTCTTGCTCTTCTGAAAAGACAATACAGCTTTTTTCGTTTGTGGTCCAAAAACACCATCAATTTTCCCAGGATTAAAACCGGCAGCTAATAAAGACATTTGTAATTTCTTGACCGCAGGACCAGA
>DHJG01000105.1:8687-11813 GCA_002404215.1 Desulfosporosinus sp. UBA4726
CTTTTTTCTACCTGTTGTAAGCTGTTATGAAAAATTCTATCTCATCACCACTCGTTTTTCAAGTCACAGCCATGAAAGCGATTTTTCGCATAGGAAGAGTAGATATGGGCTTGAGCAGGAAAAAGGAAACCCGCTGAAGAAATATAGACACAATCGCGTAATGATTGGCAGGGCTTAAAATGGAATATATAAGTGGAGTTGTCGAGAGAATTACCTACGAAAATGAAGAGAATGGTTTCAGTGTCATTAAAATAAAATCCAAGGGCTTTACTGAATTGATAACGGTCGTGGGCAGCCTGGCAGCTGTGAATATCGGCTCCATCATCCGACTTAAAGGTGAATGGAAGATGGACAGTAAGTTCGGGAAGCAGTTTGCGGCGCAGGATTATCGAGAAACTCTGCCAGCAACGGTTGCAGGTATTCAAAAATACTTGGGAAGCGGACTCATCAAAGGCATCGGGCCGGCGTATGCCAAGAGAATTGTGCAACATTTTCAAGAAGATACCTTGAGGGTGTTGGAGGAAGAAGCTGACTATTTAGTCAACGTTGCGGGCATCGGACAAAAGAGAGTGGACATGATCAAAAAAGCATGGCAAGAGCAAAAAGAGATTAAAAATGTTATGCTTTTTTTACAAAGTAATGGAGTCTCCACGGCCTTTGCCGTGAAAATATACAAGACCTATGGAAATGATAGCATCGAGATTGTGAGAACCAACCCCTATCGACTGGCGGATGATATCTGGGGCATTGGTTTTAAAACTGCGGACAAAATTGCCTTACAGATGGGATTTGAGAAAAACTCCTTTGAACGCTGCCGCTCAGGGATTGTGTATGTACTAAATGAACTTTCCAATGATGGACACTGCTATGGTACAAGGGAACAGCTTCTAGAAGAGGCGGAAAAAATCCTAGAGATTGAGAAGTCACGGATTGATTCGACGCTGGATCGGATGATCGAGGAAAAGGTCGTCATTCTCGATGAAGGGGAAGGGGAGGCTATCTTTTTACTGCCCTTTTATCACAGCGAACTGGGAATAGCGAATAGAATGAAGGCTATTCTTGCTGAAGAGATTCTCTACCCCACGACCAACGTGGATGGTATCCTTGAAACGATCCAAAAGCAGTATGACATTAGCTACGACGAGGTGCAAAAAGATGCAGTAAAAACTGCAGCTGCTTCAAAATTCATGGTGCTTACGGGTGGTCCGGGAACTGGGAAAACTACAACCACACTGGCCATCATCAAAGTGTTTCAATTGCTGGGTGCTAGAGTACTACTGGCTGCACCAACGGGCAGAGCAGCAAAAAGAATGTCAGAGACTACAGGGTTAGAAGCAAAAACCATTCACCGTTTACTAGAGTACAAGCCTCCTGAGGGCTACAAAAAGAATGCCGAATACCCCTTGGAATGTGACGTACTGATTATCGATGAGACGTCGATGGTAGATACCATTCTGATGTACAACCTACTAAAAGCTGTATCCAATGCTACAGTAGTCATCCTAGTGGGCGATGTCGATCAGCTTCCCTCGGTAGGAGCTGGAAATGTGTTGAATGACATTATAGACTCAGGTATCGTCAATGTCGTTCAGCTTAATAGAATATTTCGCCAGGCCCAGGGCAGTGCCATTATCACCAACGCCCATAAAATTAATCAGGGAGACTTTCCAGACTTAAAGGGTAATCGGAATAGTGACTTCTTTTTCATTGAGGAAGATGAGCCGACCAAGGTGGTCCAAACGATTAAAGAGCTCTGTACAAAGAGACTCCCGGCTTTTTATAACGTCGACTCGATCAATGACATTCAGGTGCTGTGCCCAATGCAACGGGGAGAAACGGGCGCGGTAAACCTGAACGTGGTTTTGCAGGAGGCTCTGAATTCCTCCACCATTGCGATAAAATATAGTGGTACAGTCTACAGACTTGGTGATAAGATCATGCAAATCAAAAACAATTATGATAAGAACGTTTTTAACGGGGATATAGGAAGCATCACTAAGATTGACATAGAAGAACGAATCCTTGTCTTAAATTTTGATGGGAATCTGGTAGATTACGATGCCACAGAGCTGGATGAAGTCGTTTTGGCTTATGCTACCACAATTCACAAGAGCCAAGGCAGTGAGTATAAGATCGTAGTAGCACCTTTAACGATGCAGCATTACGTGATGTTGCAAAGAAATCTACTTTATACTTGTGTCACCAGGGCGAAGAAAGTGTTTGTTCTAGTAGGCACTAAGAAGGCAGTTAGTATGGCGGTCCGCAATAATAAAACTTCGAAGAGGAATACCCGGTTGGCGGAGAGATTATCGAAGCTAAACCCATAAAACAAGGGCAGTCGAAACCAATTTTATTGGTCTCGCTGTCCTTGTTTTATGGAAGAGAAAACGTGCAATCGATTAGATTGACTGTTCGATCATCTTTATGAAATTACATTGTTCATAAAGAAATAGATTTACGAATCGCTAGACTTTCTGCACTAGAGACATATTTTGGATGTTTAGTAAGTTATTAAAATGGAGGATACGAAAAAAGCGAATCTTTTATAAAAAAGTTACTCAATGCCGATACTAGCCTAGTGATATAACATTTAAACTAATACTTAGAAGCGGGTATTACTGTTGTAGGCATTGCAATTATTGACTTGGTGATGAGCTGTTTTGTCCCCTCTTGACTTCTCTAGTATTCAAGACACCTTCAAAAAGTTCAGTAAACCTGAAAGGAGAATTCTATGATCTTGCTGTTAGCGTGTCTATTTATTCTTGTTTGCTATAAATGGGGAGACTGGAGAAATTGGAAGACTTATTATCCTACGATACTGTTTCTTATCGCGGGGGACTTTATTTACTATTATGTTGCAGGAGCACAACCCCTTTGGCAATATACAACAAAATTATTTCCTGGAGCCATAGCTACCTTGATTATAGCACTAATAATTTACCCTTGTACGGTTCTAATTTTTTTGCCGTTCTGCCTGGAATCAGGTGCAATAAAGACAGGCTACTACATAACGGCTTGGGTTCTCCTTTATGCTTTCTTAGAGTATCTTGCACTTAAATACAACTACATGCAGCATTTCAAGGGCTGGAATTTTGCATACTCTGTTCTGTTTGATTACACGTTATT
>DHJG01000231.1:0-141 GCA_002404215.1 Desulfosporosinus sp. UBA4726
ACTATATTACATTACAATCTGTGATTTGTCACTATCTGAACAAGCCCATATTAGGTGAAATACTGTATACATTTACTAGTGTTTTCCAATCTTCCGCTGCACTAAGCCCATCGTCTGACGAAACTCATCCATTCTCAGGAT
>DHJG01000231.1:349-1137 GCA_002404215.1 Desulfosporosinus sp. UBA4726
ATCATGTTCACGAAAGCCGCGATGGTCGTAGCAAAAGCCAAGCCCCCGTGAGCAAGTGGGCCAATCAACAAAACCATAGCCATAATATTAACCGCCATAGCGATAATCCCTAGGATCACCGGTGTCCAAGTATCCTGAAGGGCATAAAAAGCCCGCGGGAGAATCTGAATCACAGACTGCGAAGAAATTCCAATCGCGAAATAAAACAACGGAATCGCCGTGGTCAAGGTGTCTTGTGCGGTAAAGTGTCCATGCTGAAATAAAACGCGTATTAGGGGATAACGCAAAACAATCATCCCTGCCGAAATCGGCACAGTAATAAAGATAACCATGCGTACAGCCTGTGATATCGTTTGACGAAGTTTATCCCATTGCTTCAAGGCTGCTTGTTCTGTCATTGTCGGAAAGGTTGCCACTGCAATAGCTAAGGCAAAAATACCCACAGGTAACTGAAATAGACGATACGAATACCAAACAGCCGTGATACTCCCCGGAGACAGCGATGACCCGAAGTTATTATTGACCACCACTTGAATTTGATTCAAGGAATAACTGATAATAATAGGCACGGCAAGCGCCGCAATTCGACGAACGCCAGGATTGCGCCAGTCAATAATCGGATGGTAACGCACTCCCACCTTCCGCAAAGCAGGGATTTGCACTGCAAAACTTACAAAGGCTCCCACCACAACCCCTACCGCAAACCCAGAAATACTATCTGGTTTCGCAGGATTTGCCATAACCGTTCCAAAAAAGATAATACACGCGTTATAAAGAACCGTCCCCAA
>DHJG01000231.1:1215-1580 GCA_002404215.1 Desulfosporosinus sp. UBA4726
CGAGTCAAGTTGGTCGCGAGGCCTATATTCCCCGTCTTAACAAAGCCAGGAACCATCATACGGAGAAACTGAGGTGTGAAGAAAAGGCCCACAAGAATTAACAAGCCCAAAGCAAGGAAGATAAGATTCGCCACAGAGCTGACAACCCGCCAGCCCTCATCCTCATTTCCTTTAGCGATATATGAAGAAAGCACGGGAATGAAAGCTGCGCTTAAAACTCCACCTACTAGTAACCAATACAATAAGTCTGGCAGGACGAAGGCCGTATTATAGGCATCCGTGGTGGCACCCTGCCCAAAGAATCCAGCCATAAGTGACTCACGCAAAAAGCCTAAAATACGTGATGCCAATTGGGCAACCATTAA